>CAZWNO010000137.1:0-9488 GCA_964635845.1 uncultured Chromatiales bacterium
TTTGATCCGGTCGACCACGTCGTGCATCGTCTCCGGCTGCAGGTGGGCGTAGATCTCCGTCGTCTTGGTGTCCGTGTGGCCCAGCAGGCGGCCGACCTGGTACAGCGATACGCCGTCCTGAACGAGCCATGAGGCGAACGTGTGGCGAAGGGAGTGGAAGTGGAGTTCTTCCGGCAGCCCGGCGGCGCGGACGGCGCGCTTGAAGGCATGGGTGAGGCTGTCACGGCGCACAGGTCGGCCGTCGTAGGTGAAGACGAACGGATGGTCGTCCGGCTGCTTCCTGACGACATCCAGGGCGGGATCGTTGAGAGGGACGACCCGGCGCTTGCCGGTCTTGGTCTTGAATGTTGACGTGCTCGTGACGTGCACCACGCGCCGCCGCTGGTCGACGTGACGCCGCTCGAGATGCAGGATCTCCCCTTGCCGCATACCGGTGCAGACGGCGAAGATCACGATGTCCCGAAGCCAGGCGCCGTCCATGCTGTCGAGAAGCGTTGCGTATTGCTCTCGCGTGAGGAACACGGGCGGGCGGTCGGCGATGCGGACTTGTGCGACCTTGCTGAAGGGATTGTGGCCTACGATGCCCCAACGCGTCGCCAGGTTGAAGGCCGAACGAAGCGTCCGGACTTCGATGTTGACCGTCGCCGCCTTCGCCGCCTGAAGCCGCCACAGCTTGTACTCCTCGGCCTGTCGGGGTGTCATCTGGTCGATTGCCTGGCCGGCGAGATGCTCTTCCAGCCGGCGCAGGGCGAGCTCGTATATCTCATGGCTTCGGCGGGAATAGTTGCTCGCCGTGTAGGTGAGGATCTGCTGGCGGAACTGGTCGTGACTGAGGGTCGGTATGTGTGGCTTTGCCTCTTCTTTCCGGAATGACTGAAGTGCCTGAAGGGCGGCCCCCTTGGTGCGGCATTTGGTCGTCACCCAGCTGACCTTTCCCTGCCGCGTGAGCTTGATGTAATAGTACCCGTTCTTCCTCTTGAAGAGGGTCATGGTCTCGTTTTTCACCGCGTGGCTCCATGTCGATCGTTAGCAATTTAGTTAGCAATCGCATGGGCGTCCCCGTAAGTCGTTGTCACGCATAGCTCAGCTGGTCCAGAGCGCACGCTTCACACGCGTGAGGTCGTAGGTTCAAATCCTACTGCGTCCACCAAGTCCTTGTTTTTATTAGTCTTACGCGAACCCGCGGGACGACTATGGGACGATCTTCCAGGCCTGTTCAACAGATATTGGGCAGGCCTTCACTTTTCTCCCGAACTGCCTTTTTCGCACCGCTTCTTCAGAACCATGAATGTTCGGTTGAAAGTCCGTTCCGATCACAACGACAACGACACCTTTTTTCGGGACAGTTTACGCGGCCTGTGCCATTATCCGGTACAGGCCGTTGTTCTGTCTTGTCATGGACATGCAGGACTTAACCGTGATCAACCAGTCGACTGTTCACGAGAATCTTCGCCGTGAGAATGGCTGGATCGTTCTCGTAGCCCAGCGCCGCCAACTGGCGTACTTTCCGCGCCACATCTTCTGGCCCCCAGTAGAACCAGCCCCTGCCCGAGAAATGCGCTCTCAGGTCGTCTAAGCGCTTCCTGTAGACGTTCCCTGCAACCATCCCGAGTTGAACTGTATTTGCCGCGCTTGCCAAGCCGCAATCGATCAGATCCAGCCTGAGTCGATCCAACACGATCTCTCGATACT
The DNA here is from genome assembly GCA_964635845.1 of uncultured Chromatiales bacterium. Classification (GTDB taxonomy): domain Bacteria; phylum Bacteroidota; class Ignavibacteria; order SZUA-365; family SZUA-365; genus SZUA-365. Next base: position 1,693 of record CAZWNO010000137.1, read on the forward strand.
TGCAGCAGGTGAAGAGCTTGTAGCGGCCTTCCGGGACTTCGTGCTCACACCTCAGATCTTCGACCTTCACTCCCATTGAGTCGAAGTACGATTTTGCTTCGATCGCGAGGATATGATTCTCCGCAGGTTTATAGGCGAGCAGGTCGACCTCTGGCCTTGGCATCGAAGGTTTGCCAATCCTCTGCTTCTCCTCTTTTGTGAGCTTCACTTTGAAGGACTGGCGCACCCAGTAGCCCTCCGCTTCGAGGAGAGTTTTGACGATAGCTTCGAAATGATCCATGGCGAATACGTCCTCGTAATTCTGGATAGATGTGCGTCGCGCGGGGCTCCAATAGCAATGGTCAGGGTAACTCATCCCGCCTCACGCTACGGAGGGGGGAGCTCTTTCATTCTGCCAATGACCGCTATCCCCTACCCACTGCAGTGCGTGTAATCGTCCGTTCGACGTACATTGCGAATCGTTCAATAAAAACGGAATCGTAACGTTCGGAAACATGATTGACATTCCAGAGTCCACTTCGTCGAATGGCATCGACCGGACTATATAGACCAAGCCACCTCTCGCTGGGAGGATCGACCGGATCGCATTGTCTGGACAGCAGCGCGAGGGCGTTTCGCTCGATGAATGCACGGTCACTCGCCGCTCCGGGCTCATCAGCAACTGCGATCCACAACAGACGCATACTGCCAAGATAAGCGCTCACTTTTCGTTCGTGTTCGTCCTCCAAGGCGCGGATGTCGCGCGATGCTGAGCCACCATTTCCTCACTTCGACAGCCGGGCATCGCTGACGTCGTCGCGCGCAATCATAGCGGCACCGGCATGACGACGGAATATTGAGGCCCGATGGTTACCACGGCCGTCTTTGCTGCCGCGGTGTGCACGGAGCCTGTGCCACAGCGTAGCTTTTGAACCGGTGCTGACGGCATGTGTGCCAACTCTAACAATGCGCAGCTGATGTAGTTTGCGTGTGCGATACTCACCAGGTTCCATGAAAAAATACACTCCACGCTGCGTCCACCCCCACACCCTCCACCCTGCCGTTGTCATGGATATACACCGCGATGATAGCGGGCGGGACACGTTCGGATGCAATAACGTTGGATTGCTCCACGAGCCGCCACGCCCCGGCAAGGCGACGGTCGATGCTGCCACGCTCGGGATCGCCCAGAACTCCTCCTGCGGCGCTGGAAGACAGCAGCAACAGGTACAACATGAGGGATATACTCAGCGATCCGATTGACACAATTTCACATTTGATCCGCATGATTTCTCCAACCTCATTTTTTGACGGATTATATTGTCGTTATTCAGCATATATATTCGGCAATCTGTCATGTTCCCTCCTCCTCACATCACCACCACTCGTACGAACTCCCTTCGTTCCGAACCAACAATCATCAGCATGTAGGCGCCGCGGTGTAGGCCGGTGGTGGAAAGACGCAGGAAGGTGGCAAGGGACGGGTGGATTTCCTGAATGCGGCACAGGCGGCCAAGCATGTCATAGAGGCGCAGTTCGGACGGTCGGCCGCGGATGCCAGAAATGTCGATGACCAGGTCCTCGCCGCTGCGCACTGGGAGCGGATGGACGGCGATTGTCGAAGGCAACGCCGCGGGGGCGATGGTGCCTGTCGGGGAATGAATGCGGTAATGGACCAGCAGGCGGGAAGGACTCGCGGGACCGTCGGCTATAACGGATATCGAGGTCTGATACAGGCCTTCGGGCATGTCGGTGGTTGTGACGGATATCTGGCTTTCCCCGCTCTGACGGCTGTGGAATGGAGTCAGGCTGGTCCATGGCACCTCGGGCGTTGCGGTCCATCCTCCGGTCAATGTCACCGGGACGTCAAATCGCACGCTCTGTGCGGGGGGCAAGGGTGCATTTCGCACTGCTTCGAACTGAAACATCCACGGACTCACCACCACGGATGGCGGCGCGCCGTCGTGGATATGCACCGTGAAGTCGCAGGGCGCGATTGTGAAGCCACCGCCGTCGTGACGGATCGAGAATGTGATGCGTTCCTCGGTCACGGGCAACGAAGGCGGCGTCCATCGCAGTAGCCAGGACAGCAGCCGGGTTTCGCCGGCCCCGATGTCGCCTGCCCACTGTATGCTATCCGCCGCTGCATCGAGCCGGAGATTTGCCGGCGGATGGATGGCGACCTCACAGTTCCGTATCGGCACCTCTCCGGTGTTCCTGACGGCATACACAATCTGCAATGGATCGGGCAGAAAGCGCTCCCCGTCCTGATCGAGCCAGATGCTGTCATGTCCGAGTGTTTCGCAGCCGACTTCCAGGCGCCAGGGCGTTCCCTCGAACAACATGACCTTGCCGCAGGCGGTTACGGTATCTTTGGCATCGCGCAATACGGTAATACCGAAGGACACCCATTCGCGAACGCGCTCGCGCATCTCGTAACGCAGGTACAAGGTTGTTGTCACGGTATCGCGCGGCGCAATGCCTGCCAAGACCATCGGTACTCCGCCGCCCGGTGCTTCGATACCGCTGCCCGGGGGTGACAATTCACACAGGACGGATAGATTCGATAATATATAATCGGTCCGGTTGACGAGCCGCAGCGTCAGCGGAATGGAGTCGATGCAGAGGCTGTCTTCCTGCATGCGATAACGGACGGAATCCGGCCCGAACAACGCGCACTCGAGTTTATCCTCCACGGCTTTCAAAAGGATGCTGTCGGAACATGACACTCCGCTGCCCGTCCCCATATCGGAGACGAAGGCGGTGAAAACAACCGGGATGTCATCCGACGGAATCGTGGGCTGAAGACGCCATGCGACCTGGCGCTGCCCTCCGGCTTCGATGCGGCCAAGCTGCTGCATGGGCGGGATCGGGGAGATTGCCGCGGCCGGCACCCACGCGATACGCGCTTCGACACTCTCCGCATCGGCCGTGCCGGCATTCATCACCACGAGGCGGACGTCAATGTCCGACGCGGGAGAAGGGATCGTGTCCGCGGGATAACCGTCGGTGTTCAGCACGCGGAGTTCGCAGGAAAGCAGCGGCTGATCCGCCGGGCGGATGCCGATGCGAATGGGCATGCTGCAGAGCAACGGCACGCCGGAAGGCAGCGCGGTGAAACGGAGGAAGACCGTGTCCACTTCGATTCCGGCGACAGGCAGAGCCGTCAGATCAAGGCGCCAGCGCAGGCTGAGCGGGACGCGGAAAGGAACCGCGAGAGTTCCGCGCTCCGCGCGCTCCCCGTCCGCGAACGCAAGATGCGGCGCGGCCGAGAGATCAAGCAGCAGATTTCCGGCACTCGCGAGAGAGTCGGTACCGTTTTCGATGCCGAAAACGATTTCCACCGATTGCGGAAGCGGAGGCAGGCTGTCCGCATGAAACAAGAGATCCGGAATTCCGGCAACTCCGCAGGAGAGCGCTTGAATCGCGGGGATATTCAACTCGGTGCGGCATTCCTTGATTACATTTCCGAAACGGTCGCGCACGAGATACCGCAGCCCGGCGACACGAGCGTAGGTCCTCTCCGATATTCGCAGCGTCCACATCGCTTCGTGCTGGTTACCCATGACAAGAGTAAAAGGACCGCGAACTCCGCTTTCCCCCGGTTCGAACGCGAGGCCCATGCCCGCGGGCAAGATCAGTTCGCAGCGCACACCGTCGAGTCCGGGACCTGCGACGAGATTCCGCACCGTCGCGCGCAGCGAGATAGGATTAGGGGTGAGGCGCGTCCCTCCTTCATCCAGCACCGGCATCGGGTGGTCGAGCGCACATTCCAATTCATAAAACGCTCCGGGAGCATCAACGACATTTGCCGTCCCGATTCGCATGATACTGCGGCAGCCCGATACCGCCGTTGCCGTGACCGAGTAGCGGGAAGGCGACGTCGCCTGCAGCGCGACAGACAGTGGCCAGGTGAATGACTGTCTCTCCCCCGCCGACAGCTCCGTCAGGGTGAATATCGTATCCCTGCCTCCCGAGAGCGATCGCAGTCCGGTGCCGGCTCGAAGTTGCACGGACAGCGGCGCGGCGCCGCCGCGGTTGGTCACTTCCACTCGCAGGGGAAAGGCACCGTCGAGGGTGAGTCCGCTGTCGGAATAAATCCGGACCTCGTCGGGCATATATAATCGGAGTTCCAGCTCTGATTCAGGCAACAGCAGGTGTGCGTTCGATTTCCCGAAGGGGACATCGAGAATGTTGAAGGCGCAGGTCATATTTTGAAAGTTGCCGGCCAGTGGTTTTTCGAGTTCGAGCAGGTCGGGAGCCGGCAAGACGGATTCGGTAAGAAACAGCGCTCCCGGCGCGATGGCAATGCTCGGGTTTCGAATCACGAATCGATGTGGAATCCATGCCGACCCGAATCGAAGCTTCGGTGTGCTTACGTCGACGGTAGCCATCCAGAAAGCGGGCTTTGGATGGTCGCGCCATGGGTTTTTCAACGGCGGCGTCCCTATTCCCATGATACTGACCAGACCGCAATGATCCGCCGCGATGTCGAATAGTCGATCGTTCGTTGACACGGGTATGGCATAACCCAGCGCACCGCTCGGCGTCAGTCCGAGCATATACGTTGCACTGTACCCGCTCGCGAATTCCGGAATGGTCGCGGTGTATGGAAAGTCGTTGGACGTTGTCCACCCGATGATGTGCAGATAGCCGTTTGCATCGACATCCGCGGAATATACGCGGTCGCGTGCCGCACCGCCGATGTATGTCGAGTAATCAATGCTGCCTCCATCGCAGGAGATGCGAGTGACGATGATTTCGACATCACCGGGCCAGATGCGCAGCGGATTGACGATGGGATAATCGCGGGATTCGAGTTTGCCGGCGCAATCATACACCGGTACCTGTTCGCCGATGACATACATGTTGCCAGCGGGATCGACCTCGAGCTTCTTGTAATCATCCTGTCCTGTTCCACCGATACAGGTGGCGTAAAGAATGCTGTCCACCTCCGGAGTGAATTTCATGATGAAGCCGTCCTTCATCGTCACCCCGTGTATTTCATTCTCATGTGCGTGAGGCATCAGCGCGTTGGCTGTGACCATCGGTGGCGTTGTTCGTTCGATCGAGAACAGCAGGTAGACATTTCCCGCGAGATCGCTTCCGATATCGACGAAGGATGCGAGCAGTGTATCGGGTACGTAGGTGCTGGTGAGCAGGCGGCCATGCTCATCAAGGCGAAATAACGTGTAGCCGGAGCGTGCCTTCCAGCGCGCATCGACCGTGATCGGAATATTATCAGCGTGATACATCGTGGACGTGAAATGCACCGTGCCATTCGCGCTTCCCTCCGTGGTGACGGCTCGCCTGTCCCTCGACGGATTCGGATACGCGATCGTACCCTTGTAGAAAGTCGAAAACACGATGTCCCTGCTTTCCGCGGCGAAGCGCGTGACAAACAGATCCGGCCGTGCCGTGCTGAGCTGCCAGTCGGCGGGATTGACCAAGGGGAAGTCGAAGGACTCCGTCTGTCCGCTCAATACAATGCTGCCATCGCGCAACACATCGATATCCGCGAGTTCGTCATCCTCGCTCCCGCCGAGATAGGTGCCGAAGACGATTTCGACAGTCAGAGTGTCCTCGACAACCCGGGGACCCTGCATGGAAACCACATCGCCCTGCCTCTGCAGGCGGATGTCCACCAACTCACCGTCGGAGCCGTCCGCTCTCCGGAAGCGGCCCGCGACATGGACATCAGAATACAGGGCCGTATTATCCGACATGCGGATACGACGAAGGTCCGCACCCGGCGCGATGCGAAATCTCTGCCGCAGCCGACCGGCATCGACACGCAAGCCCGTGGAAATACCGGGCCACACATTCTCATACCAGGCTTCATCAAACGTCCTCGCCGCGATTTCCGACACCGTCCCCTGCCGGCCTGAATAGTAGCGACAGATCTCGCGGCGCTGTCTGCGGAGGCTAAACGTCATTCCCGGTGCCGGATCGAGAAAGGTACAGTTGCGGGAAGACAGTCCCAGCCCTGTCCCGGTCTCCATACCGGTTATCGAAGCGCCATCCCCGCGCAGCGTGAAGCCCTGCGCGCCGAGCACGGCGGCTGTCCCCTGCTGCAGCACGATCGCGCGCAGCGCCGGGGACCACTGTCCGGCATTCTCCACGAAACGCGAGGGAAAGTCAACCGGCACGCTCCGCGCTTCCGCCCCTTCGCCCATGCCGAGCCGCGGAAATGACAGGAGAATCCAGGCGAATGAAATTACACCGAAATAACGCATACCCACCTCCGGTCGTACCATGTTGCGCGGTGCCCGAGCCACCGTGCACGAATTCATGATTATGGGAAAGGTATGTTTACGGACAACCAGATGCAATTTCACCGCATCACCGGAAAACAAAAATGATCCGTCGGGCGGACAGGCAATCCTGCCTTGTACTCCCGTGGAGTCCTATGAATGAATACTGGTTATAACACCGCATGGTACCTCACAGACGCGCTCTTGAAAGCGGTGAAGATGCCGAATTCATGCCGAAAACGGCATAATGCTCACCGCGCTCGAATCGCTTGATTTCCTCGGCAAGCTGACTGAGCCGCGATACGTCTTCCCTGAACTGGTTCGAACTGCTACCTATTAGGTCCACTGAATACCCCCGTTTTTAGGGGGTATTTTCATTTTACGCGAAAGTTCCATGCAGCGGGACGGGGGAGACTCGCATTTCGCTACAGCCGTAGTGTTGCGATTGCAGTTGCGCTTTGTATCTTGGAGAGAATCACGCACATAGCAGGAGACCATATGAACTGGAGTTTGCGCGCACTGATGATGGTCGTCATCGCGATTTTAACAAATGCATATGCCGGTGCGCAATGGATGCAGATGAACGGACCCGAGGGCGGGACGCTCCTCACCGCATTGCACGATGGGAACTACCTGTATGTAGCCGGACGCGGAGGGATTTACCGATCATCGGATAACGGCGTGCAGTGGACCGAAGCGAACGCAGGGATCTACTCCGTAGAAGCAAACTATGTATTCTCGCTCTGCGAATCGGGAGGTACACTTCTCGCCGGCACAGATTACGTTGGCATGTACCGATCTACAAACAACGGTGACTACTGGTACGACGTCAGTACCGGACTTCCCGAGGACACGCGAATCTCCGCCATACTTGCATACGATGCGAAATTCTACTGCAGCTGCGGTGGTGGTATCTATCTGTCCACCGATGACGGATTTACCTGGGAGGAGTCCAGCACCGGGATGCCTTCTGAAACAGGCATTGATGTCCTCGTCGAGGAAGACGACGTGTTGTATGCCGCTTCCTACAACAGAGGAATTTACAAGTCCACCGATGCGGGAGCGTCCTGGTCGTCGGTAGGTGCCTCGATACTGAGCTCCGTCTGGGCTCTCGCAGTAACAGGTACGACTATCTACGCGGCAGGCACGTTGACTGAGGGTGTGTACGTATCCACAGACAGCGGACAGACATGGTCTCTTATGGACAACGGCCTCTCAGATGAATATATCCCGGTCCTGTATGCCGATTCCAGTGTGGTGTATGCGGGCTGTGACAACGGTGATATATTCTACGCCACTGCGCCTGGTGAGGAGTGGAAGATCGCAGGAACCGGGTTCCGGTCTGGCAACAGTGTGCACGGTCTCGCAGTGCAGGACGGCGCCTTGTACGCCGCCACAAACGGAGGGATGTATGTGCGTGATGCAAATGCTTCAGCATTCGAGATGCATAATACCGGCATGTTCAACTCACTGGTCCTTTCCTTCACTTCCATCGGCGATACAATATTTGGCTCTTCCAACATTCGTGTGGGATAGTTTTGGCTGATTTGGGGGTCATTTCTG
>CAZWNO010000138.1:0-9468 GCA_964635845.1 uncultured Chromatiales bacterium
AGCGGATTTCCCTTGCATCAGTTTCCATTTTTTTTAGCTTGAAACCACACGGCTTCACTTTCCAGAAATTCCAGGGATAGACGAAAGAACGATCGAAGCCAGTTCTTTGATGCATTGCTGTCTCTACACTCATAAGGAGGTCCCCATGGACATGCGGCCCATTTTCCCACCTGGCAGGGCACGACCCCACGTCTTCGCCGCGACGAAGCATGACGTGGCCTCGTTCACCTACTACACGGAACGGAATCTCGATCGTATCCCCCGGCTCGAAACTCTCCCCGACAACCTCCGCTTCGACATGCAGGTCGTGTCAAGCGTCCTCCCGTTCAAAGTCAATTCCTATGTCCTGGATCAGCTCATCGACTGGTCCGACATCCCCGACGATCCGATCTTCCAGCTGACTTTCCCGCAGCGCGGCATGCTCACGGAGGAACATTTCTCGCGCATGGCGTCCTTGCTGCGCCGCGGCGCAACGCGTGAGCAGCTGAAGGAAGCGGCGGACAGCATACGCATGGAACTCAATCCGCATCCGGCCGGACAGACCACGCTCAACGTGCCCACGCTCGACGGCGAGCCCCTGCCCGGTCTGCAGCACAAGTACCGCGAGACCGTGCTGTTCTTTCCCGCGGCGGGACAGACCTGCCACTCGTACTGCACATTCTGTTTCCGATGGGCGCAGTTCGTCGGCATGCACGAACTGCGATTCGCCGCGAAAGAGGCCGCGCGGCTCGCCGGATACCTGCGGCGTCACCAGGAGGTGACGAATGTTCTCATCACCGGCGGCGATCCGATGGTGATGCGCACGCAGAAGCTCGCGGAGTACATCAATCCGCTGCTCGAGCCGGCGCTGGAGCATCTGCAGACCATCCGCTTCGGGACCAAGTCCGTGGCCTACTGGCCGCAGCGCTTCGTCACTGATCCCGACGCGGACGATCTGCTGCGTCTCTTCGAGCGAATCATCGCCACCGGACGCTCGGTCGCCGTCATGGCGCATTACAATCACTACAAGGAACTCGATACTTCCATGGCCCGCGAAGCGGTACGCCGCATCCGCGGTACCGGTGCGGTCATTCGCAGCCAATCCCCCATCCTCGCGCATGTCAACGACAACGCCGTGGTGTGGGAACTGATGTGGCGCGAACAGGTGCGCCTGGGCATCATCCCGTACTACATGTTCGTCGAACGCGACACGGGAGCGGAGCAGTATTTCAAGATCCCGCTGCAGCGTGCCTGCAAAATCTTCCGCGAAGCTTACCGTCATGTCAACGGGCTTGCCCGCACCGTGCGGGGTCCCTCCATGTCCGCGACTCCCGGCAAGGTCGAAGTCACGGGCGTCGGCGAGGTCGCGGGGGAGAAGGTGTTCGCCCTGCGTTTCCTGCAGGGACGGAATCCCGAATGGGTCGGTCGTCCCTTTTTCGCGCAGTATGACGAGCGTGCCAGCTGGCTGACGCATCTTCGCCCGGCATTCGGACAGGAGCGGTTCTTCTTCGAAGAGCAACGGTGCGCGTCCGTGCCGGCTTCCGTCGTGAAACAGGCATAGCGCCGGCCGGCCACGGTAGCGACCCGGTGCCGCGACAATCCGGCGTTGCGCTGTATTAGCGATAAAGTACACCTGCCTGCAGAGTGCAGCCTGCATCTCGCTGCGCTCGAACGCCACCCATCGGGCGGTGTTTCTGCTTCTTGCGTTTGGCGCGGGTTGGACCTATTTTTTGCCATTACAGCTGCTGAAGGACGTGCTGAAAGAATTCGAGCAACTGGCGTCGGACAACACCTCCGGCGCGACGGAACTGATCCGCAAACTCCTGGCGCTCTGCGAGAGCTGCGCCATCGGCTATCGCTTCGACGAACTGCACGAAGGCTTCGCCCTGCTCGAGAACGCGCAGCGCAGCATGCCCTCCCTGCACGCGGTGCTGCAGATCCTGAAATCTGATTTCCTCGGAAAACTGCACGATGCGGAAGAGATCGCCGAAGCGATAATCTACCTCTCCTCCCTCGAAAAAATCCTGACCCAGGCGGGTGAGGAAATCGCGGCAGGCTTCGCCGGCCGGTTCACCCGGCCCACCGCGCTCGTGACCCTTTCACGCAGTTCCACCGTGCTCTCCGCCTGCTATCACCTGCATGAGCTCGAGCGGCTGGCGCATGTGTACGTGCTCGAGGGACGTCCGATGTTCGAAGGTCACCGCAGCGTGCGCGACCTGCACGAACACGGCATCCCCGCCACGCTGATGGTGGACGCCGCGATCGCCGAGGCGCTCGATCGAGCCGACGCGGCGGTGGTGGGCGCCGATACGATCAGCGCGGACGGCTTCCTCCTGAACAAGACCGGCACACATCCGCTCGCCATATGCTGCCGGGAGATGGGAAAGCCGCTCCACGTGCTCTGCGATTCGCTCAAGTTTTCGCCGCAGCTGCATCGGCAGATCCTGGTGGAGGACCGTCCGCCGGAGGAACTGCTGATCCGGGGCGAGGAGGATGGATTCGAGATATGGAACCGCTATTTTGAATGGACGCCCGTCGAATTCGTCACCACCTTCATCACCGAACGAGGCGCGTTCACGCCCGATCAGCTGAGCGCTCTCGTCGGAGAGAGCGAAGAAACCTCCTGACATCGTTCATGCTCCATAGACGGATTTTCTCCCTGTTTGCCATCGGCCTGTGCCTGGCCGGAACCGCGGCACGGGCACAGCTGTCCGAGCCGCAGCCGTCCCGACGGGATACTCATTCGGCCGAGGAGGGTCCCCACGCGCGCCAGGCGGAGGATCGCCCCATGCCCGTCTTCTCCGGTGCCGCCGAGAGATCGCCGCGGCTGTCCCTGAGGCGTGACGCCGGGGTCCTCACGCATGTCGTGCACGGGTATCACCCGTACTGGATCGCCGACAGCGCGGCGGACCACTATCGCTGGGACCTGCTTTCCCACCTGGCGTATTTCTCATATGAAGTCGATCCCGCGACCGGCGAGGCGGCGACCGTGCGCGGATGGCGCACGAGCACGGTGATCGACCGTGCCAAGGCGGCAGGAGTGAAGGTGCTGCTCACCGTCACGAATTTCGGAGCGGCGAACAACCGCACGCTGCTGGCGTCGGCGCAGACGCGCGGCGTGCTGATCGCGCGCCTCGTCGCGCTGCTGCAGGAGCGTGAGGCGCATGGAGTCAACGTCGATTTTGAAGGTCTGTCCGGGGATCAGCGCGAATACCTCGTCACCTTTTTCTCGGAACTCCGCGCGGGGCTCGACGCGGCTATCCCCGGCGCGATCATCACCGTCGCGAGTCCCGCCGTGGACTGGAACGCCGCATGGGATCTTGCCGCGCTCTCGTCTTCGATCGATCTGTTCTTCGTCATGTGCTACGATTATTCCTGGTCCGGCAGCAGCGAGGCGGGTCCCGTCGCGCCGATCCGCGGCATGAGCTACAACGTCGAGCGCACGCTGCGCTGGTATCTCGACGAGGGAGTGCCGCCGTCGCGGCTCGTGATGGGAGTGCCCTACTACGGATTCGACTGGCCTGTCGTGAGCGAGGTCCCGCGCGCAGCGGCCACCGACCGCGCGATTTCGCGCACCTATTCCGCCGTGGCGGCCATGCTGGCGACGCGGCAGCGGCAGTGGAGCGAGACCTACCTGAATCCCTGGATCGCGTACATGGTCGCGAACTGGCGGCAGATCTGGTACGACGACGCGGAGAGCCTGGAATACAAGTATCAGCTCGCGAAGGATCTCGGCATCGCGGGCATCGGGATGTGGGCGCTGGGCTATGATGCGGATCTTCCGGAGCTGTGGGATCTGATCGCGCGGTTGTTCGCCCGGCCCGCCGCGGTCGATGCGCCGCCCGTCCCCGCGGCACCCGGCGTCCGGCCGCATCCGCTTCGCGCCGGGGAGCAGGGCATCCTGCGGTTCGGGGCGCGCGACGCGCGGGAACTCGCTCGCGGGATCGGCGCGGGCGAAGGCGTGGTCGTGCTCTACGACCTGCTGGGGCGCAGGGCGGCGGCGCTGCCCGCCGCTCAGATATCGGACAATGAGATGCGATTTACAGTGCCGCGGCTCCCCGCGGGGCTGTACGTCCTCGCGGCCGGCAGCGTGCGGACGCGCATCGTCGTAATGGATCACTGATGCAATGAGCATGAAGACCGCAGGAAAGAAAACAGCATCCGCCGCCGCGGTGAAAGGGGCGGCGAAGCGCGCGTCCTCGAAAAGGACGACAACATCCGAATCTCCGGTCCCGCGCGAACTCGCGCGCGTGGCGGGTGGGATTTTCGCCGCGCTGGCGCTGCTGCGGCTGCTCGCGTCGCAGTTCCCCGCGGCGCGCGTCTGGGGACTCAATACTTCCGCCTGGCTGCCGCTCTGGCTCCAGCTCGCCGTGGCCGCCGTCGGCCTCCTCGCCGCCACGCCGCTGCTGTACCGGTTTTTCCTCTTGAAGGGCAGGGTGGCGGAGGCGATACCGACCGGCCTGCTCGCCCTGCTGGTCGCATTGGCGGCGGGAGCGGCGTTCTGGTTCCTGCGCATGGAGACCTATTTCCTCGGCGACGGCGCAGTGTATCTCGCCGAGCATTTCCGCTTCGTGCGAGGGCTCTCCGTTTCGGAGACGGTCCTGTACTCGATCGGTTCCGCGCCGCTCACTGCCTGGCTGCTCGCGCAGGGGGCCGCGGGGCTGTGGTCCGCCGGAAGCGCGCTCGCGGGAAACGCGCAGTTCGTGTTCTGGATCTCCGGCGCGATAGCCGGCGCGGTGTTCCTCGCGCTCGCCGTGTTCTTCTCGCGGCGCTGGAGCGAGGAAGGCGCGGAGCGGCTGGCCTTCATCGCGATACTCGCGTTCACTCCCGGCATGTTGTTCTTCTTCGGGTACGTGGAGTATTACACCTTCGCGTTCGTCGGTATCACCGCCACGGTATTTCTGAGCATCGAGACGGCGCGCGGCCGCGTCGCGGTGTACTGGCCTCTGCTTGCCCTGCTGCTCTCCGCTGCGTTCCATCATCTATCACTTCTGCTGCTGCCCGGTGTCGCGCTCGCGCTGCTCTCGCGCCGCGATCCGGGCGGACGCATCCTGCGTCTCCGGACCGTCGCGGGCGTGGCGATCGTCGCGCTCATCGTGGGAGGTCGGTATTACTTCGCGAGCGGGATTTCCCACGGCGGGAGCCGCATCGTGCTTTCGCTCACTCCCTTCGGAGCGGAAGGCGCGGTGCAGCATTACACGCTGTTCTCGGGCGCGCATCTCCTCGATGTGCTCAACATGCTTCTGCTCGCGGGGGCGCCGCTGCTCGCCGTCCTGCCGTTTCTCCGCGGCAGGGGTTGGGATGCACCCGCGCTGGTCGGCCTGACGCACGTGGTGTTCGCGTTCTTCCTCATGTTCTTCGGCTACACCGGATTCGGCATGGCGCGCGACTGGGATGTCAACGCATTCTTCGCGGTCGTGCTCGCATTGTTCGTCCTCACCCTGCTGCGGCGCGAGGAGCCGCGGCGCCGGACGTACCTGCTGTACCTCGCCACGTTCGGTTCGATCGCCGCCGTGCTTCCCTGGCTGCTGGTGAACCTCGACTCCGGACGATCGGAGCGGCGCTTCCGCGATCTGATGTCCCTCGACGACAGGATCATTCCCGGGGACTTCGCTCTCAACGGCTACGAGCATCTGCGCAAGTACTACCAGAGCACGGGCGACAACGCGAATGTCGCCTGGGCGATACAGAAGAAAATCGAGATGGTCGGATATCCCGGCGACTTCCGCAAGTACGCGCTCGCCGTGCTCGAAGGCGCATCACCCGCGGAGCGTCCCACGCGCTACGCATGGATGTTCGCGCAGCTGCGCGATCGTCTGCGCGAGATGGATGCTTCGGGTGTCGATTCGCTCTACGAAGGCAGCCGCGCGGAATTCCGGGAATTGTATATCGAATTTCTCATCCAGCTCGGGCAGCTCCCGCAGTCGGCGGGAGAGATCGACGCCCTGTTCCGCACGGAAGCAGCCGCGCTGGCCGCGCCGGACAGGCGCGACGGGACTGCCGGCAGGGACTCCGGTACCGATCCGCACGAAACAACCGATGCGCTGCTGGCACTCGCGGCAGGGCAATACGAATGGGGACGCCGGGGACTGTTCCCGGGCGCCGCGGTGTTCCAAGGCGCCGCGGGGAAGATCGAAACCAGCGGCACGCTCGCGTTCCATGCAGGCCGCGGTCTGCTGACCGCGGGTGAACTCCTTCCCGCGGTCGCGGTGCTGGAGCAGGCGCTCGCGCTCGACAGCAGCTTCACGCTTCCTGCGTACTATCTCGCCGAAGCGGAGGCACGCCTCGCGCCCCCGCGGATCGACCGCGCGATCGGGCACTACGCGCTTTTCCTTGCGACACCTGAACGGCATCGTATCGCCGATCCGTCGACGCAGCAGCAGCTCATGGATGACGCGCGGATGAAGTCCGGCGAATTGGAACTGCTGCGATCCTACATCCCCTGAGCATAGCGGACAACCATGGCAGCAGGCAGAACGAACATGAAGCGCGTCGCGTCTGGACCGAGGTCCGGCAGCGCGGGCGCCTCCCGGCAAACACAGATATCCCGTATCCCTTTATCCGGGACAGCGAGGGCGCTGCTGATCGCCCTCGGCGGTTTCCTGCTGCTCCGCGGCATCGTCACGGTGCTGCACCCGCCGGGACTGCGGCTCTGGGGAATCGATTTCGCCGCCTGGCTGCCTTCGACCCTGCTGCTGCATATCGCGCTCTGGGGACCGCTGCTGTTCCTCCTGCCGCAGGTTTCCGCGCTGTTCCGACGTCATGACACGGACGGGAGCGGGCAGTCCTCGGAGGGAAAACGGGTGAAGAGCGGGCATCGGCGCCTGATTCGGGCGGCCCTGTTCACGCTCGCCGCCGGCTTCGCCGCATGGCAGGTGCAGGTGGCGTACGCCTTCCTCGGCGACGGCACGTGGTACGCGGCCGAACTGTACCGCAGCATGACCCTGCCCGATTACGCGAACAGCATGATCAAGCCCAGCGCCTGGCTGACGGGGATACTGCTCGACGGATTCGCACGCATGCTGCGTCCCGACGACATCCGGCTGCCGTTCGTGCTCGCTGGCATCGCCGGCATGGTGATCGCCGCGGGTGCGGTCCTGTTTTCCACGCGGCGCGAACCGGCGTCCGTCGCGTTCACGGCCGCGCTGCTGTTTCTCGGCGGCGCCGGGACATTGGTGTTCCTCGGCTATATCGAACTCTACGCTCTCGTCTACGCGCTGAGCATCGCCTATTTCGTCAGCGCCTGGCAATGCCTTCGGGGACGGGGCCCCCTGTGGGCGCCGATCCTGTTTTTGCTGCTCGCACTGCTCTTCGGCGCCAGCGCCATCGCATGGCTGCCGTCGCTGCTTCTGCTTCTGCACTGGAAGGCGCGCGGCGAGGGGGGCGGCTTTCCATTACCGCGGGCTGCCGTCGCGCTGATGCTGCTGCCGGTCGCGGCGGCCCTCGCGATGTACATCATCGTCGGCGCCGGCAGCGACAGCGCCTACCTGGTCGCGATCGCTCCCTACGAGCGCGTCTTCGAGGGACTCCGCACCGGGTGGCAGCGGTACGTGCTGCTCGCACCGGAGCGCTGGGCGGATCTCGCGAACATGCTGCTGCTGGGATTGGGTCCCGTGCTTTTCATCCTGCCCGTGCTGCTCCGCGCCGCGCGGAGGGAAGGGCTGCTCCGGCGTCCCGCCGTCCTTTTCGGCGCCACGGCCGCGGCGGGAGGGCTCACGCTGCTGGTCTTCGGAAACACCTTTCTCGGACTCGCGCGTGACTGGGACGTCGGCGCCTTCGCCCTGCTCGGCACCGCGATGCTCGCGCTCGTGCTGTGGACGGAAGGAAACGCGCATGCGGATCGAGGTTCCCGGCCGGTACCGGAGGCGTGCGTAGCTCGAGAGGAGGCGGGCGCATGGCGGCGCGCCGTCCTGCCCGGACTGACCGCGGCCATCTTCTCGCAACTCGTGCTCTGGATTGCAGTCAATACCGACGAACAGGTTTCCGCGGCGCGCTTCGAAGCTCTTGCCGCGATGGACGATGGTGTCATCCTCCCGATGAACAGTTTCACGGCATGGGAGAATCTGCGCAAGTATTATAAATCCGGAAATGAATCCCTTCAATACTTCCGCGTGCTGCGCCGTCAGATCGCCACCGGCTATCGATCCCACGTCGCATATGCCGAATACCTGAGTTCCCTCATCACCCTGAGCGATCCAGCCAGGCGCCGGGAAGAGCTGTCCTGGCTGTTCGATCGCTTCGCGCGGCACGCTTCACGGAGAGGCTCGCCGGACGATTTCCGCTCCATCGGGGAGCGGGACTCGAGGGAATTCTGCGCGCGCCTGCTGCTCACCGCATGGCAGATCGGGGAGCACGATGTGGCGAATCAGTATGAAAGCAGATTTCGGGAGCTTTTTCCCGTCTGGTCGGAGGCGGGACTCCTTGCCGTGCTTCGCGGAACCGGTTTGGACGGGGCGCCTTCGCGCGAGGAGGAACTCGGCCGCATCGCCGCTGCGGTGACGGCGGAGACACGCGACGCGTTCCTGCACATGACCGCGGGCGGCTTGTACCAGCAGCGCGGGGAGTACGGCAAAGCCGCCGCTGCGTACGAAGACGCGCTGACGCGCGAGCCGTCACTGTACCCTTCATGGTACCTCGTAGCTGCTGAATTACATCTGAGGATTACAGGGGACACGCAAAAAGCCAGGGAGATCCTCGAGCGCTGCACGCGGAACGCGGGTGATTCACGTGAATCCCTGCGCGCCGCCGAACTTCTACGACAGCTTCAATAGGCAGATAATCCCGAAGAAAGCGGGTGTTGGGGATTGACGGGCGATTTGTTCACCCTGTCGCGGGCAGCCCGCGCGCATTGACATGTGAACAAATAGGACTTGTTCGATAAACTGTGACAGATATTCACTTTGCACTTGTTCCTTGTGGGTGAGTGGTGTATATTTCCGGTAGTACTCGTGAAAAAAGGCAACACCTGCCGTTTTTCAGTCGGATACGATATACGGAGGATACAGTCACGTATTGCCACCGGTCCTGCTGTATCAGCACTTATAGGATTCGAATTTCTGCCAGCATACTCACGCATTTCATCCACATTGAAAGGACGAGGATATGAGACATCGCTTCTTTCGTTGGGCCCTGTTCTCGGTTGTCCTGCTCACAACCGGTATTTTCGGCGCCCATGCCCAGACGACGGTGACGATCGGGACAGGTACGACGACATCGTACCAGGTTCCGGTCAACATGTATTACTACAATAGCATCGCCGAGCATATTTATACGGCGAGCGAAATCACCGGCGGAGGATGGGCTGGTGGAGCGGGCTTCATCAACAATCTCCGCTGGAATATCGCCGCCACCTACGCGTACACTCCCCAACCCGGGAGCACGTTATCCATCTACCTCGAAAACACGATGGATGCCAGCCTGAGCACAATGCCTGTCCCGGGGTACACCGGAGGAACGCTGGTGTGGACGGGAAACCACCCGTTGTTCAAC
>CAZWNO010000139.1:0-1105 GCA_964635845.1 uncultured Chromatiales bacterium
GGAAGCGCCGACAGCGGAAGCGCCGACAGCGGAAGCGCCGACAGCGGAAGCGCCGACAGCGGAAGCGCCGGTCGCGGAAGCACCGGTCGCGGAAGCTGCGGACGCAGGAAGCACGGGAGTTGCGGGAGCGCAGGAAGGCGAGGAGACAGCGGCCGGCAGGGGACGTCGCCGGAAGAAACTGGATGACACGGAAGCTCAGCCGATCTGGGACGAGCTGAAGCAGGCGTACGAGAACGGTGATGTGCTCACCTTCCATCTCAGCCGCAGCATCCCGGGAGGCGCGATCGTGAGCTTCAAGGGACTTGAAGGATTCGTTCCGCGCTCGCAGTACCTGATTTCCGGGCGTGCGGAACAGACCGAGATCGAGACCATGGTCGGCCAGGATATCGCGCTCGTCGTCATCGAGATGACGGATTTCGCGAAGCGGAAATATGTCTGCAGCAGAAAGCGCGCGCTCAAGAAGCAGCGCATGACGGAGCTGAAGAAAGGCTCGGTCGTCGAGGGCAAGGTAACTTCGATCACGTCGTACGGCGCATTCGTCGACCTTGGCGGCGTGGATGGACTGATCCACGTATCGCGCCTCAGCAAGGTTCGCGTCACCACGCCGTCCGAAGTGCTCAAACTCGGTGACGAAGTCAAGGTCCGCATCGTCGACATCAATGAGAAGGACGAGCGCATCGCGCTCAGCATGAAGGAATTCACCACCTCCCCCTGGCAGGCCGTCGAGGACGCGTACAAGGTCGGCGATACAGTCAAAGGCAAGGTCCGCAATATCACGGACTTCGGCGTCTACGTGCAGCTGGAGCCCGGCGTCGTCGGAATGGTGCATATCAGCGACCTGTCATGGACGAAGAGGATCCAGCATCCCACGGAAGTCGTGAAGGTCGGCGATGAGATTGAAGTCAAGGTGATGGAGATCCGGCCCAAGGATCGACGGATCGCACTGAGTCTCAAGGCCACGCTCCCGGACCCCTGGCCGCGGCTGGCGAATGTCTATCCCGCGAATACGGAAGCCGATGGGAAAATCAAGCTGATCATGGAAGCCGGCGCAATCGTGTCGCTCGATCTCGATATCGATTGTTTCATCCCGCGTGGCAAGATGGGC
>CAZWNO010000139.1:1115-9336 GCA_964635845.1 uncultured Chromatiales bacterium
CCACCGAGACGTACAACGTCGGGGACAGTGTCCGGATTCGCGTCGTGGAAATGGACCCTGACAAGCATTCGTTCATCGGCTCCATCGCGCGCGAGGAAAGCGAGCCCCAGCGTCCGCAGCATCGCGGAGAGCGCTCCGAGTTCCGCAATGATTTCAAGATGCCGCATCAGTCTTCATCCGATAACGCATTCAAGCTCGGGGATCTCGAAGACCTGCAGAAACTCTATCGCGCCACCGCGGCAGCGGAAGCTGCGGAAGCTGCAGCTGCGGCCGTTGCCAGGACAGAGATCGTCGCAGAAGAAACGGGCGTCGTCGCGGAAGCCGCGGCCGAGGAAGTCCCCGTCCTCGTGGAGGATGCGGTCGAGGAAGTCCCCGTCGTCGCCGAGGATGCGGTCGCGGAGGTCCCCATCGTCGCGGAAGCCGCGGCCGAGGAAGTCCCCGTCATCGCGGAGGATGCGGTCGCGGAGGTCCCCGTCGTCGCGGAGGCCGCGGTCGAGGATGTCCCCGTCGTCGCCGAGGATGCGGTCGCTGAAGTCCCCGTCGTCGCCGAAGCCGCGGTCGAGGAAGTCCCGGTCATCGCGGAAGCCGCCGTCGAGGAAGTCCCCGACGTCACCGAAGCCGCGGTCGAGGAAGCTCCCGTCGTCGCGGAGGCCGTGATCGAGGAAGAGTCTTCGATCGAGAATCCTCCAGCCGACGATGCTCCGATCGAGGAAGACGAAGGAAAGGAAGAGTCTTCTCCCGCCGTGTGATCGACGCATTCACTGCATTCGAACAGGAGGCTGATTCAACAGGATGAATCAGCCTCTTGACTTTTTGACAGGATCACCGCTGATCCCATACCCCATACCCGTGATATCTGACGGCGCCATCATTCACTTTCAGGTAGTAGATCGTATCTGAAACGCCGATGAGGTCCAGATCCTCCGGAATATCATCAACAGTCGCCCCGAGCGCCGTGAGCGGGATGCGCAGCGTATCCCCGGCGTACATTTCCCTGAACCAGTTTCCCGATCCGTCGGCTTCACGCCATGTGCGAACCTGTTCCAGGGTCCCGGGGAAAACCAGTTGCGTTTTCTTATCGACGAACATCAGGCGCCAGGTAGAGTCGAGATGTCCGGTGAGGCATTCGATCCTGAGGTAACTGCCGTCGAGACGCACATCGATCGGTGGCTGCACGCGCCGTGAGCCGGACTTTCCCGCCCCGGATCCCGGTGTATCGCCGCAGGCGCAAAGGCAGAGCAACACGACTGCAGTGGCGCATATCCGGGCTGAGTGATGAATCCTCCGCATTCGTTCCTCCTTCCTTTCAGATCGTTGAATGCACGATGCGGTACGCGGAATCTCGACCTTAGAGAAGCGCCTCCACGCGGTCGAGCAGATCGCTCATCAGTTCCGCGGTCTCGGCAATGGGATGAGAACTGCTCATGTCGACACCCGCGTCGCGCAGCAGGTCAATCGAATAGCGCGAACTTCCGGACTGCAGGAATCGCAGGTACCGCTGCAGTGCGTCGGATTCGCCGTCGAGAATCCCGCGCGAGAGTGCAACCGCGGCGGAAAGGCCCGTCGCGTACTGGAACACGTAGAAGCTGCGGTAGAAATGGGGGATGCGCGCCCAGTTCAATGCATAGGCGTCGTCCATCAGAAAATCGGATCCGTAATACCGCTGGTACAACTCGCTCATCCTCGCGCTGAGCATGTCGACGGTAAGCGGCGTACCGGCTTCGGCGCTGGCGTGGGCGAACTGCTCGAACTCGGCGAAAAGGGCCTGGTTGTACACCGTACCGCGGATGGTGTCAATGTAGTGGAAAAGCAGGTATTGCTGCAGGTCCTTTTCGCTCCGCGTTCGGAGCATGTGATCGACCAGCAGCATCTCGTTGCATGTGGAGGCGACCTCGGCGCAGAAAATCGTGTAGCCGCCGTAGACGGCAGGCTGGTGCTTCCAGGTATAATACGAATGCATCGAGTGCCCCATCTCGTGCGCGAGCGTGAAGACATCCTTTAGGGTGTCGGTATAGTTGAGGAGCACGAAGGGATGCACGCCGTAAGTCCACGCGGAATAGGCCCCGGATGCCTTCCCCTGATTTTCGTACACGTCGATCCAGCCGCCCTCGAGTCCTTCGCGCAGATCGCGTCCGTATTCCGGTCCGAGGGCCGCGAGCGCATCGCCGACGAGACGCAAGGCCTCAGGATACGGGAATCGCACGGTTGTCTCGGAAGCGAGCGGAACGTAGAGATCCCAGGGTCGTACTGCATCGACGCCGAGAATCCGCTTCCGCAGCGTGACGGACCGGTGCAATGGTTCGAGATTTTCGTTGACCGTGCACACGACGTTGTCGTACACCGCCTCGGGGATGTTGTCTTCGTACATCGCCATTTCTCTCGTGCTGGCGTAGCGGCGCGCGCGCGCGAAAAACATCTCGCGCTTGACCTGGCTGCCGAAGGTTGCCGCGAGCGTGTTCTTCCACTTGCCATAGGCGGAGTACATCGCATCGTATGCGTCCTTGCGGACGCGGCGATCCCTTGACTCCTGCAGTTGGATGTACCGGCCCTTGGTGACCTCCACTTCCGAGCCGTCCTCCCCGAGGATGGTTCCGAAACGGATGTCCGCGTCATTGAACATCGAGAAGATCGTGGACGCGGCGTTCAGGGCGTCACCGGACAGCGCGAGCAGCTGCTCCTGACCGGGATCGAGCGTGTGCGCCCGCATGCGCAGTATCCCGTCGAGATGATGCGTGTAGATACGCAGGGCTTCTGTTTCCTCGAAAAAACGGTGGATGGTTTCGCTGGGAATCGAGAGGAGTTCCGGCACCACCCATGCCGTCTCCGCGCCAAGTCTTGCGTGCTGCGTGAGCACACGATCCATCATCCCCTGGTAGAGTGTGTTCGCCGTGTTTTCGTCGTGGCGACGGAAGGCGTAGTTGCCCAGCTTGCCGCTGATGATGTTGAGATCGTCGGCGAAAGACAGCCAGCGGAGCAGGTCGCCGGCGGTGCGTCCGAGTGTGCCGCGGTATGCGGCGATTTCTCCGATCATGCGCTCGACGGAACGGAAATCCTCTTCCCACTCCCGGTCAGAGGGATACATGTCCTCGAGCGTCCATTTGTTTCGGATGTCGATTTCGTCGCGGGAAGGCAGTGCACTGTTTGCGCTCATGAGATTCCGTTGCGTTGAGTTAAGAAGACGCGCCGCGCGGATGCCGCGGCGTGAGTGGAAGACGCGCCGTGCCTGTCAGAGTTCGACGACGCCGGGGACTGCGCCCGCGTGCACGGCTTCCGCGAACGCGCGCAGCTGCGCGCGGTTTCCGTCCTGTTCGAAGTGATTGCCGACGATGACGATCGACGCGCCCGCGGCGACTTTCTCCGCCGCTTCGGCGGGCGTGCGGATGCCTCCGCCCACGATGACAGGCACATCCACCAGGGCTCGTACCGTACGCACCATCCGCGTCGGAACACTCTGCGGCGCGCCGCTTCCGGCTTCGAGGTACACGAGCTTCATGCCCAGCATTTCCGCGGCGAGGGCGTGCGCGGCAGCGATCTCCGGCTTGTCGCGGGGAATGGGCTTCGAGTAGCTCATGTATTCCGTCGACGTCACGGCGTCGGACGCGATGATCATGTAGCCGGTGGAAATCGCCTCGAGCCCGAGCTCGCGCAGCATCGGCGCGGCGAGGACATGCTGACCGATCAGCTGTTCGGGATTGCGGCCGCTGACGATGGATAAGAAGAGTATTGCATCTGCTTCGCCGGATATCTGGTGTATGCCGCCGGGAAAGATCACCACCGGTACGCGTGCGGCGACCTTCATGGCGCGGATGCACTCCTCGAACGCGGGGAGCAGGGCAAGGCTTCCGCCGACGAGAAACCCGTCCACCCCCGCCTCCTGCGCATCGGCGACGAAGCCGGGCAGTTCCGAGAGACGAGCCTTGTCCGGATCCACCAGGACGAAAAGCTGGGGTCGCCCTTCTTCGTAAGCGCTGAGGAGGCGGGAATATACGTTGCCCGGATTTTTCATGATGCAGCCGCCTCGCGGATGATGCCCGGCGCCTCCCGAAGCACTGCATCGAGCGCCTCGGTATCCTTCGCACCGGCGGTGGCCATGTGCGGACGTCCGCCCCCGCCACCGCCGAGCTTCTTCGCGATGATTCCAACGATGCCGCCGGCCTTGACACCTTTCGCCACCAGATCGTCGGTGACGACGCAGACGAGCAGCACTTTATCGTCGATGACATCCGCCAGGAGTCCGATGCCCGACCTGAGTTTTTCCCGGAGCACATCGCCGAGTGCTTTCAGCTGTTCCGCATCGCCGGTCCGTACGCGAGCCACGGCGATGCGGCTGCCGTTCCAAGCCTCGGCAGCGTCGATCACGCCGCCGATCTGCGATGCTCCCTGCTCGAGCGACCGCTTCGCGAGTTCCTTCTCGAGATGCTTGATCTGTTCGTGCAGCTCGGCTTCATGATGGCGGCGATCCTCGAGCTGCTGATGCATCCGCTCGATGTACTGCGCCACGCCGCGTCCGGTGACCGCTTCGATGCGCCGCGTTCCACTGGCCACGGAGCCTTCGGAGGTGATCTTCAGGAGGCCGATCTCGGCCGTATTGTGTACATGCGTCCCGCCGCAGAACTCCATGGAGTAGCTGCCGACTTGCAGCACGTTGACTGCGTCGCCGTACTTGTCGCCGAAGAACATCAGCGCACCCATGGTTTTCGCGTCCTCGAACGGAACGTCGCGATGCTGCAGCACGGGAATCCCCTCCAGGATTTTCTCGTTCACCATTGCCTCGATCGCCGCGAGCTGCTCCTCGCTGACTTTCTCGTAATGCGAGAAATCGAAGCGCAGCCGCTCGGGTTCGACCAGCGAACCGGCCTGCTGGACATGCGTGCCGAGCACGTTTCGCAGCGCCGCGTGCAGGAGATGCGTCGCGGTGTGGTTGCGCATGGTATCGCGGCGCATGCGTTCGTCGACCAGCGCCTGCACGCCGTCGCCGAGGCGGGGCGTGAACGCCGGGTCCGATTTCACGATATGGATAATGCCTCCGTCGGACTTGATCAGTCCTTCGACCGTCGCGGCGCGTCCGTTCCACACCAGCTGTCCCTGGTCGCTGACCTGGCCGCCGGACTCGGTATAGAAAGGCGTGCGGCTGAGAAGCAGAAACAGCTGGCCGCCGATCTCACGCATCCCCGTCACCGTCGCATCGGATGCGAAGCTCTCATAGCCGGTGAACTCGCTGCCCGGATCGGCACCGTCGAGCATCTCGAGCTGGATCGCGCCGGTTCCACCCGCGGTGGGCAGGATGATGTTCTTCTTCGTCACCGCGCGCGAACGCTGCTTCTGTTCGGCCAGCAACTCGTCGAAGCGCGTTCCGTCGATGCGCATCCCGCGCTCCTCGGCGAGCAGATTCGTCAGATCGAGCGGGAAACCGAAAGTATCGTAGAGCCGAAACACATCGGCACCGTCGATGATCTCGCTGCCGGATTTCCGTGTGCGGCCGACGATGTCCTCGAAAATGTCGAGACCGCGATCCAGCGTAGCGTTGAAACTCTCCTCCTCCGCCCGGACGACCTTCTCGACCACATGGCGATTCTCGACGATCTCGGGGAACACCTGTCCCATGGTTTCGCAGAGCCTCCCGACGATACTCCACAGGAACGGCTCGTGCATGCCGAGATTGCGGCCGAAGCGCGCCGCGCGGCGGAGGATGCGCCGCAGCACGTATCCCCGACCGTCGGGCCCCGGTATCGCGCCGTCGGCGATGGAGAATGTGAGCATCCGCACATGATCCGCGATCACGCGCATGGCGACCTGGCGTTGCTCCCCTTCGTACGGCTGCTTCGTGATCTCCACGATCCGGTCGATGACCGGCATGAACACGTCCGAATCGTAGTTGGAGCGTTTCCCCTGCAGCACCGCGCAGATGCGCTCGAAGCCCATGCCCGTGTCGATGTGCTTCATCGGCAGTTCGTGCAGCGTCCCGTGTTCGTCACGATTGTACTGGATGAACACCAGGTTCCAGATTTCCATGACCTCGGGGACGCCGGCGTTGACCAGTGCCGCGCCGCTGCCGTCCTCCGTCAGATCGATGTGGATTTCGGAGCAGGGGCCGCAGGGGCCGGTATCCCCCATTTCCCAGAAATTATCCTTGGCGCCAAAACGGTGCACATGCGACGGATCGATATCGGTCACTTCCGTCCAGAACGCGAGCGCCTCGTCGTCGTCCTGGTACACTGTGGCGTGCAGCCTGTCCTTCGGCAGCTTCCATACCTCGGTCAGCAGTTCCCACGCCCAGCCGATCGCTTCGCGCTTGTAATAATCGCCGAAGCTCCAGTTGCCGAGCATCTCGAAAAACGTGTGGTGGTAGGTGTCGCGGCCGACTTCCTCGAGATCATTGTGCTTGCCGGATACACGGATGCACTTCTGCGTGTCGGCGGCGCGGCTGTACTCCCGCGTGCCGCTGCCGAGGAACACATCCTTGAACTGGTTCATGCCGGCGTTGGTGAAGAGCAGGGTCGGATCGTCGTGCGGTACCACCGGGGCGCTGTCGACGATGCGGTGCTGCTTCTCGCGGAAGAAGTTCAGAAAACTCTGACGAATATCGGATGAAGTCATGGAGGGATGTTGCTGTCGATGTGAATGAATTACATTTCGATATGCGTATGCAGGGCGATCTCCTCGAGAATGCCGCTGACGCGCAGGCATTCATCCATGGAGCCGACGAAAACGCAGGCCTTGCCGCGGGTATGCACTTCCCAGGCGAGCGCTTCCCCCTTCTCCCGCGAACAGTTGATCGCCTTCTGCAGCTGCGTGATCACGTCCTCGAACGAGTGCACATCGTCATTGAAGAGGATCACCTTCGCGGGAGAATCCGTCGTCGTTCCATCGGTGACATCGGTGTCGATGACCGGCGCCTGCACGGGATCGCCCGACCATATCGGCTGCATGTTCAGCATAACAAGGAAAATACGGAATTCCGGGGCGGGGTTGCAAGGTGCGCGGACGGGTCAGATCATCATCAGGACTCCGTCGATCTTCCCGACGATCTCCTTGCGGTAAAGGGCGGTTTCCGCCGATTCGACGTAGATTTCCACGCGATACGCGGCGAAGTTCTTTCGGGATGACGGGCGTTCGATGATCGTGAACGTCGATTCTCCCTGCAGCCGTTCGAGTGTCGAATGCAGCAGCGCGTAGAATTCACTGCCGCTTCGCGCAATGACGGTGATGGGAAATTCGCCCGGGAAGACAAAATTCACCCGGAGAATATCGATCAATTCCTGGCGGGTCAGAGGGCGGTTGGGCAACGACGAAAGATCCATTCAAGTCCTTTCCTGCACGAGGACGATGTCAGGCATCATGCCGCCGCGGCGCCCCTTCCGGCTGCCGAGAAAAAACACCAGGTAGTACATCCCGGCGAGTCCGATGCCGAGCAGCGACGACCACAGTTCCGCGGCCATCACCTGCGGATCGATGACCCAGGTCCCGATCAGCACGCCGGCAACGACGAGCACGAGGGGGATACCGTACAGCAGGAAGGCGGCCCGGAACATGTCCTCCCCGTGCACGACGATGCGGACGCGGTCGCCTGTGTGGACGCCGAACGGATCGCGCGCTTCGACGGTGTGCTGTTTCTCCTCACCCGCGCTGCAGAATACTTTCGCGCCGCATTCGTCGCAAGCCGTTCCGACGGCAATCTCGACCGTCGCGCGGCCGGCGGCGGCGGACAGCACGATACCCTCCTCGTAGAAATCCTCACCGCGCATCGTGCCGTCTCTCGCTCAATTGTTTTGTTCCGGCGTGATTTCGGCGGCCGCGGCCATCCGAGCCGCGGACTGTTCCGCTTCGTACGCTGCAAGCGCGTCGCGCAGGTAACAGATGGCACTCGTCTTGCACTTGTCGAAGGGAATTTTATCCGGATCGAAGTTCTCCCACTTGATCACCGCCAGACCGTTTTCGATGATGACCCCTCCGTCGGACTTGCGCGCACAGATCCCGCAGCCGCTGCATGCGACATCGCAGACCGTCGTCGAGGTTTTCGGATCGTCGTGGCTCTTGCAGAAGACGAAGACCTCCCGATCGACCGGATGCAGTTCGATGATGCCGCGCGGACATGCTTTCACGCACATGCCGCATCCCGTGCACAGTTCGTCGACGACCACCGGAAGCCCGTTCTCATTGAGGTGGATGGCATTGAACGTGCAGACGTCGACACAGTCGCCGCCGCCCATGCAGCCGTACT
>CAZWNO010000140.1:0-9094 GCA_964635845.1 uncultured Chromatiales bacterium
GGCGCCGCGCATCTGCGCAACAAGGAATCCAACCGCATTGATGATTTCGCGCAGTCGCTGCGCGAAGCCGGCGCCGACGTGATCGCGCATCCTGACGGGCTCGAGCTGCGTCCCTCCGGAAATCTGCATCCGGAAGTCGTGTTCAGAACACGGGGCGACCATCGCCTCGTCATGGCCGGAACACTGCTGACCCTTGTCACGCATGGCAGCGTCATGCTCGACGGTCCCTGGACGGTGTCGAAATCCTATCCCCGGTTCTGGGACGACGCGCGGCGCGCCGGGTGGTCTGTCCGCGCGCTCGACTGACGCATGCCGATGGCTGTCCGCCTCCTGATATTGACAGACAGGTTTCCGATCGACCCCGGACGCAGCCCGACGGCATGGCTGCCGGACCATCTGCGTGCTCTTGCGGACAGCGCCGATCTGACGGTCGTCTCGCTCGTGCGCCTGCTTCCGCGGGTGAAGAATCTCATCTTCGGCGGCTATGACCGGCGCTGGTTCGGCATTCTCCGGGCGCTCCCGAAGGTCGAGCAACCCTCTCCCCGCGTCACCATCATCCACCGCCGCTGTTTCACGCTGCCGGATGCTCTCGGCTGGGGAGTGAATCCGCGGCTTCTGCTCTGGCAGCAGCGCCGCTGGCTTCGCGCGCTGCTGCGCGGGCAGCGTTTCGACGCCGTTCTCCTGCACTACCTTCACGCGGCCGCGCCGACCGCTCTCTTCGCCGCGCGCACGGCCGGGATTCCGCTGTGGATCGACGAAAATGAAGGTCTGAACTCCATGAGCGAGGAGGGACAGGACAGCCTGCGCAACTGGATTCTCCATCAGCTTGCCGGTGCCGACGTGCTCATCGCGCAATGCCGCGAGCAGGAGGCAGAGCTGAAACGGCTGGTTCCCGGGAATCGCGTGCATGTCATTCCGCTCGGCATCCGGGATGACGGCCCCGCGGCGGAATCGTCCGAGCCGCCGCCGCTGCGTTTTGTCTGTGTTTCGCGGCTGGATCTGCGCAGCAAGCGTGTCGACCAGCTGCTGCGGGCGACCGCCCGCCTGCGGGCCGATGACAGTGCCGGAATCTCCCTCACTATCGTGGGCGACGGCTTCCTGCGTCGCAAGTTGCTGCAGCTCGCCCGTGAACTCGGCATCGGGGATATCGTCCAATTCACGGGCTGGTTGCCTCCAGCGGAACTCGGCGCATTGGTGGGTACGCAGCACGTCGCCGTGCAGCCGTCCGAGCATGAGTCCTTCGGACTCGTCGCGCTCGAGGCCGCGGCGGCGGGACTGCCGCTCATCGCCGGAGCCCGGGCGGGCGTCGTGCCCGACCTCGCCGCGGAAGGCGCGGCGGTGCTGCCGCTGACGCAATGCACGGCGGCGAACATCGCACAGGCCATGCGCGAGGCGCGGGAACGGTTCCCGGAATTGCAGCATCAGGCGCTGGTCGCGCGCGGCCGTATACTCGAGCGCTACTCGTGGCGCGCACATGCGGCGGGGTACGCCGCGCTCTTCGGATCGCTCGAGAAATGAAACGCCCCGCGAATGCGGGGCGTCGCGTTCTTCGCCGGATGCGTCGATCAGTCGGTAAGTTCGGTATAGAGCGGGAATTTCGTACAGTACTCCCTGACCTTCGTGCGCACGCCATCGAGCGCAGCCTCGTCGCCGGCGCTGCCGATCACGGTGTCGATCATGTCGGCCACGAAAGTCATGTCGTCTTCGCGGAAGCCGCGCGTGGTGATGGCAGCCGTGCCGATGCGGATGCCGCTGGTGACGAACGGAGAGCGGTCATCGAAGGGCACCATGTTCTTGTTGAGCGTGATGCCTGCGCGCTCCATGGCGTTTTCCGCTTCCTTGCCGGTCACGTTCTTGTTGTGCAGGTCGATGAGCATCAGGTGGTTGTCGGTTCCTCCGGAGATGAGGTTGAATCCGCGCTCCACCATCAGTGCAGCAAGCCGCGATGCGTTTGCTTTCACCTGTTTCTGATAGGTGAGGAAGGACGGCTGCAGCGCCTCGCCGAAAGCCACGGCCTTGGCGGCGATCACGTGCATGAGCGGTCCGCCCTGGATCCCCGGCATGACGACGCTGTCGATGACCTCGGACATCAGCTTCACACGGCCGGATTTCGGAGCGACGAGTCCGAAGGGATTCTCCCAATCCTTCCCCATCATGATGATGCCGCCGCGCGGACCGCGCAGTGTCTTGTGCGTCGTGGACGTCACGACGTGGCAGTGCGGGAGGGGATCGTTGAGCAGTCTGGTCGCGATGAGGCCCGCGGGATGCGCGATATCGGCCCAGAGAAACGCGCCGGCTCTGTCCGCGATTTCCCGGAATGCCCTGTAATCGATGTTGCGCGGATAGGAACTTGCGCCGACGATGATCATTTTCGGCTTCTCCCGCATCGCGATGCTCTCGACCGCGTTCAGGTCGATCGTGCCTGTCTCCTTGTCGACGCCGTAGGAGACGATGTCGTAGAGCTTTCCGGAGAAGTTGACCGGCGAGCCGTGCGTCAGGTGTCCCCCGTGGGCGAGGTCCATCCCGAGCACCTTGTCGCCGGGCTGCACGAAGGTGAAATACACCGCCTGGTTCGCGGTGGCGCCGGAATGCGGCTGCACGTTCGCGTATTCGGCGCCGAACAGCTGCATGAGCCGTTTGCGCGCGAGATCCTCGGCCTGGTCGACGAATTCGCATCCGCCGTAGTAGCGCTTGCCGGGATAGCCCTCGGCGTATTTGTTCGTCAGCACGCTGCCGGTCGCCTCGAGCACGCTCGGGGATGCATAGTTTTCGGACGCGATCAGCTGCAGCTTGCTGATCTGCCTGTTCGTTTCCTCGTGGATGATGTCGTGAATTCGGGGATCAGTCTGTGCAAGGTAGGACATGGTATATCTCTTCGAAAGTGAAAGAACTACGGGTCCGGAACGGAAAAATACAAAATGTTCGTCAGCAGAAAAACGGATGATCCGGTACGCTTCCGCGGTCCCGTCCGCCCATGACGCACCCTTCGCTTCCGACAACCGGTGAAATGACAGAGGGCTGTTCGTGTGAACAGCCCTCTCTGTTTCGAGATGATACGGCGCGCGAGACGCCCGGGGCGGCGTCAGCGGATGACGGAGATCTGCCGCGATTCGCTGATGCGATCGCCGCCGACACCGGCGGAAAAGCGCACGAAGTAGACGCCGGCCGCGACCAGGTCTCCGCGATCGTTCCGCCCGTTCCAGCTCGCGACGTGACGGCCCGCCTGGCGTTCGACACCATCGACGAGGCTCGCGACTTTCTGTCCCATCGCATTATAGACGGCGAGATTCACGGACGCGGGGACGACGAGCGCATAGGGGATGCTTGTCGTCTGCCCGACGGTCGCGGGATTCGGATACGTCTGTTCGAGTCCGAAAAATGAGGGCAGGATTTCCGCGGGCTGAGCCTCGGTGTAGGACGCTGTCCCGTCCGTGTCGATCTGCTTCAAGCGGTAGTAGACGATATTGTCACTGCGTGTGGAACGCGGCTGATCCTCCACCCAGGTGTAGGTATGGGGTTCGGTCGTCGTGCCCCGTCCCGCCACATAGCCGATGCGATCGAACTGCGTACCGTCTCCGCGTTCGATCTCGAATCCGAGGTTCGACGTTTCGGTTTCCGTGTGCCAGCTCAGCAGCATGCTGCCGTCCGCACGGGGGGTGACGTTGAATGCGGAAAGCTCGACCGGGATGAGCAGGCCATTGACGACCTCAACGGAATCGTTCGTGTTCAGCGACAAATCCGCGTTGAAGATGGCGGACATCTGGATGTTCTGCATGTAGCCGATCGTCTTGTAGGGACGCACATCGTACAGCCCGAGGTTGACCGTGCCGTTTGCGGTAGGCATGATGTTCAGCTGGTAGTACATGATCTCGAAAAATCCGTCCCCGATGGGATTGCCCAGGCAGTCGGTAGAAGGATTGAAATACTGGGCTTCCACCGGCAGGGCCGCGCCGGGACTCAGGTACTGCGCGTGCTGGTTGAACCAGGCCGATGATCCGAACGCCTGGCTCCGGTAGGGATTATTCCAATAGCCCGTTTCGTAGCGCTGCCCCACGCCTTGCAGTACCAGTTTCTCCGAGGTATAGGTAAATGTCGCACAGAAACCTCCGATTCGTCCGAAATTCGGAGGCCACATATTTGACCGCGGCTTGATCTCGAATGAGGCGAGGAGCGTACCGCCCTGACCCTGGTTGCAGACGGTCCGTATTCGCATGATTATATTGTCTGCAGATATCTGTGCGCTCGCCGATGCAGCACACAGGACAGCGATGGCGAAAGCCAACACGGTAGCTTTGTAGCGCATAGAGGACCTCCGTATATGGGAAAAGTTCTTTACTCATAATATGACATTTTCCTCACAGTTGCACGTGCTTGATTTCTGTTTTTCCGGCGCATGGCCAAATTAGCGACAAAGCATGTCTGCTGTGCGGCATACTGCCACCGACGCCCGACTCCCGATCAGGCTCCGTGCGAAATATTCACGTTGTGGTCTTTTTCTTCACACGAAGCGGTACGCAACCCATTGAATTTCCGCTGACCCGGAAAAGAATCTTCAACGGTCTGATTTTTGCTGTCCCAACCCTGTTGCGCCATCATGCTTCCCCCAACCCACTGGCGCAGCTTCGAGCCTCAGGAACCGAAACTCTCCTCATCCCGGGTAGCGTATGGAACTTGATAACGGCTTTGGGACTGGCACTATTTTCACGGAAATTCTGGAACATCCCGAGTTCGAATACAAACTCTTCCGGCAGCTCGGGCTCGCGGTCTATGGCGCGGCGACACTGGGAGAATGCATCGCGACCGCGCGCGGCTTACCCATGTGGGACATCGATGGATGGATGCGAAGCTGGGCGCAGATTGGCGAGGAGGTGCGTCAGCTGGCGGAACGCTCGCTCGAAGCCGGCCATACCGAAAGCGCCTCGGAACATTTACTTCGCGCCGCCAACTACTTCCAGATGGCGGAGTACTATGCGATCATCTGCAATGGCGATCATGTTGCACTCGGTCAGCAAGCCGAGGAGTGCTTTCTCAGAGCCCAGCCATTCCTGCCATGGACGAGCGAGCTCGTCGAACTCGCGGCGGGCGACAAGGTTTTCCCGGCGTATTTCCTCCGTCCTGACGACTCGGGTGCAGCGCGTTCTTCCGTCATCGTGGTGACGGGAGCCGAGAGCAGCGCGGAAGAGCAGTACTTCTATCATGGCGTCAGCGCCCTGCGCCGGGGGTACAATGTGCTCCTGTTCCAGGGACCCGGGCAGGCGGGATTGCTGCGTCGTTTTCCGGACTCGAAGATGCGGCATGATTATGAGATTCCCCTGCAGGTCGCGCTCGACTTACTCCACGACCGGCGTGAGGTGGACCGCGAGCGCATCGCCATGATCGGAAACGGACTCGGCAGCTACTTCACTACACGCGTCGCCGCGCTCGATCCGCGCGTCAAGGCGATTGTTGTCAATCCACCGTACGTGAATTTCAACCGTCTCGTCACGGATATGATCGGACCTCGCGCATTGCGCATCGATGTCGCGTACGATGAACTCAATGAAATCCCCCCGAGTCTGATGCTGGGCTACGTCAAGCTGGCTGTCATCAACCTCTGCCGCCGCTTCGGTGTCAACCGCATGCAGGCCCTCATACATGCGACGGAGTCGTATACAGTGGAGGATATGCTGTATCGCATCCATTGCCCGACGCTGTGCATCTGCGGCCGTACGGTGAACGAAGAGATGGTCGCGCAGAGTGAGCTTTTTCGCGCGGGCGTGCGCAGCGGGGACTTCACGAAGATCACGATCCCGAACCTGCATGAGGCGGACCACTACAACTTCTTCAGTAATCTTCCGCGACTGAATCAGGAAATCTTCGACTGGCTGGACGAGCGTTTCCAGCGTCCTCCCCAATAGGTCCGGGCGTACGCCGCGTCCCGCACGACATCGCCGCCGTCGGCCGGCGATGCAGCCGCAAGCCGGTACCGTCGCCGTCTCGCCCCCACCGCACCGCCGGCCACACCTTCAGCGCCAGATCGAGGTGCGGAAGAGCACGAGCACGGTGAAGATTTCCAGCCGCCCCAACAGCATATTGAAAATCAGGATCCATTTCCCCGGGACGGGAATCCAATTGTAATTTTCGATAATGCCGACACCTGCCAGACCGGGACCGACGTTGGCCAGGGAGGTGACGACCGACGAGAACGCCGTCTCGAGGTCCGGGACGAAGAAACTCATGAGCAGGGAGGAGAACACGCTCAGCGAGAGAAACAGGATGAAGAACGAGATGATGTTCACGACGCGAGTCTCCTCCACCAGCGTGTCTCCCACCTTGATGGGACGGATGATGCGCGGTCGCGCAATCCTGATGATCTCCCGCGCTGCCGCCTTCATGTTGATCATCACGCGGATCATTTTCATTCCCCCGCCCGTCGAACCGGCGCAGCCCCCGAAATACATGAGCATTATGAGCAGCAGCCGGATCGCCGTGGGCCACACGTCGTAATCCGCCGTGCCGAATCCGGTCGTCGTGGTGATGGAGACGACCTGGAAGGCCGCCTCGCGGAAGCTGCCGTACAGGGTCTGCACCTTGCCGGCCTCGCGCCCGACATGGGCGGCGAAGTCCTCGTACGGCAGCGGAGCGCTGCGAAAATGCGCGCGCGAATACTCCGCCGCGGGGAGACCGTCGAAATACAGTACGGCGGTGGCGACCACCACCGCGGCACCGATGATGCCGGCATAAAAACGGAATTCTCTGTCCGCTTTCCATATTTTCAGGTTCCCCCGCAGCGCGTTGTAATGCAGAAGGAAATTCACTCCCGCGAGGAACATGAACACGATGATCACCCAACGGATGAAATCGCTCTCGTAATATCCCACTGACAGGTTCTTCGTGCTGAATCCGCCCGTCGCCATGGTGCCGAACGTATGACACAGCGCGTCGAAGAGATCCATGCCGCCCAGCAGCAGGAGTACCGTCTGCAGGAGCGTGAGCAGCGCGTACACCCCCCACAGGATCGTGGCGGTCTCGGCGAGACGCGGCTGCAGCCGCTCGGTCGTCGGACCCGGTACCTCCCCCTTGAACATGTGATAGCCGGACACTCCGAGAGCGGGGAAAATGACGAGCGCCAGAGTGACAATTCCCATGCCGCCCAGCCAGTGCGTCAGACTGCGCCAGAACAGGAGTCCGCGCGGCACGGCCTCGATGTCGGTCAGAATAGTCGAGCCGGTCGTCGTGAAGCCGGACATGATCTCGAACGCACTGTTGGTGAATGCGTGGATCATGCCGGAGATGCTGACATCACCGCTGTTCTGCAGGAACCAGATGAAGAAGGGGATGGCGCCGAATACGACCATCACCACCCAGCCGATCGTGACGATGGCGAAACCTTCGCGCACGGTTTGCTCCGTCCGTCGCTTCTTGAGCGCTGCGGCGAAAGCCGTTCCGGTCACGAGCGCGGCGAGGATCGCGATCCAGAATCCCGAAAATTCCGGTGAAAGCACGCGCGTGGCGAAGGGGAGATCGGGTCTGTCGAACCAGGCGATGACGGCGGGGGGAAGGAGCGCGAGCCCCATGACCTGGAGCAGACGGGCGACGCCGTAGAGCACCGTCCGCTTATGCATGGAAGGAATCGGATGACTGTTCGACGGAACCGAAAAGCCGGCGCACTTTATTGATCCCCGATGCGCGCGAGAACACGATGACGATGTCGCCGGGAAACAGCACTGTCTCGCCGGTGGGGACGTGCATGCGGCCGTCGCGGAGCACCGCGCCCACGATGGATACGCCGAGGACGCGCTTCCAGCTGTGTTTAATCGCCTTGTGTGCGACCGCGGCGTCGTCGGCCACCCGGAGGCGCAGTACGTCGATATCGCTCTTCTCGATATGAAGCGCGGTGCTGACGTACCCGGGCAGTATGGCATTGAGTATGCCGCTCGCCGTCAGCTGCCGGGGATTTATTATATGATCGATGCCGATGGAGAGGAACAGCTCGGAATGCTGATCGTCGCTGACGATGGCGAGGACTTCTTTCGCTCCTTCCGATTTCGCGAGGAGGCATGAGAGAACGTTTTCATCGTTGTGTTCGGAGGCTCCGATGAAGAAATCCGTGAAGCGGATGTTCGCCTCCTTCAGCACATCGACGTCGTCGCCGTTGCCGTGCAGTACGTCGATGCCGTGCAGTCTGGCCGCGGCCAGCTGCCCGTGCGCGAGATCGGGATCGATGAAAATGACGGATTCGAGTTCCTCCTTCAGCGCTCGCGCAATGTTCACCGCCGTGAGCGTATTCCCGAAAACGATCGCCCTGCGCTTCGATGACGTCTCAACTCCCACCAGCGCCAGGAAATCCTTCAGCGCCTCGCGCGGGAAGATGAACAACGGCCGGTCGCCCGGACGGATGACCGCCTCGCCCCGTGGTATGATGACGTTCGCACCGCGTATGATGGCCACGACGAGCACCTTGTCACCCCGCGGATCGTTCCGCAGATCCATCAGGTTGAGATGCGCCACGGGCATCCGTTCCGTGATGAGGAAGCTCCGGAGCAGAACCGAACGATCCGCGAAATCCTGTGCATCGATCGCGTGGGGCGTCTCGATGAAATTGAGGATGGCTCCGAGCGTGTTCTCTTCGGGGTAGATGACCTTCGTGATGCCGAACTGCTCCGGCTGCAGCCGGGTGCTGCCCGCGATGAACTCCGCGTTGCGGATGCGCGCGATGCGATGCGGCACATCGTACTGCCGGGCGATCATGCAGGCGATCAGGTTCACCTCGTCCACCGGCGTCGCCGCGATCACCATGTCGGCGTCCTCCAGCCCGGCGGCTTCGAGATCCTGCGGATTGCTGCCGGAACCGTGCACGACGCGTACATCGAATTTTTCCCCGATCGACTCCGAACGGCCGCCCTCCGCCTCGATGAGCGTGATGTCATGGCCCTGGGTCTGCAGATGTTCCGCGAGGCTCGTTCCGACGAGTCCCGCGCCGATCACACCGATGAGCGCCCGCGACCACGAGAGCACCTCACGGTCTTCGAGGAACTGCTCGCGGACCCGCTGGAAGGTGCTGCGCGCGCGTACAGAAAGCGGCGTCCAGGGGGGCAGGCCGCCCGCCGCCGCC
>CAZWNO010000141.1:0-3351 GCA_964635845.1 uncultured Chromatiales bacterium
GCGTGATGGAGTCGAGCAGAATGACCACGTCCTTCTGCGATTCGACCAGGCGCTTGGCCTTTTCCAGCACCATGTCCGACACCTGCACATGACGCTCGGGCGGCTCGTCGAAGGTGGAACTGATGACCTCGGCTTTCACCGAGCGCTCCATGTCGGTGACCTCCTCCGGGCGCTCGTCGATCAGCAGGACGATGAGAATCACTTCCGGATGGTTGCTGCTGATGCTGTTGGCGATCTTCTGCAGCAGGATGGTCTTGCCGCTCTTCGGCGGCGAGACGATCAGTCCGCGATTGCCCTTGCCGATGGGCGTGAGCAGATCCATGATGCGCGTCGAGAGATCGTTCGGCGCGACCTCGAGCAGCAGCCGCTCGTTGGGGTAGAGTGGTGTGAGGTTGTCGAAGAGCGTGCGCTCGCGGATCTTTTCCGGCCCGTCGTAGTTGACGGCTTCGACTTTCAGCAGGGCAAAGAACCGCTCGCCCTCCTTTGGCGGCCGCACCTGGCCGCTGATCGTATCGCCGGTGCGCAGCGCGAATTTCTTGATCTGGCTCGGCGAGACGTAGATGTCGTCCGGAGAAGGGAGGTAGTTGTAATCCGCGGCGCGCAGGAAGCCGTAGCCGTCGGGCAGGACTTCGAGCACACCCTTGCTGAAACTCATGCCGTCCTTCTGCGACTGCGCCTCGAGGATTTTGAAAATGAGTTCCTGCTTGCGCATGTCGCTGTAGCCGGAGATTTCAAGCTCGCGCGCGATCTGCGACAACTCGGCAATCCGTTTGGACTTCAGTTCGGCGATGTCCATCGTCATGATGCGTACCCTATGGTATTGAATCGGTAAAACATGTATTGAATTCTATCCTGAGGCGGCCGCGGCGACGGCCATGAAATGCGGAGTAACAAGCCGCATCGCGACCGTGGCCAGCGAGCGTCACTGCGTGTGAAGCGAGGAATATCTTTTCTGGAAGTGCGGGACGTTTGTGAACTTGGCAGGGATAAGGCTACAGACACAAATATCCGTTACAGGGTTCTAAGAATCAAGCGCCTTCAACGCCGGTCAGTAATTTTTTCCCATTCCCGGAGAAACGCTCCGACGACATAATGCGATCCGAAGAGCAGTACCGATCCATCGTTCGCGGCGTCCAGCAACCGCCGGACGGCTTCGCTCACGTCGACGGCGCCCGCCGCCGCGACACCCGCCTCCTCCGCGGTGCGCAACATGTCCTCGAGCGACCGCGCATCGTGCGAATCCGCCTGCACGAGTGTGACCGATCGGGGAGTATACCGGGTGAGATGCTGAAAGATACCCTGCAGATCCTTGGTTTTCAAGACCCCGAAGATCAGATCCGTTTTTTTCAGCTCGCGCATTTCCGCCCAGCAGCGCAGCATGGCGCCGATCCCGTCGGGATTGTGGCCGACGTCGACGACCAGTTCCGGCCTGTGCTGCAGCCGCTCGAGACGCCCGCGCAATCCGCTCCGCCCGCGCACTTCGCGCAGGCCGGTCATGATGGATTCGTCGTCCAGCGCCGTGAATCCGCTCCGCGCGAGCAGCCGCAGCGCCGTCACGGCAGTCGCGGCGTTCTCGACCTGGTGGGCGCCGACCAGTCCGACTTCCACCGGACAATCGAATCCGGGAAGTGTGCACTCCATGCTGTCAGGATCACGCAATCGAGGCGGGAACGGCGGTAGTTTCACGATATGCATCGCGGCGCCGGATGCATCGCAGTGACGCTTGAGGACGGCGAGCACTTCCGCATCGCGGTTCGGTGTCACACAGGGAATACCGGGCTTGATGATGCCCGCCTTTTCCGCCGCGATAGACGCGAGGGAACCGCCGAGATATTCGACATGCTCGACCGAAATGCTGGTGACGACAGTCAGCGCCGGAGTGACGATATTCGTCGCATCGAGCCGGCCGCCCAGCCCGGTCTCGACCACGGCGACGTCGACCTTCTCGTCCGCGAAATGCCGGAAGGCCATGAGCGTGGTGGCTTCGAAAAAAGTCGCGTTGAGCCGCTCGATTTCGCCGCGCAGCGCCTGGGCAAGCGTGATGACACGCGACGGATCCATGGGGACACCGTCGATGCGGATGCGTTCGGAGAAATCGACGAGATGGGGCGAGGTATACAATCCCGTCCGGTACCCCGCCGCCTGCAGCGCAGCCGCGATGAAGCTCGCGGTCGAACCCTTGCCGTTGCTCCCCGCGATGTGGATCACCGGATAGCGCAGATGCGGATTGTCCCAATACGCGGCGAGGGACCGGATATTATCCAGCCCCAGCTTGATGCCGACGAATTGAAGATCGAACAGCCAGGCGATGGTATCCCGGTAGATCAGGGCTTGATAGTCCATGTCATGGTCTGATCAGGCTGCACGTACAGCACTTCGCTGACCGTGTTGCCGAAGGCATCGGTGACGCGTGCATGTGTCGTCCCATCGCCGATGGAATAGACGGCTTCGTCTCCGCCGTACTGGAAACCGACGTATTTCCCGTCGATGTAAATATCCAGCAGCCGGTCGCAGTCGTTCGTGATGCGCACGAAGCCGAGTTCATCTCCTTCACCACGGTTTTCAGCGAACAGATCCATTGCGCTCAGCAGGCGCCGCACGACGGTATCGCTGCCGGGGATGAATGCGCCCGCGGCTTCCACGGCGGCGACGGCCTTCCTGTTTTGCTGCTCCTCCGCGATACGCGCGGCCTCGGCCAGGAGCTGCGCCGCGGTCACTGTCTTCGCCATCCTTCCCGCCACTTTCTCGGCGTAGCTCAGAAGAACCGCCTGCGCCGCCACCGCGGCACCGTCCGCATCGCGGCGGGCATCGTCGACGCGCGCACCGAATCCCCGGAGGATCTCGGTCTCGAAGCCCAGCTCCGCGTTGAGATTCACGTATTCGAGCAGCGGAAAGATCGGTTTCCCGAGGGTCGAGGACTTGTCCTGCGCCACCGCGCTCGCGAGTGACACGGAAGCGAGGATCAGAATGGAAAACAGAGTCAGACGTTTCATGGTGTACCTCTCGAGCCTGGTGAATCTCTGTGGAAAATGGAAGCCTTCTTCTACAGCCGGGCTGATGGGCGGGTTCCCCTGCATCGTCGCACACATGCGCGACAGTCCCGGATCTGCTGCCTGTAGATCGCGGCCGAACGTGCGGCGGGACCTACCTCGCATCGCCGAGATAGACGAACGCGGACCAGTAATACGGGAACACCCAATCCGGATCTTCCGCGTTGGCGAGCATCGCGAGCGCCGCGCTGCGTGCGGCCTGCATTTTGCTCTGTCCTTCGCGCAACCAGGCGCGATAGAAATTCCGCATCCACGCGAGTGTGGCCGCATCGTCGACCACCCAGAGCGAGGCGACGACCGA
>CAZWNO010000141.1:3361-8997 GCA_964635845.1 uncultured Chromatiales bacterium
TGTCCCGGCGTACATGAACGAGCGCGTGAGTCCCACCAGATCGTCGCCGGCCGTGAATCCCGCATCCCCGCCGGCGAGCTGCGCGGTCTGACAGGCACTGAGCGTCACGAGCACGGCATGGAGATCGAGGTTGAAAATTTTCGCAACGGTCAGGTCGCCGTTATTGACGCTGTCGGGATGCGCCGCGGCGAGAAGGATGCGCGACTGCATCGGATCCTGTTTGTTCAATTCCCCGTGCGTGGCGAAATGCAGGAGATCGCGCGAACCCATGATGCCCTTGACCACGCCCTCTTCCGCGGCTTCGCGCTTGAGCACCAGCGCATCCTCCACATAATGCGCAACCGTGTCAGCTTCGACGAGGGCGCCGTCGAGCGGTCTTCTCCTGTACTTCGGATCGGCATACAGCGGATCGCCCACGATCAGCGCCGTGCTTCCCCGGTGCACCGTCCTCTCCAACGCGAAGCCGAGGACGCTTGCCGACGGCAGATATGCGATCGCGATGTCCTCAATCAGGTAGCGCGGCCTGGCGATATGCTTTCCTTCTTCCCTATCGGCGGCCCAGGGGTTTACCAAAGCCTGAAACGGCAGATGATGCAGCGCGCCATGGGGTACGATGTAGAGCTGGGTGATGCCCTTCATCGCGGAAGCGACTGGTCCAACGAGGAGTGAATACATCTCGCCAAGCTTGTGCTGCCATTCGCTGTCCGTCGGCTGCGCATACCAGGCGCGCAGCGCCTGGCTGCTCTCGAGGCTTTTTTCCAGACGCTGTTCGCGGATGAATCCGAGCTTTGCCGTGGGAAAATCGTGGTACAGCATGCGGCGCAGCCGTTCCACCTGACCTTCGAGCGGGATCTCCGCATCGAGCGGAAGGGACTGCACGAGCACGGTGTCGCGACGCACGAGAAAGACAAAAGAGTAGGACTCTCCGAGAAAGTACTCGAGCACGGCGGTGCTGTCGTCAAGCATCGCCTGCAGCCGCTGGACCGGGACCGGCTCGATGCTCTTCACGGACGCGTATTCCGGATCCTCCTCGCGGAGCCGCGCGAGCACGCGCTGATGTTCCTCGATGCTGCGTCCTAGCACGCCGACGCTGTCGGCATCGCCGAGGACCGCGGAAATGCGCGTCTGCAATTCCCTTTCGCGCTCCACGAGCAGTTGGACGGCAGGCGTTCGCTCCTTCCCTTCGCCTACCGCCTTGTTGCCGATCATGTCGAGAAACGAGCGCGCCTTTGCACGCTCGACATATTCGAACGCTCGTGCAACATTCCCTTTTTCGACAAGGAGACTGATCAGGTTTTCGTAGATGTAGAATTTGTTGGAGACGAAGCTGGTACGGATGTCCACCGACGAGAGGTTGCCCCGCAGTTCCTCGATAATGGCGATGCTCCCTTCGAGAGCGCGAATCGCTTCGTCCGACTTGTTCATCTTCCGGGCCAGTACGCCGATATTTCCCAGCGCGAAGGCGCGGTTCACGCGGAATCCCTCGCGCGCATAGATTTCCTCCGCGCGGCGATAACAGCCGATGGCGGCTTCGAGGCTGTCATCGAGCGTGTAGTTGTTGCCGAGATTCAGCCAGGCATCGGCCGTGGGGTACTGCTCGAGGGATCGAAGAAAACACTCGCGCGCCTGCAGCTTGCGCAGATGTCCGGCGGTGGTGTCGTACGCCTTCTCGCCCGACGAAAGAAGGATGACGGCGTGCTGATGATAGACATCGCCGAGGTTGTAGAGAGAGATCGCGGCGTGATACCGGTCCCCGTGCGCACTGTCGTACGCGAACACGCCGCGGAACAGCTCCTCTGCTTCGTCGAAGCGCCGCATGCTTTTATAGACGGCGCCGGTGTTGCTCACGACGTTCTGGCGTTCGTCCGACCACCGGCGGTCGACGGGATCGCGAAGGCTGTCTCCCCGACTGATACCGGCTTCGAGAAGCGCAAGACTACGGCGGTAATGTGCGAGCGCGGCACTTGCCTGTGCATAGGCGAGCTGGATGTTACCCAGCCATTTTTCCGCCCGTGCCTCGAGGAGTCCATCGCCCGTCGCAATCGCCTCGTCGCGCAGCGCGGAGAAATGTTTTTCCGCGCGGTCGAAATCCGCCTGATCGTACAGGGATCGGCCTGCGGCAATGCGCGGATCCTCGCGCACTGCTTCGCCGCCGCCGCTGCAACCGGCGATGAAGAGCAGCACGGGGAGAACGATGAGAAAGAGCGGACGTGTCATTTCCCGATATACGCTCCAGGCGTGCGACTGAACATCGGTGCAAGCGAGGCGACCTGGTTTCCGAAGCGCAGGAAGATGCGCGCGATTTGCTCACCGGCAAAGTCCGCGCCTTCCGGCATCGCGGCGAGCGCGAGGAGATGCGGAAGTCCGTCGGAAAAAAGACGCTCGCGTTCATCGAGGAATACCGTGCAGAGCAGCGTATGGTATGAAGTCTGATCCATCCGGCCGTCGTCGAGCAATTTCTTCAGGCGGGCTGCCTGGCCGCGGGCCGCCTCCATACCGGCCTCATCGACGAAGACGAAACCGGCGTCGAGCTGTCCCTCGGGTATGGCTGCGCCTTCCGGAAGAACGGCCCAATGGAAATGCATGCGCGGTGTCGCGGCAAATCCTGCAGGAGGCTGATCGAAGCGGAAACTGTTGAGCTTACCGGCGAGGCCGCGAACCTGCCGGCTGGCGATGACCGCCTGCTCCTCGTTCTTCAGAACGAGCGTGTAGCTCTTCTCGCCGCCCGCGCCGCTGGTGTCGGTGTCAAACCAGTAAAAGGTCGGATTCTCGGCTGCGATCGCGAGACGCGGTGCGACGGCGATGGGCATTCCGTCGCCGCGTATACCCGACACCGACGCGAGCTGCGCCTGCCATATCCGTCCTCGCGAGCTCGTCTGCAATCCGCGGTCCGTCACCGTCATGGCATCGTCGGGACCAAGTCCGCGCGTGTCGCCGCCCGATGTGAGCGTGCTTTCCTTCGGCGTCGCACCGAGCCGGAGCCGCTCGCCATCCTTCAGGGAAAGCAGCGCGCCGTCGAGAAAAACGATCGCGAGCTTTCCGCCGGTGACCGATATCTCGTCGCCGAGCAGCAGCCGGGTGCCGAGCTTCAGCGGGAGTTCCTGCTCACCGCTGTGCACAGTCGCGCCGCCGCTCATGGAGGTCACGAGCGCAACTTCCTTGGCGGGATCCTGTGCGGAGATGCGTCCCGCGGACATGAACACGCAGAGCGCCGCGGCGATGAGCATTGTGTGCAATCGTATCATTTTATTCTCACGAAATCGAAGTTGGTGAATTGTTCGAGACGGGGCACCATGGGATTCTGTCCGCCCCGCGTCATGCTGCGCACATTCGTGCTCACATACAGCTGAAGTTCGCTCCAGTCCACGGTCCTGTCTCCTGTAAAATCAGCCGCTCCGCGGAGGCCGTCGAGCAGCGCCTTGGTAAACGCGCCATGCCCCCAGCTGCGGTCTTCGTACGAATACTCGTTGCCCGAACTGCTGGTGAACACCACACCGACCTGACCGGCAAGCGACGATGCGACCTTCTCGTTGGAGGCTCCGCTGCTGACATCGCCGGAATGGCAGGCGTCGAGCAGCAGTATGATGCGTCCCGCGCGTATGCGCGCGAGTTCGGCGGAGAAGTCCTCCCACGCCAGTCCCTGGCTCGCGATCGTCTTCCGGGTCGTGCCGGCAGGCAGGTAGAAATATTTCGTCATGCCTTTCTTGTCCCGCTCGCGTACGCCGTGTCCGCTGAAGAAGAGCACGAGCACGTCCTCGGGCGTCATCGCGCCGAACTCCCTGAGCGCGTCGAAAATGCGTTCCCTGCTGACCTGCCTGCCCGTGATCGCCCTTGAATAGACTCGCGTGTACATGCCGCCTTCCTGCCGCATGAGTTCGTCAGCCAGCGCATCGGCGTCGACGCCTGCG
The DNA here is from genome assembly GCA_964635845.1 of uncultured Chromatiales bacterium. Classification (GTDB taxonomy): domain Bacteria; phylum Bacteroidota; class Ignavibacteria; order SZUA-365; family SZUA-365; genus SZUA-365. The sequence goes on from CAZWNO010000141.1 coordinate 7,270, forward strand.
AACTGCAGGTCGGGGAAGTGCGGTGCGTAGCTGTCCGATCCGACCGCGAGCACGTACAGATTCGGGTTGAGCCGGGTCGTGGTTTCAATCGTCACATCGGCGCGGGCTTTCGCACTGCGCACGCGCGAGGCGTTGAACGCGACAGCCTCGATGGTGTTTCTGCCGGGCAGTACCCGCATGCGGCAGCGCAGGCGCATGCGCGTGTCGCTGCGCTCGAGCACGGAGCAGTCCAGCAGCCGCTCCGCCGAAAGCTGCCTGTCATTCAGCAGCAAAGCGATGTTTTCGATATGCGCGGCATCCGTGGCGAGTACCTCGACGACGACCTCCGTCGGTTCGGTCCCGAATGCGAAGAGTTGACCGTCGCGGGGAGCCAGCAGTTCAGCGACCGGAGGTTCGATGATCGTCTCGACGTTCCCTCCGGGCTTGTATCCGCCGCGGAGCACATCCTCGATGATCGAAGGACGCCGGTACAGTTCACTGTAGCGCTCGAGCGGAAACAACTCCTCGCCCCGGCGCCAGCGGACGTAGCGGTCTCCGAATGCCGAACAGTCGTAATACCCGTCCGGCGTGAACGAAAGCCATTGCCCGTCGCTGAATCCGACCATGGAAAGCAGAAGTGAACCGTCCTCGGTGTTCCACACTTTGACCGCTCCGCTGGTGTGTGCGCTGTAGATGCGCCCTGCATCGGGGGAAAAAAGAGCGGACATTGTACCGTAGGAATCTCCCGAAAGTTTCGACTTGCGCAGACGGCGTTTCCAGTCCCACAGCTCCGTATTGCCGTTCATTTTCCCGACGAGCAGCAGTTCGCCCGTACGATCCAGTGCAAGGCTGTGGGCGTAGCCATGGTCCAGTTCGAACTCGCGGAACAGAGCGCGTGTCTGCAGATCCCAGGCCTTGATGTCTCCGCCGGCTCCGGACGAGAACAGATATTTCCCGTCAGTTGAGAACAGCAGGGCACGGCAGAAACGGCTGTGGCGGCCAAGGTCCGCAGCCTTGCTTCCGTCGTCCGCCCGCAGCATGCGCACGCTGCCGTCCTGTCCCGCAGCTGCGAGGAACGCCCCGTCAGGCGACACCGCGACCGCGCTGATCCACAGGCCGGCACCGTCGCTGCTCCAGCGGGGCGTGCCGTCGTCGAGTTTCCAGGCGCGGACACGGCCGTCGCGTCCGGCGGTAATTACCGAGCCGTCAGGCGCGATGGCGACGGAAGTGATGTACGCATCATGCGCGGGGAGATCGTAATACAGCACACCGCTGTGTGCGTTCCATACCGTCAGGTGACCGTTCATATCGCCGAGCGCGAGCCAGTTGCCGGTGCGATCGAGTGCGAGCGAGGTGATGAGCGTGGGACGCGCCGGCTTGAACATGCGGATTGCTTCGCCGGTTGAGAGATCCCAGGATTTCGCCGTGGAATCCCTGCCACAGGAATACAGAGTCCGGCCGTCAGCACCGAGCGCCAGATTCCAGACTGCGCCCGATTTCCCTTCCTCGAGGTCGAGGGAGAGCCGTTCCTGCGCCGTGAGACTGGCGACGTTGAGAAGGAGAATCAGCAGTACGACGCGTACAGGGTTGACGCTTCCGTGATGCCGCGCCGCATTCAAGGCGTCGGCTGTGTTGTGGGCTTCGGACATCTGCAGCATTCCATCGAGAATGGTTGAAATATACGAAAAACGAAGAGCCGGACCATCTGATCCGGCTCTTCGAAGCGGAAGGGGTAGGATTCGAACCCAC
>CAZWNO010000142.1:0-8934 GCA_964635845.1 uncultured Chromatiales bacterium
GGATCGGCGGGGGAGTCGCCGGCACCATCGAGCTTCTGGCGCGGAGCCTCCGCCCGGGAGGAATCATCCTCGTCGGCGAGCCTTACTGGCGGCGGCTGCCGCCGACGGAAGACATTGCCAAAGGCTGTCTCGCGGGTGCGGTCTCCGACTTCCTGCAGCTTCCGGAACTTCTCGCGTCGTTCGGTCGGCTCGGTTATGATGTTGTGGAGATGGTTCTTGCGGACCAGGACAGCTGGGACAGATACGAGGCGGCCAAGTGGCTCACGATGCGCCGATGGCTCGACGCCAATCCCGGCGACGAGTTCGCAAAGGATGTTCGCGCCGAACTGACCGCGGAACCCGTGCGCTACGCGACGTACACGCGCGAATACCTCGGCTGGGGCGCGTTCGCGCTGATGCAGCGCTGATGTGAGGATTGCCGTCGGCTCGCCCCTCTGTTCGTGTCCTGGCTGCAAATTCCTCCCGGCGCTCACTGGCTGGATGTCGGCTGCGGCACCGGATCCCTCGCCCTTGCGATCCGCGGTCAGGCCGATCCGGCGTCCGTCGTGGGCTGCGATCCGGCCCATCCCTTCGTTGCCTTCGCTCGGGAACGGACGCGCGACGCCAGGATCACCTTCGTCGTGACCGGGATTGGCGGACTTCCGCGACGTCCCGAGGGATACGACAGCGTTACCTCGCTGCTCGCGCTGAATTTCTTCCCGGATCCTGAAGCAGCCGTGCGCGAAATGAGGTCGATCACCGCTCCACTGGGCACGGTGTCGGCATGCGTGTGGGACTACAGTGACGGAATGCAGTTCCTGCGCCGCTTCTGGGACGCGGCGTTGGAAGCGGATCCGTCGGCTCGGGATATCGACGAAGGCCATCGATTCCCCCTCTGCGACAGCGACGCGCTTGCGGATCTTTTTCGTCGCGGCGACCTTGCTGATGTGCGCTGCGAGCCGCTCGAGGTGCGTACGACATTCGCCGACTTCGACGACTACTGGCGCCCCCTGCTCGGAGGGACGGGTCCCGCGCCGTCATATCTCGCATCACTCGACGCCGATCGCCTTGCGATCCTGGCGCGGCGGCTCGAGGAGACCTTGCCACGCGAAAAGGACGGAACGATCGATCTCACAGCACGTGCGTGGGCGGTCCGCGGAATCGCGAAATGATCCACTCAGTGGTCGGCAAACCGCGATCGTTCATGCGGACAGGGGATTTTTTTCCCCATTGCGTGCCGTAGACGATTGCCCTAGTTTCACAGGATTGTGCTATCTCATTATCCAAATTGGAGGTGTCGATGAACAGTGCGATGCGTCATGCGAGATTGCTCTGCACGGGAATCCTTTTTCTGATCGCGGGATGCGGCGATGACGATGACCCGGTAGTTCCGAAGCTCGAGTATCCGTCGATCACCGTCACGGGCACGGTGCAGTTGAAACCCGGCGTGCAGATTCCGGAAGGCGTGCTGTTGACGGCGATCTGGTCGGTGGACAGCTCGCCGGATTATACCTATGTTTTCGGGAAGGGGACGGTAAACACCGAGGACATGACCTTCTCGATCACCTTCGATACGCCGCCGGCCCAGGCGCTGAACGTGCCATCCGCGCAGAACGGCGACGCGGGCATTCCGCCGCTGGGCGTCGGATACATCTGCCTCGGAGATTTCACCAGCAACGAACCACATATGCTGGGAGAAGATGAACTGGATGGAACGGTGATCGGCGCGGTCAGCAATGTCGGCGTTATCTACGTTGGCGGCAATCCCTCGCTCTACGCACAGTTCCCTTCGCTCACCTGGCCCGCGGCTTTCCGCTCGGGGTACAGTCTCGGCGAGGGACAGGAGACCGGTGAAACACACGACATCTTCGTCCCCACCAGTGCATCCACCTTCGTTCTCACCGTGACCGACGATCCGTCGGATTTCACGTTCCCGAACTGGAAATAAAGCGCAAGTCTTGCCGTCCCTCCGTGCCGGATAAACAACCAAAGGGTCGTCTCCATGAAGCTCTCCTCCATCCAGCAGATCGTCCATGAATCCCTGCGCACGCTGCGGCGCTTTCCGTTCGTCCTCGCCGTCGCGGCAGCGGGAACGGTCGCCGCCATCGTCATCGTCGAATACGAAGCCACGTCGGAATCGGACGCTGCGTTCCGCGTGTTGTTCGCGGCGCTGGTGGGCGTCGCCTTCCTGATCGGCCTGGCGCTGCTCGCGGAACGGCGGCGGTGGAAGCAGCCTGTCGCGATGGGACTGCAGGCTGCCGGCGTCGTGCTGCTCGCGGCGTATGCGCTCACGCTGCCCGCACATCTTTCCTCGGGCCCCGCCATCCATGTCATCCGCCTGCTCATGCTGATGACGGGCATGCACCTGTTCGTCGCCGTCGCGCCCTGGCTGGGACGCGGAGAGGTCAACGGCTTCTGGCAATTCAACAAGACACTGTTCCTGCGCATATTCACGGCGGGACTCTTCACCGGTGTGCTCTTCGCCGGACTCGCCATCGCGCTTGCCGCGGTGGAAAATCTCTTCGAAGTGCACGTGCCGGGCGAACGCTACGCGCAGCTCTGGATGCTCCTCCTCGGGATGTTCAATACCTGGTTTTTCCTCGCGGGCATACCGGAGGACCTCGATGCGCTCGACGCGGTGGACGAGTATCCGAAGGGATTGAAGATCTTCGCGCAGTACGTGCTGCTGCCGCTCGTGACAGTCTATTTCATCATCCTCGTCGCATACACGGGAAAAATCGTGATCGCGTGGAGCTGGCCGTATGGCTGGGTGAGCCGGCTCATTCTCGGCTTCTCGGTCGCGGGAATGTTTGCGCTGCTGCTGCTGCATCCGATACGCGAGCGCGAGGGCAATCGCTGGATACTCGCAGCCTCGCGCTGGTTCTACGTCGTGCTCGCGCCGCTGCTCGTCATGTACTTCCTCGCGGTCATGCGCCGGCTGTCCGATTACGGACTGACCGAGAGCCGCTACCTCGCGATCGTGATCGGCGTCTGGCTCGCCGCGATGGTGCTGTACTTTCTGCTCAGCCGCGGGAAGAACATCAAGGTGATCCCGCTCTCGCTCTGCGTGCTGGCCTTCCTGATCTCGGTCGGACCCTGGGGCGCGTTCGCCGTTTCGGAGAACAGCCAGGTCCATCGCCTGCGCGCCATGCTTGAACGGAACGACTTGCTGGTGAACGAAAAACTCCATGCAGCGCGGGAGGAAGCGGGCAACGAAGATGTCCGGGAGATCAACGCAGTGCTGCTCTACCTGCACGAATTCCACGGCTACGCGGAAATCGAACCGTGGTTCGGTGCGTCGCTGCGGCAGGATACCGTCCGCATGGGCTCCCGTTGGAAATCCCCGGCCGACGTCGCGAAGCTGATCGGTATCGAATACGTTGCGGGCTGGTACGATCCGTCGGGACGCAAGCGCGTCTTTTCCGCGACGGAGAAGGAAGCGATGAACATCACGGGCTATGACCGCGTGCTGCCCGAGCGCTTCTTCGACAGCGAGAATCCGCAGCGCACCGAGACGGTGGGCGAGGTCACCTATTCACTGAACCGTGCGCTCGATACGCTGACATTCGTTCTCACACCTGGCAGGGAACAGGCCGACTCGCTGCCGGCGGCAGCTGCGCGTACCGATGCACGGCAGGTTGCACCGCCGGTTGCACCGGAGACACTGCGCGTGTCGCTGCGTCCCGTCATCGACACGCTCACTGCGCGCTACCACGATGCGAGTGTCAACGACATTCCGCTCGAACTGACCGCGGTCGAAGCCGCGGGCGCAAGGCTGAAGGTGAAGGTGTACTGCCTCATGCTGCGCTTCGAAAAGGAGGAGGGAAGAATGAAGACCGCGAACGCGCGCCTGCGGGTGCTGTATGGGCAGACGGCGGTGGGTGCACCGGAAACAATGAAAGGAGAGACACATGTCCGAATTCGATGAGAAAGCGCGAACCTGGGACGAGGATCCCGCCCATGTCGAACGCGCGCAGATCGTGGCGGAGGCGATACGGGCGCACATCCCGCTGGGCAAGGAAATGCAGGTAATGGAGTACGGCAGCGGAACGGGACTGCTCGGCCTCGCGCTGCTGCCGGATATCGGCGCACTGACCCTGGCCGACACCTCGGAAGGAATGCTCGGGATCGTGCGGGAGAAAATCGCCGCGCTCGGGACGACGAACGCGCATACGCTGCTGCTCGACCTCACGAGCGATCCGCCGCCGGACGATCGCTACGACCTGATCGTGACGCTCATGACGCTGCATCATATCGAGGATACGGACATGATACTCCGGAGATTCCGCACACTGTGCAGCAGCGGTGCGCATCTCTGCGTCGTGGACCTTGACAGGGAGGACGGCTCCTTCCACGGTTCCGGCTTCACGGGTCATCACGGTTTCGACAGGCGGGAGCTTGCCGCCGCCGCACGGCGCGCCGGCTTTCATCCGGTCGCATTCGAAACCGTGCATGAAATGACGAGGGAGACCGAAAACGGGACGCAGCGGTTCACGCTCTTTCTCATGACGGCACGTGTGGACCTCGATTGATCCCGTTTCCCGGATTGGGAATGTGTAACAAATGTGCTACATTGAAGGGAGCATGTCTTGGAGTATACCATGAGCAAATCATCAACGGTCCACGCCCGTATCGAGCCTGGGCTCAAGAAGAATGTGGAGCGGGTATTCGAGAAATTGGGATTGACCGCGACACAGGCGATAACGCTTTTCTACCGGCAGGTTGAATTACGCAAAGGTCTTCCCTTCACCATTGCGATACCGAGTCCGACGACACAACGCACATTCGAGGACACGGATGCAGGGCGGAACCTGATACTCTGCAAGGATACCGAGGACATGTTTCGCAATCTGGGAATATGAAGCTGCAACCGGCATACACCCGGCAGTTCGAGAAGGATCTCAGAAGGATGCAGCGCCGTGGTAAGGAGATGGACAAGCTGAAGATCCTGCTCCGCACGCTGGTGTCAGGGAAATCGCCGGATCGTTTGCATCATGATCACGCACTGCTTGGAGATTGGCAGGGAAGGCGCGAATGTCACATCGAAGCGGACTGGCTCCTGATCTACAAGACGGAGGCGGATCGCATCATCTTCGAGCGAACCGGTTCGCCTGCCGATCTGTTCAGATGATCCGCATACCGGCCCGGTTTCGAATTTGGCTTGTGGATCGTACCTTGAAATTCGCGACTCAGTGACGCACCGATCAATCGACAAGAGGAACGACATGTGATTTCCATCGAACTCATCCTGCTGGTGATTTCCGTCCTCTTCGGTCTGAGCATACTCGCGATGAAGGCCGGCTACCGTTTCGGCGTGCCGGTGCTGCTGCTCTTCCTCGCGGTCGGTATGCTGGGCGGCAGCGATGGATTGGGTATCGAATTCGGGAGTCTGCGCGCTGCACAGATCGTTGGAACCATCGCGCTCTGCCTCATCCTTTTCAGCGGCGGCATGGACACGAAGATCGCGGATATCCGTCCCGTGCTCGCGCAGGGCGTCATCCTCTCGACCGCGGGCGTGCTGATCACCGCCCTGCTGACGGGGCTCGCCATCTGGTGGCTGTTCGGGATGACGGATGACGTGGCGGGCCCGGGACTCCTGACAGCGCTGCTGATCGCGGCAACGATGTCGTCGACGGATTCCGCGTCCGTGTTTTCCATCCTGCGTTCGAAGGGACTCCACCTGAAGCACAACCTGCGTCCCCTGCTCGAACTGGAGAGTGGCAGCAACGATCCCATGGCTTACGTGCTCGTGATCGGGATGATCGACATCATCCAGATGGCCGGTACGCCGGATTACCTTGGAGCCGCGGCGACGCTGACGCTGCAGCTCGCCATCGGGGCGACGATGGGGTATCTGCTCGGGCGCCTGTCGGTCTACCTGATCAACCACCTGAAGATCGAGAATGACGCCCTGTACCCGGTCATGGTGTTCACCTTCTGCATCTTCATTTTCTCCTCGACCTATTTTCTGAAAGGGAACAGCTATCTCGCGGTGTACATCAGCGGACTCGTCATCGGGAATTCCCGCTTTGTGCACAAGCGATCGTCGATGCGTTTCTTCGAAGGGCTCGCATGGCTCAGCCAGCTGCTCATGTTCCTCACACTGGGACTGCTCGTCAATCCCCACGAACTCGTTTACGTGATCATACCCGGCCTGATCACCAGCTTCGTGCTCATCCTAGTCACGCGTCCGCTGAGCGTCTTCATCTCGCTGCTGCCATTCCCTTCCATGCGTTTCCGTGAGAAAGCCTTCGTATCATGGGTGGGACTGCGGGGGGCGGTGCCGATCGTCTTCGCGATCATTCCCCTGGCGGCGGACGTTCCGCACGCGCGCACCATTTTCAACATCGTCTTTTTCTGCACGCTGGTTTCACTCGTCGTGCAGGGCACGAGCCTCCCGCGGGTCGCCGCCTGGCTCGGTCTGTCCGAGAAACCCCGGAAGCTCCGGAAGATGGAGGAATTCGATCTCGAATTTTCCGACGAGATAAAATCCGTCACGACCGAGATCAGTCTCACAGCGGAGTCCCTCCGCGACGGCACGCGGTTGATGGACATGCCTCTGCCCGACAACACGCTCGCCGTCCTCGTCAAACGCAACGACAGGTATTTCGTCCCGACCGGCAAGACCGAACTCCTCGAGCGCGACAAGCTCCTGCTCATCACCGACGACCAGGAAGCGCTGCTACAGACGATGAAAAACCTCGGTCTCCACGCCTGATCGCCTGCGCGGGACACCTCCCTGAACGGCAGGGGGACCGCCGTAATGACTCGCATTCGATCCCGCCGCGAAACATCTTTAATTTTCCACGACATTGACACGGACAAGGGAGATGTGTATCATGTATGACAATGTCTTACAAGTGCGAAATACCGTGAAATCCTCGGTTACCATCCGTCTGGACGAAACGCTCGACGAGCGCCTGAATCGCATGACGGTTCTGTCCGGAAAGACGCGCAGCGAGATCGTGCGCGAGGCGCTTCGCCGGCATCTCGCTGGAATGCAATTCGAACGGCTGCGCGAGCGGCTCATGCCCTTCGCCGAGGCCAACGGCTACCTCGTCGACGAGGATGTGTTTCGCGAGTTGTCGTGAACGTCTTTCTGGACACCAACGTCCTCGTCAGCGCATTCGCCACGCGGGGACTCTGCGCCGACGTTTTCCGTCTCGTGCTCGCGCAGCACGATCTCCTGATCTCCCGCCAGGTCATCGCGGAATTCCGTCGCGTGCTGAAACGGAAATTCAGTGTTCCCGACACACTGACGGAGGAGTTCGTTGCCTTTCTCCGGGAAGCACGTGTCGTTCCGTCACCCCGACCGCCATTCCCGCATGCGGTGCGGGATGCGGATGACGCCGCCGTCCTCGCCGCCGCCATCCATGTCCGCTGCGACGTGCTCATCAGCGGGGATCCCGACCTGCTCGATATCGCCGCCACCGTCAGCGAACTGCGCATTCTCTCTCCGCGGCAATTCTGGCAACTGCATCGGACGGGGGCTTGACATCTTCGTTCCGTTGTCGTATTATTGGTTAGACATAAGGCTAACTCGCGGCTTTTGGCAGTTGGCCATTGGCTTTTGGCAGTTGGCCATTGGTCGCAGACCCGCCGTGGCGGGCAGTTGGCAGGAATGGAGAATCGTGATGCTTGACCTCGGGGCGGCGCCCACGCGCTGCATGCATCTGGACATGGACACGTTTTTCGTGTCCGTCGAGCGCCTGATGGATCCGGCGCTCAACGGAAGGCCGGTGATCGTCGGCGGCACGCCGTTCCAGCGCGGAGTGGTGGCCGGCTGTTCGCGCGAGGCGCGGCGCTACGGCGTGCATTCGGCCATGCCGTTGCGGCAGGCCTACGAGCTGTGTCCCCAGGCCGTGTTCCTGCATCCGAACTTCACGCATTACGCCGAGTACAGCGAGCGCGTCTCCGAGCTGCTCGAGGATTTCGTGCCGGTGATGGAGAAGGCCTCGATCGACGAATTCTATCTCGACCTGAGCGGCTGCGGGCGCGTCTTCGGCAACGAGGAGCGCTGGAGCCTGCGCGTCAAGCACATCATCCTCGGCGAGCTGCATCTGCCGCTCACCTACGGCATCGCGCGCAACAAGCTGGTAGCGAAGGTGGCGACCAATGTCGGCAAGCGTGCGGGCGACCTGCGCGTGCCCGACGGCGAGGAAGCGCGCTTTCTCGCGCCGCATCCCGTGCGCATCATGCCCGGCGTGGGCGAGGTGATGGAGCGCGACCTGCTGAACATGGGCATTCCCTTCATCGGCAGCATCGCCGCGCTCTCGCTGCGGCTGTTCACGAACATGTACGGCCAGATCGGCCGCGTGCTGCACGAGCACGCGCGCGGCATCGACCATTCGCCCATCCTGCCGTACCGCCGGCAGAAGTCCCTCAGCGCCGAGCACACCTTCGACGAGGACGTGCTCGATCCGCGCGCGATGGAGGCCACGCTCAAGCAGCTGGCGGCGCGGGTGGGACGCGACCTGCGCGAGCGGCGCTTCCTCACGCGCACGATCACGCTCAAGCTGCGCTACGCCGACTTCGTCACCGCCACGAAAACGCTGCACTGCGACTACACCAACGCCGACCACGTGCTCTACCGCGTGGCCGAACGCCTGTTCCGCGCCGTCTACACCCGCCGCGTGCGCGTGCGCCTGCTCGGCATCGGCACCAGCGACCTGATCGACGACTACGGGCAGCTCTTCCTCTTCGACGAGGAGGAACGGAAATTCGGCGGCCTCTACGAGGGACTCGACGACATCCGCCGCCGCTTCGGCAAGTACGCCATCACCTACGGCAGCGTGCTGGAGCAGCGGCAGGGGGGACACGAGGGAAGCGGAATAGGGGGATAGAGGGACGTGTACGAGTACGCTTGCCCGCCGTAGTTCGCCGCAGGCGAACGAAGGCGGGAGCACGAGCACGAGCACGAGCACGAGCACGAGCACGAGCACGAGCACGAGCACG
>CAZWNO010000143.1:0-8931 GCA_964635845.1 uncultured Chromatiales bacterium
CGTTCAATCCGCGTTCATCCGCGTTCATCCGCGTTCAATCCGCGTTCATCCGCGTGCAATCCGCGTTCAATCCGCGTTCATCTGCGTTCCCCCGCGCATGCTGTGATTTCAGGGGGTTTCTACGATGAGACGGACCGGCTTCCGGAAGAATTCCTCGAACAACTCCTTGCGGCGCGCGGCGCCCCAGAGTTCGATGCCGGGGTCGGTGTCGCGCTTGAGCGCGAGGCGCAGGTCGATGCCGCCGTCACGGTGCTCGGCGGTGATGGCGGTGAAGATGTCCTGATGCCGGCGGTCGAGTCCGTCGGCGATGCGCAGGAGCGCGGCGAGCGCGCGGACAATGTGCTGATCGCGCTCGCCCAGCTGGGGAAATCCCTCGTGTTTCACCCTGGGGTGGCTCTTGCGATGGTATCGTGCGACGTTGGCGATAATCGCGATTTCCCGGTCCGTAAATCCCAGAAGTTCGCTGTGGCGGATGAGATAGTAGCTGTGCTTGTGATGCTGCGCGTGCGAGATGTGGTAGCCGATGTCGTGCAGCACGGAGGCGGCCTCGAGGTATTCGCGCTCGGCGTTGCCGAGTCCGTGCAGCGCGTGCAGCTGATCGAACAGCGAGAGCGCCATGCGGCGCACGGTGGCGGCGTGCCGGGACTCGTACTGGCACGCCTCGGCGAGATGGTAGATCGAGGTCTTGCGGACGTCGGTCAGATGCGCCACGAGACGCTCCTCGCCGGCCAGCTTCTGCACGGTATCCAGGAGGATTCCCTCGCGCAGCGCGTAGACGCTGGTGACTATTTCCTTCAACCGAAGCCGCTCGAAGATCTGTTCGAGTATCAGCAGTCCGGCCACGACGATATCTGCGCGGGCGGGATCGATGCCCGGAAGCTCGCGCCGCTCCTCGACGGTCCTGGCAGTGAGCACGGTGTCGACCAACGCGTCGAGATCCTGCCGGCGGATGGTCATGGCGTTCGGATCGCTGTCCTGAGTCACGCCCTGCGCGGCGAGAATCATCGTGGCAGCGCTGAGGATCGTGCCGGAGGCCCCGACCACCGTGTCGAACGGATGCCGCTTCGTCGCGCGCGCGATGGGATCGAGCGCGCCGGCGAGGAATGCCCGGCACTCCTCCACGCTGCGGGATTTGACGACGCTGCCGCGAAAGAAGCGGCGCGTCAGACGCACGGCGCCGATCTTCAGGCTGTTCACGTACTGCACCGCGCCTTCGCGACCGACGAGGAATTCGGTGGAACCGCCGCCGATGTCGGTCAGCAGTATCGGTCTCCGGTACACGGGCAGCGCCTGCATGACGCCGAGATAGATGAGCCGCGCCTCCTCGAATCCGCTGACCACCTCGATCTCGAGGTCGAGGTCCCTGCGCGCGCGCTCGAGCAGCGCGTCGCGGTTGAGCGCTTCGCGCACGGCGCTGGTCGCCACGGCGCGCACGGGGGCATTCATGCTCTGCGCGAGCTGCAGGAAACGCCGCAGTGTCGCCATCGCGCGGTCGATCGACGGCGCGCTCAGATGCTTCAGGTCGGTCATACCCTCGCCGAGACGCACGACCTCCTTGTCCTTGCCGAGGACGGTGAACTTCCCGTTGTCCTTCACGTCGGCGACGACGAGGTGCAACGAGTTCGTTCCGATATCGATGGCCGCAAGCCGGCGGGGCGCGTCAGGCATGATATTCCAGTTCCTCCTCGCGCTGCTTGCGGCGATGCTCCGCCTCGCGGAGCATCTCGATCAGCACTTGCCAGACCTTTTCGATCGAGATGGTGTTGACGTCGTTTCTCGCGCCGAGGATGAAACGGTGCCCGTCGCCCGGAGGCGCCCACTGCAGGGGATCGGTCGGACCGAAGAGGCTCAGCGTGGGCGTGCCGACGCCGGCGCTCACATGCATCATGCCGGTGTCGTTGGAAACGTAGACGTCGCAGTTGCGGATCACCGCCGCCACCTGACGGATGGGTTCGTTCTGCATGACGAGGCAGGCGTTGGGCATGTTCAGCGTCATCTCCCGCAGGGGTTCCTCGTCATCGGGCCCGGCGGTGATCACGATGAACGCACCGAAGATCTCCGCGCAGCGATTGGCGATTTCCGCGAAGCGCAGGGCGTCCCAGCGGTTCGGCAGCTTGGCCGCGCCCGGATGGAATCCCACGACCAGGCCGGGTTCTCCCTGCTTGCGCGCAATCATTTCCGCGCCGCGCTGCACCTCCTCGTCGGACAGGCCGATCTCGAGTTCGTTCGATACCGGCTCCGGCACGAGGATGGAAGCGACGTCGAGATTGCGGAGCGTCTGATGCCGCGTCGGATCCGCGCGCCAGTCGAGTTCCGCGCGCACGTTGTAGAAATAGGATGTGTGGTTCCTTTTCCCGTTCAGCACGCCCGGACCGATGCGCCGCCGCGCGCCGGAGAGGAAGGTGAGCACGTCGCTCGTGACAGACATCGAGACGGTCGACGGCGTGATCGCCAGATCGAAGTGCCGCTTCTTGAGCGCGCGTCCGAAGCGCCAGACCTGCAGGGGATTGCGGAGGAATTTCGCCTTGTCGTAAACGATGATCTCGTCGAGGTAGGGTGCGCCGCGGAGGATTTCGCTGTTGAGCGGACGCGCCAGCAGCGCGATTTGCGCGGCGGGATAGGTCGCGCGGAGCGCGCGCAGGAGCGGCACCGCGCAGAGCATGTCGCCGAGCTGATTGTGCTGCCGCACGACGAGGATGTTGTGCACCGTGTCGCGCGGCACCGTGGTGACCGTGCCCACATGGACGAACAGGCGGAAGAAGCCGAACAGCAGACGCTTGAAGGATTTCTCAAGAAATTTCATACGCCGCGCTCCGTTGTTCAGGAGTCACCCTGTGTACCCGAGCTGTCGTCGACTTCCTCGTACTGCGCGTCGACGGCCTTTCCGTCATAGCGCCCGTTTCGCGGAGCCCGCTGAAACGAAGACGCGCTGCGCCTGCCTCCGGTGAGAAGGCGGTAGAGTTTGAAGATCGCCCAGCTGATCATGCCGATGAGGAGTATGCGGAAGAACATCATGAGTCCCGGGATACGCGTGACATGGGAGTGTAGTACTCGACGGCGGCGTGATGCGGTTTGAGAATCTCGCGGATCAGTTCGTCGAGATGGTCCTCGTGCTTGACGAAATCGATTTCCGTGGCGTTCACGATGAGCAGGGGCGTGGTCTTGTACCGGAAGAAGAAATAATTGTACGCATCGTTCAGATCGTTGATGTACTTGCGCGACATCGCGCGCTCGAAATCGCGTCCCCGGTGCCGGATGTTCTGCATCAGTCGGTCCACCGACGACTGGAGGTATACGACAAGGTCGGGCTTCGCGAGATTCTTCTCCATGTTGGCCGCAAGCTGGTCGTAGAGATGCAGCTCGTCGTTCTGCAGATTGAGATGCGCGAAGATCTTGTCTTTCTCGAAAATGTAGTCGGTGATGAGGAACTCGGCGAAGAGGTCCTGCTGCGAGAGAGCCTGCAGCTGCTTGTAGCGCGTGAGCAGGAAGAACAGCTGCGTCTGGAATGCGTAGCGCTCGGGATTCTGGTAGAAGCGCTCGAGGAAGGGATTGTCTTCGAACTTCTCGAGCACCAGCTCTCCGCCCAGCCGCTCGTGCAGCAGGCGCGTCAGGCTGGTCTTGCCCGCGCCGATCACTCCTTCGATGGCGATATACCGGATGTCATGCGGCATGTTCTGTCTCTGGATGCGCCCTCACCGCGGCGAGGGGGGAACGCCTGCCCGCCGGGGAGCCGGCGCGAGGACGATGCCCGTTTCAACGGCACCGCCCGTATCGGAGCAGCGCCGCGCGAGTTCGATGATTGTCGCCTTCGCGACGGGATGCACGACCCCGCCCGCGATTTCGCGCAGCGGCAGCAGGACGAAATTCCGCTCCGTCATTGACGGGTGCGGAATCGTGAGTCCTTCCTGCTTGAGCACGATGTTGCCGTACAGCAGGATGTCGATGTCGATGATGCGCGGACCGTTGCGCCGCACCTCGACGCGTCCCATATCGCGCTCGATGCCCTTCACGGCGCCCAGCAGCTGGAAGGGCTGCAGCACGGTGCGGATCTCCACGGCGCAGTTGTAGAATGAATCCTGGGCGATGTCGCCCCAGGGCTCTGTTTCGAAGATCTGCGAGCAGCGGAACACGTCGGTCTCCGGAAGCGCATGCAGCGCGTCGAGCGCCTGCTGCAGCATGGCCCTGCGGTCGCCGAGGTTCGATCCCAGGCCGAGGTACACCGCCTGCGGCGCCATCGCCGTGGGCTGCGCCTCGGTGATGTCCTGCCACGATGCCAGCAGGTGTCCGTATGTATCCGGGGGAAGATTAACGATGCTCATTGACTTCCACTTCCACGAAATCGATGACGCCCTTGAGTGGCACGCCGGGCTTGCGCACGCGCACGGTGACGGCGCGGACGTCGGGGAATTGCGCGAGCACCGCGAGGGCGATGCGCCGCGAGAGACCCTCGATCAGCTTGAACGTCTCGTTGGTGACGATTTCCTGGATCAGGTTGTATACCGCCTCGTAGTTGACGGTGAGATGCAGGTCGTCCTTCTCCGCCGCTGCGCTGAAATCCGTCTCCATTTCCACGTCGATGTGGAAACGTCCGCCGAGGAAGCGCTCCTCGTGATGATTGCCGTGATAGCCGTAAAAAACCGCGTTCTGAAGCCGGATGAAATGCTTCTTTTCCATCCTTTCAAACTACGGGAAACGGGTGTTTCCTACAAGGCCGTCAGGCTTCAGGGACGGGGATCTGCTCCAGTGCGCGCCGCAGGCGGCGCAGGCAGGTCTCGCGGCCGAGCACGGCCATCATGTCGAAGAGACTGGGCGAAGCCGTCGCGCCGGTGAGCGCCAGACGGAGGGGATGGATGATCTTGCCCGCGCCCAGGCCATTCCGTTCCGCGGTTTCCCGGATCAGCACTTCCAGCGCCTCCGGTGTGAATTCCGCGTCTTCGAGCAAGGGGAGGAGATCGCCAAGCAGCTCGGGAATGCCGGGCTTCCAGCGCTTGGCGACTCCGTCCGTATCGTATTCCTCCGGATCACGCCAGAAATAGCGTCCGTTCGTGAAGAAATCCGGCAGCAGCACCATCCGCTCCTTCATCAGCGGCACGACCGCGCGCAGCCGCTCCTCGTCGACATCCGCGAGATCGGCGGGACGGTACGGCAGGACGCGGCGCAGCAGTTCCTCGTCGCTCATCAGGCGGATATGCTGGCCGTTCATCCAGCGCAGTTTTTCCTCGTCGAAAACGGAGCTTTTCTTCAGCACACGACGGATGTCGAAACTCTCGACAAGTTCATCGCGGGACATGATCTCGCGGTCGTCGCCGGGCGACCAGCCGAGCAGCGCCAGGAAATTAAACATGGCCCCGGGCAGGTAGCCGCGCTGCTGGAATTCACCCACCGACGTGGCGCCATGGCGCTTGGACAGCCGCTTCTTGTCCGCGCCAAGAATAAGAGGAAGATGTCCGAATTGTGGCGCCTCGTAGCCGAGCCCGTGATAGAGCATCACCTGCTTGGGCGTGTTCGAGAGGTGATCGTCGCCGCGCAGCACGTGCGTGACGCCCATATCGTGATCGTCGACGACGACCGCCATCATGTAGGTCGGAGTGCCGTCGGAACGCAGGATCACGAAATCGTCGATCTCCTCGTTGCCGAAGGCCGTCTCGTCGTGCACGATGTCGTTGAATACCGTGCGTCCCTCGGGCACGCGGAAACGCAGGACGCGCGGCAATCCCGCGGCATCGTTGGCGCTGCGCTGCGCATCGGTCAGATGGCGGCAGGTGCCGTCGTAGAGGAAGGCTCCACCCGCCGCCTCCGCGGTTCGGCGCTTCTCGTCGAGTGCCTCTGACGTACAGTAGCACCAGTAGGCGTTCCCCTCGGCCAGCAGGCGCAGGCATTCCTGCGTGTGACGCGGTGCGCGCGCGGACTGTATGAGCGGTTCGCCGTCCCAGTCCACACCCAGCCAGCGAAGTCCGTCGAGGATCTCGCGTGTCATGGCGTCGCTCGAGCGCTGGCGGTCGGTGTCCTCGATGCGCAGGAGGAAGCGCCCCCCGGAACTGCGGGCGTAGAGCCAGTTGAAAATGGCGGTGCGGGCGCCGCCGACATGGAGATAGCCTGTGGGCGAAGGTGCGAAGCGGAGAATCATGAGCGTATGTGCCTGTCGTTGTGGGGAAGTGGGACCGCCGCGGTCGTCCGGCGCAGCGCGGTGCGCATGACCAGCAGAAATACGGCGAGGGAAATCGCGCTCCACAGCACACCCCAGACGATGGCCGGAATCCCGGTCATCCCGGCGAGTATGCTCGCATCGGTAAGCCGATCCTCCAGCGTGAGGAGATCCTCCTTCACGTCGACGAGCGCGTAGAGACAGCTCATGGCGCCAAGGTACTGCACGAGCAGTGCGAGCCAGCGGGCGGGCAGCCAGCGGGCTGCGGCGACGATCGCCGCGCCGAAGAGCAATCCAAAAATAAGGCCGAAGGAATTGCGCACAAAAAGGACGGTCACCAGCAGCACGAGCACGCCGACGGCCGCGGCAAGCGCCGGGACTGCGCGCTGACGCAGGGCGAGCAGGAGGATGGCGCCGCCGGACAGCATGCTGCCGAGGTAGCCGCTGGAGACGATGACGAAAGGCCAGCCTCCCTGCGTGAGCGCCAGTCCGCCGATGCGGCTGTCGATCTGTATCTCCACCACGCTGCCGCCGGTGAGCAGTGCGGCCGCGGCGTGGCTGAGTTCGTGCAGCAGCACCACAAACAGCTTCACCGGGTACAGCACGATGGAATGCCAGAAGAAAATCGAGAGCAGCAGCAGTCCGGAAAGCACGAGCAGCTGCGAACGGGGCGGTGCACCGGGGGGCGTCGTACCGCGCGCGAACAGAAGGCCGCCCATGTCAGTGCGCCTCCAGCCAGTTGTCTCCCGTGCCCGCGTCGACTTCGATGCGCACGCGCAGATCCAGCGCCGTGCGCATGCGTTCGACCACCATGGCGCGCAGCGCGTCGAGTTCGCCGCGGTCGGCTTCGAACACGAGTTCATCGTGCACCTGCATGATCATGCGTGATTTCGCGAAGCCGCGCCGCATCTCTTCATGGATGCGGATCATCGCGACCTTGATCATGTCCGCCGCGCTCCCCTGGATCGGGGCATTGATGGCGGTGCGTTCGGCGAAGCTGCGGATGTTGCGGTTCTTCGCGTTGATGTCGGGAATGTAGCGGCGGCGCCCGAGCAGCGTTTCCACGTATCCGTTCTCCTTCGCGAAACCGATGGTGCGCGCGATGTACTCGTTGATGCGTGGATATTTTTCGAAGTAGAGATCGATGAGGTCCTTGGCGTCGCCGTTGCTGATGCCGAGCCGCTGCGCGAGACCGAAGGCGCTGATCCCGTAGAGGATGCCGAAGTTGGTGGTCTTCGCCTGCCGGCGCTGGTCGCCCGTGACCTCGTCGGCGGAGAGGTCGAACAGGCGCATGGCGGTGGAGGTGTGAATGTCCTCGCCCTGTTCGAAGGCGGCGAGCAGTCCCTCGTCGCAAGATATTTCCGCCGCGAGCCGCAGCTCGATCTGCGAATAGTCCGCGGAGAGGATGACAAACTCGTCGCTTTCGGGCACGAAGGCGCGCCGGATTTCCTTGCCGGCTTCGGTGCGGATCGGGATGTTCTGCAGGTTGGGGTCCGTGCTGCTCAGGCGTCCCGTGGCCGCCACGGCCTGGTTGTAGGACGTGTGCACGCGTCCCGTGCGCGGATTGATCAGCCGCGGGAGGGAGTCCACATACGTGCTCTTGAGTTTCGTGAGCTGGCGGTAGAGCAGGATCTGATCGATGATGGGATGCAGCCCCTGCAGCGACTCGAGCACCGAGACGTCGGTGGAGTGTCCGGTCTTGGTTTTCTTCCGTGTCGGCAGCTGCAGCCGCTCGAATAGAACCTCGCCGAGCTGCCGTGTGGAATTGATGTTGAAGGAGCCGCCTGCCATCGTGTGGATTTCCCTCGTGGCGAGGTCGATCTGCGATTCCATCTCCCTGGAAATTTCGTGCAGCGCGCCGGTGTCGATCCTGACGCCATGATGTTCCATCGCTGTCAGCACGTGCACGAGGGGAAACTCCATGTCCGCGAGCAGCTTCTCCTGCCCGGTTTTCGCGATCTCGCCGCGCAGTGCATGCGCCAGCTGCAGGGTGACGTCTGCGTCCTCCGCGGCGTATTCCGCGACGTCCTCGACCGGAATATCGGACATGGAAAGCTGATTCTTCCCCTTGCCGATCAGCGAGGAAATGGAAATGGGGCGGTACTGCAGGTGCTGCATGGCGAGGGCGTCCATCGTGTGATCGCCTTCGGGACGCAGGATGTAGGCCGCGAGCATGGTGTCGTACAGCGGCTGCGCGGTCTCGACGCCGAGCGCGCGCAGCGCTTCCCGGACGAGCATCACCTCCTCCTCGTCGCGCCAGTCGGCGGTGTAGACGTAGACGACGTACCGGTCGTCCCGGGCGTCGGGGTTCGGCTTCGCGGTCGAGACCTTGGCCGAGATCCCGAGCTCGCCCGCGGCCGTCGCGTCTCGCACGCGCCGCCAGAGGGCGTCGACCTCGTCGGCCGGGAGGAAGACGAGCCACTTGCCCGCGAGCTCGTCGTCGACGGCGTCGGGCCGCACGGATGGGGCGTCCTCGACGATCCAGTACATCTGGGTGGTTTTTGTCGGGACGACCCCCTCGCCGGCCCGGATGGCCGCGAGGATCGCGTCGACCGTGCCGAAGCGCTCGATGAGGGCGTCCGCGAGCGGGGGGTAGTCCTCGCGGAGGACGTCGAAGACCCGGGCCAGGTCCGCCGAGATGTCAGTCCCGTCCTCGACCAGCCGGTAGAGCGACCGACCGCTCGCCCGGAGATCGCGGTGCAGCAGGTTCTCGAAGATGCCGTACGCGATGTCGCCGAGGGCAGCTGGATCGAGGACCGCTACGACAACGCGGTCGACCAGGCGGC
>CAZWNO010000144.1:0-953 GCA_964635845.1 uncultured Chromatiales bacterium
GAGAAAGAGCTGGAGAGGCTGCGTTCCGCGGTCGACCATATCGAACAGGCGAAGTCCGTCGCGCAGAAAGTGATCGCGGCGGTCGGGCTGATCCAGAAGAAATACGCCGAGCATCTGGACGAGATGCTGGAGGTGCAGAAGGAGGCCGTGCGCGAGGCCGGCTCCGTTCAGGAGCTGCGCTTCGATGAACTGGGTGCGGCCGCGCGGCGGCATATCCTGGAGTCGGCGGCGCGCGCGAAAAAATATCTCGAGGAATACAATGCCGAGGTTGTCAAGGCAATCGAATCCTCCGCCGAGAGCGCCGGCGGATCGGTCCGCGACATCGCATTGAAGGCGGGGGGCATACTTCAGAACGCCGGAACACGTCTGGATGAGATGACGTCCCGTGCGGAGAATGTCCTCGGGCAATCCGGTGAACGCCTGACCGCGATGGTGGAGACAGCCGGTCGGCAGGTGGAGGAGCAGATCGCCGGTGCGGCCGACGAGACGCGCGCGCAGATTTCCGCGGCCGGCGCGCAGATGCAAGGACAGCTGCAGGAACTGCTCGCGCGCGTGCGCGAACAGCTGAACGCGCTCAACGACACTGCCGCGAAGGTGATCCAGGAAAGCGGCACATCCATCAGTCGCCGGCTGGAGGAGATATCGGGCAAGGCCTCCGCGGCGCTGCAGAATATCGACGCGCGCGCGGCCCGGCACGTTGAGGAGGTGGGCACTCTCGCCAGGACCGGTCTGCAGGAGGTGATGCTGCAGGCGAAAGGCAGCGTCGAAGATGCGGGCAATCAGTCGAAACGCATTTTCGCTGCGATCAAGAAGACGCAGGAACAGCAGTCGGTCGAATTCGAGAAAGTGACGGTTTCGTCGGACGCCCTCATCGCCGCCTCCGGGAAGCTCGTGCGCACGATCGACGCGATCGATTTCCCATCCCGCCTGCAGTCCGTGGAAAGCGACATCCG
>CAZWNO010000144.1:967-3513 GCA_964635845.1 uncultured Chromatiales bacterium
AACCTGAATACCGCGATATCGCGTCTCGACGCGCTCGCGAAGTCGAACGAGCAGGCGATGAGCGCCTTCAGCGACGACGTCGTCGCCAAGCTCGGTCGGCTCGAAATGTTTACCGAGAAGTCCATCCGCACGCAGGGCGATGAATTCATAAAGCGGCAGAAGGAACATGAACAGCAGCTCGGAACGACGCGCACCCTTCTGATCGTCGTGCTCGTTCTCAACATCCTGCTCGCCGCCGGCGTGTACCTGATCTGGAGCGGCAGGGAGGAGGCGCCGCCGCCGCCCGCGGTCGAACAGGTGGTGCCGGACACCACCGAGGTCCCGGTTGCGCCCGCGGAGGAGAAGCGGAGACGATGAGCGGCTCCTTCAACTTCGGGGGTGACATCGTCTGGCGTCCTTCCCGTAACGATATCGAAAAAAGCAACCTGCACGCATTCATGCAGGAGCATGGCATTGCATCGTTCGATGAGCTGATGAGGCGCTCGACGGAAGACGTGCCCTGGTTTACGGATGCAGTGCTCCGATTTCTCGACATCCGTTTCGCCGTGCCCTACGAAAGCGCCGTGGATCTGTCCGGGGGCCTGCAGTTTCCGCGGTGGTGCGTCGGCGGAGAAATGAACATCGTGACGAACTGCGTGGACAAATGGGCGTCGGACGCGGTGCACTGCGGACGCACGGCGCTGCTCTGGGAGGGAGAGGAGGGGACGGTCCGCGCGATGAGTTACGGCGAACTCGCCGTGGAGGTGAACCGCTGCGCCTGCGCCCTGCGCGCGCTCGGCCTCGGGAAAGGCGACGCGGTCGGTCTCTTCATGCCGATGACACCGGAGATCGTCGTCGCGCTGTTCGCGATCGCGAAGATCGGTGGAATCATTCTCCCGCTCTTCTCCGGCTACGGTGCGCAGGCCGTCGCCTCGCGACTGGCGGACGCCGATGCGCGGGCGCTGTTCACCGCCGACGGTTTTTTTCCGCCGCGGCAAAGTGGTAGATCTCAAATCCATCGCCGATGAGGCGCTGAAGGACCTCCCGTCCCTGCGGCATGTCATCGTGCTGCGCCGCACCGGCACCGACACTGCAATGCAGCCCGGACGGGATTACTGGTGGCACGAACTCATTTCCATACAGTCCGACCATGCCGAAACCGAAGCGACCCTGGCCGAAGACCTTCTGATGATCATCTACACATCGGGAACGAGCGGCAGGCCCAAGGGCGCGGTGCACACGCACTGCGGCTTCCCGGTCAAGGCGGCGCAGGACATGGCCTTCGGCACGGATGTGCACCAGGGCGATCTCATCTACTGGATGACCGACATGGGATGGATGATGGGTCCCTGGCTGGTGTTCGGTGCGACCCTGCTCGGTGCGAGCTTTTTCCTTTCCGACGGAGCGCCGGATTACCCCGGTGTCGACCGCGTCTGGCAGCAGGTGGAACGGCACGGGATCACCGTGCTGGGGATTTCCCCGACGCTCGTCCGCTCGCTGATGAAGCACGGCATCGAACCCGTGCGCGCGCACGATCTCTCGTCGCTGCAGAGCTTCGCCTCGACCAGCGAACCATGGAATCCCGAACCGTGGATGTGGCTGTTCCGCGACGTGGGCGAATCGCGAAGACCGATCATCAACTATTCGGGTGGCACGGAAATAAGCGGCGGCATCGTCATGGGCAATCCGCTGCTGCCGCTCAAACCCGCGGCGTTCTCTGGTCCCTGTCCGGGCATCGCCGCCGATGTCTACGATGAA
This sequence comes from uncultured Chromatiales bacterium, assembly GCA_964635845.1. Classification (GTDB taxonomy): domain Bacteria; phylum Bacteroidota; class Ignavibacteria; order SZUA-365; family SZUA-365; genus SZUA-365. The sequence continues at coordinate 2,705 of CAZWNO010000144.1, forward strand.
GCGGGCAAACCCCTGCGGGGCGCAGTGGGAGAACTCGTCATCACCGCGCCGTGGATCGGCATGACCCGGGGCTTCTGGCGCGACCGCGACCGCTATCTCGAGACGTACTGGTCGCGCTGGGAAAACGTCTGGGTGCATGGCGATTTCGCCGCCATCGACGGCGACGGCTTGTGGTACATCCTCGGCCGTTCCGACGATACGATCAAGGTCGCGGGGAAGCGCGTGGGTCCGGCCGAAATCGAAAGCATACTCGTCGAGCACCCCGCAGTGAACGAAGCCGCGGCCGTCGCCGTGCCGCATGAAGTGAAGGGCAGCGAGGTGATCTGCTTCTGCGTGCTGAATCCCGGCCATGCGGCGGGAGATGCGCTCGTGGAGGAGCTTCGCGCGTCGGTGGCGCACGCGATGGGCAAACCCCTCGCCCCGCGTGCCGTGCATTTCGTCCACGACATCCCGAAGACACGCAACGGCAAGATCATGCGACGCATCGTTCGCAGCGCCTGGCTCGGACAGGATCCCGGCGATACTTCCAGTCTCGTCAATCCCGCCTCCGTGGATGAAATCCGGGCGCTGGGAGCGGAAGAGTCGAGGAAGGGCTCGGAGTAATGCGCACTAAAGCGGAAAAAGTCGTATTCTATGCTGTTGATGCCATTTCTCTATTCAGCGAGAAGTTTCCATGATCTTTCATTCGTCCCGACGATTCCCGTGCAGGGCCCAAAGGCATCGGCTGGGACTCACGCTGCTGCTGTTCCTGTTTCCGGGCTGGACCTTGATCGCCGGTCCGGTCGACAGCCTCGACGTCAAGCTCGGCC
>CAZWNO010000144.1:3554-8823 GCA_964635845.1 uncultured Chromatiales bacterium
TGCTCATGGTTGGTTTCCGTGGCACGCAGATCGGGGAGGACAGTCCGATCGTGAAAGCGCTGCGCGAACAGCATCTCGGGGGAGTCGTTCTCTTCGATTTCGACGTCGCGACGAAGAAATACGGGCGGAACATCGTCTCGCCCATGCAGCTGCTGGAACTGACGAATGCGCTGCGCCGGCGCGCGGATATCCCCTTGCTCATCGCCGTGGATCAGGAAGGCGGCGTCGTCCGGCGGCTGAAGGAGAAAGACGGTTTTCCGCCCACGGTGTCGCACGCCAGGCTCGGTCAGCTGAACAATCCCGACAGCACGGCCTACTACGGCGACATCATCGCCCGATCGATCGCCGTCGTGGGCATCAACGTGAATTTCGCGCCGGTGCTGGACCTCAACGTCAATCCGCAGAATCCGGTGATCGGCAAGCTCGAACGCAGCATCTCCGCGGATCCCGCCGCGGTCGAACGCCATGCCGAAATCCTGATCAACGCGCACCACGAGAGGGGATTGCTCTGTGCGGTCAAGCATTTCCCGGGGCATGGCAGTTCCCGCGACGATTCGCACGAGGGTTTCGTGGATGTGTCCGACACGTGGACGAACAGGGAACTCGAGCCTTTCGCCGCCCTGGTCAGGAAAGGCCTGTGCGATCTGGTCATGACCGCCCACATCTACAACAAACAGCTCGATCCCGTCTATCCCGCGACGCTTTCCGCCGCGATCATCGACGGCATTCTCCGCAAGCGCCTCGGTTTCAGCGGGGTGGTGATCACCGACGATATGATGATGAAAGCGATTACCGACCAGTACGGACTCGAGACGGCGATCGAGAAGTCGGTGAACGCGGGCGCGGATATTCTTCTGTTCGGGAACAACTCCTATACCTTCGATCCCGATATCGTACGGAAGTCGTTCACGACATTGCGCTCGCTGGTCGAGAGCGGCCGCATTTCCATGGAGCGGATCGACGAGTCCTGGCGCCGCATCCAGCTGCTGAAGGTCCGTCTGGCGAGGACCTGGGACAAATGACGCCCGTCATTTCCCGGACTTGGAATTGAATTCCCCTTCCGCTATATTATTATTTCTTTGTGAAACCGGAGTATTGAAAATATGTTCACGTTCCTGATTATCGTCATCGTCCTTATCGGCACCCTGATGACCATCACGATTCTCATGCAGAATCCCAAGGGCGGCGGTCTTTCGAGCGCTTTCGGCGGTGCCAGCGGCGGCGTCGGTTCCATGCTCGGCGTACGTCACGCCTCGGACATTCTCGCGAAGACGACGTGGGGACTCGCCATCGCGTTTACCATACTGATTTTCGCGGTCAACATGTTCTTCCTCCCGACCGAGGCGACACAGGACAGCGTGATCCAGCGGAGCGCGGCGGATGCGCCCATGACGCCGATGCAGAAGCAGGAACAGATGCAGCAGCAGGCGCAGCCCCAGCAGGCGCCCCCGCAGGGACAGCCCGCGCAGGGACAGCCTCAGCAGCCCGCTCCCGCGAACTGAGATTTTCCCCGCCAATATATGAAACGGGACCCGCTGGGTCCCGTTTTTCATTGGTCCGTTTTCAACCCTCCCGGCGAAGCGCGGTATCTCAGCCTACCACGGTCTGCTCGTCCGCGTGATAGCTCGAGCGGACGAGGGGGCCCGACTCCACATGCGCGAACCCGAGTGCCAGACCGGTCGCCTTCCACTCCGCGAATTCCTCGGGATGGACGTAGCGTTCGACAGGGAGATGCTCCCTGGTCGGCTGCAGGTACTGGCCCAGCGTCATGATGTCCACATCGATCGCGCGCAGATCGCGCATGACCTGCAGCACTTCCTCGCGTTCCTCGCCCAGTCCGAGCATGATGCCGGTCTTCGTCACCAACCCCTGCTCCTTGCACATCCGCAGTACGTCCAGCGAACGCTGGTATTTCGCCTGGGGACGCACGCGCCGGTAGAGTCGCGGCACGGTTTCCACATTGTGATTGAAAATGTCGGGACGCGCGTCGATCACGGTCTGGATCGCTTCGCGCTTCCCCTGGAAGTCCGGTGTCAGCACTTCGATCTTGCAGTGAGGCATACGGTCGCGGACAGCGCGGATGGTCGCGGCGAAAATGCCTGCGCCTCCGTCTTCGAGTTCATCGCGGTTCACCGAAGTGATCACCGTGTGCCGCAGGCGCATCTGCTCGACCGCCTCGGCCACGCGGCGCGGTTCGTCGGTGTCGAGCAGCAGGGGCCGCCCGGTCTTCACCGAACAGAAACCGCAGCTGCGCGTGCAGACGTCGCCGAGAATCATGAACGTGGCCGTGCCGCGATTCCAGCACTCGGCCATGTTCGGACAGCGGGCGTCCTCGCACACTGTGTTGAGCCGCTGCTGATCCATGAGCCTGCGCAATTCGGAGAACTTCGTCCCCAGCGGGACCTTGATCTTCAGCCAGTCCGGCCTGGGGTCTCGCCGAGGGGTCTCTCCTGGAATTTCTATGTCGATCGGTTTCATTGCTCTGCTTTCGATGATGATGGTGTGAAAAATGATTCGGCGCGGCACGCTCCGTGAACGGACCGGGAACGCGCCGCTAGTCAGGTGATGAGGATGCGGGTCCCCTTGCAGTCAGGCGGTACATGGGACCGATAGGCGTCTGTCGCGTTTCGAGGGACGCGGCGTATCGTTCGCGAAATAATCGCACGAAATCGGAATAACCCTTTCCGCCCTGGCGCATCACGAAATCCAGTGGCTGGATGCACTGTCCGTCGACGGCAACCACGCGTCCTCGCATGCGTGCGGCTTCGATGCGATCGGCCGCCAGATCGATGGCGCGATCGGCGCGTCCACCGCTGCGCTGGAGCAGTTCTGAGACGATGATCGCACGCCCGAGCTGTTCAGGTTCGAGATACTGGTCCATCATGTACGTATCCGCCAGCAGGATGATACCGTTCGTGCCGGCGATCGCGGTCAACGAGTCGGCCTGAATGGTATAGTAATCGTTCGAACGCGGCATCATCCAGTAGATGCTTCCAGCCCCGTTGACGACGAACAGCAATCCGGCCAGTACCGGCACGGCGAGGGGAATGCGTCTGCGCCGCGTGCCGAGCCTGTCGCTGCGCTCTGCGTCGCGCATTGACATCAAGGGGACGAGGACCAGCCAGAAGAGAACGGATTGCGGTATCCAGAACTCGAGATTCGTATTGTCCCAGAATGAAAATAACAAGCCGTAGACAACGATGAACACAAGCGAAAGCCGGATCACGGGTGGAAGACTGGTGAACCGCCGTCGCATCGTCGATGCGGCTCGCGCGGAGGAGACGAGGAGGATCGTTCCAATGACGACCGAGCACAGCAGAAGCAGCAGGGCAAGCGTTTCGGGCAACTCTCTGACGACGAACTGCTGGTCGGCCAGCCATTTTCCGGGCAATATGCGATTGACCAGCCCGGACGCCGTGGGGATCGCGAAGAGGAAATCGGCGCCGATGATGGTACGCGAGAATCCGATGAGGATCTTCAGCGGCGTGAGGATCGAAAGCGGCACCCAGAAGCGGTCGTCGCCCGCGTACCCGAGTATCCATCGCACATAAGAATCTGGCGTGTCCATACCGAGCACGAAGATTCCGATAACCAGGTACGGAATCAGCACGACCGCTCCGGCGACGACGACATATTGCAGCATCAGCATGGAGCGGGAGGTCCCCGGTGCGATGCGTGATCCCGTCCATCCGCTCAACGCGAACAGCGCGGGAACGAGGAAGAACAGGTGGAGCTGGTGAAAGAGCATGGCGATGCCGTGGAGCATTGCCGCGAGCAGGACGCGCCTCCGTGACAATTCCTTTTCGGTCAGGAGATACAGGGAAACGAGCACGAAAAACAATGCAATCACATAGACTTCAATGGTCACGCTGTAAAACCAGATCCCGAAAGAGAAGGTGGGCAGGAAAGACGCGACGGCGGCGAGTTCCCTCGATACCTCCGTCCGACGCCGCAGCAGCAGATAGAAGAGCCCCGCGGTCAGCGCTCCGAAAAAGGAATTGAGGGAAATGACGAGCGTGAGAACGGGTGCGGAAAGTATGGTGCCCCAGAGCCATGCCCAGAGGGCCGAGGCTCCATTGTAAAGGAGGTGATGCGCGTGAAAATACTGTCCACTCTCGATCATGCGCAGGTAGCTGCGCGAGTCATGCGCGGCACTGAGGGCTTCACATCTCGTGAGAAGATACAGCAGCAGGGTGATCCCGAACACGCACAGCAGGTCCCGATACTCTTCATGTCGCGCTGTGGGTTTTCCCTCTCCGGACATCAGTGAGACTCCTTTATTCCAAAATAAGAAAAAATAGCGTCAGGTCGATGCAGTTGCAACGCCGTCATATCCGCGACGCCTGGGATATCCCGCGAGATCCGCCGGTATCCTATCGAGGCGATGCCGGAAGCGGTCAGAAGACGGTGAAGACGATGACGAAGGCGCCGCAGGTGAGGACCATTGCCGCGACGGTCAGGATTGACAGAAGCAGGGAATGGCTCGGCGCGTCGGGGAGACCGTAGCGGTTGATGCTCCGAAGAAAGCTTTTCCGCGCCTTGTAGAGGAGCATACCTGAGGCGGGGATTCCAAGAAATCCTACTGCGAGCAGGAGCTGCTCGAAAGGCTGCGCGTCCGTCGGGGCGGGATTGACGTAGGCATTATATCCGGCGAGAAGCAGGACGATTCCCACGAGCGCGCACAGGACGCCGATCATCGAGAACAGCCCACTGAGCAGTTTTCGGAATGGAGAGAGAGTCATCCGAAACCTATCGATTGGGTGTCCGGGAAATATCTGTCAGGGCTGTGCCCGCAGGCACGATTGCCGAACAATCTCTATGCGGGAATATATCGACTCGGTGTAAAAAAAACTCCCCCGGAAGGAATCCGGGGGAAAAAATATTTTTCGTCCGCAATCAGAACAAAAATGTCCGCAGAGGTGGAATTATCCGAGACGCGCGCGGACCGCTGAAGCTAGATCGCGTCGAGGTTGAATTCCTCGAGATACTGTCGCACGCGTTCGAGGAAGCGACCGCCGAGCGCGCCGTCGACGATGCGATGATCGAAGGACAGCGAGAGCAGCATCATCGAACGGATCGCGATGGTGTCCTCTCCGTCGCGTTCGACGACGACGGGCCGCTTCTTGACGGCGCCCACGCCGAGAATGGCCACCTGCGGCTGGTTGATGATCGGCGTGCCGAACAGGTTTCCGAAGATGCCGAAGTTCGTGATCGTGAACGTCCCGTCCTGGATCTCTTCCGGCTGCAGCCTGCGGCTGCGGGCACGCGT
>CAZWNO010000145.1:0-8819 GCA_964635845.1 uncultured Chromatiales bacterium
ATCAGACGGCGGTTTTTCGAGTCGCGCACGTGCAGATCGATGATCAGGTCCACATGCGGAGCCTCGTCCAGAGCATGCACGACATGCACGCTGTCGTCGAGTATCTTCTTCATCCCGCGCGCATACACGATGCAGTCGTGTTCCCTGCACGCTTCGAGCCATTCGTTGGTGAGTCCCGCAGGACCCGTGAGGAGGATTGTCATTGTTGTGCTCAGTAATGTTCTATACTTTTCGGTTGTATCAATTATCTCATTCCGTATTAATGGCTATAGGCTGTAGGCTGTAGGCAGCGAAGTTCATTGCTTCGAATTATCTTCTCGGCCCACGCGCAATCTTTCCATCATTTCCATCATTGCCATCATTTCCCTTATTTCCATCTTTCCATCTTTCCATCTTGTCATCTTGTCATCTTGTCATCTTGTCATTATTAATCACTCAATCACATATTCCGTCTATACTGCCCGCCAACTTCATACAGTGCGGCGGAGATCTGTCCGAGCGAGGCGACTTTCACGCATTCGAGGAGATGGTCGAAAATGTTCGCGTGCGCCTGTGCGGCGTGCTGCACATCGGCGAGGGCGCTGTTCGATTGATCCGCATTGCGCTGCTGGAAGGCACGGAGGTTGGAGATCTGCTGACGCTTTTCGTCCTCGGTGCTGCGGATCAGCTCGGTGGGTTGGGCCTCGTGCGTGCGGAGACGCTCGGGACGCAGGAACATGTTCACACCCACGATGGGGAGTTCGCCCGAGTGCTTCTTGTGCTCGTAGACCATGGACTCCTCCTGGATCTTCCCGCGCTGGTACATGGTCTCCATCGCGCCGAGCACGCCTCCGCGGTCGGAGATGCGGCGGAACTCGGCGAGCACGGCCTCCTCGACCAGGTCGGTCAGTTCCTCGATGATGAAGGCGCCCTGCAGGGGATTCTCGTTCTTGGCCAGTCCCAGCTCCCGGTTGATGATCATCTGTATCGCCAGCGCGCGGCGCACGCTCTCCTCGGTCGGCGTGGTGATCGCCTCGTCGTAGGCGTTGGTGTGCAACGAATTGCAGTTGTCGTAGATCGCGTACAGCGCCTGCAGCGTTGTGCGGATGTCGTTGAAGTCGATCTCCATCGCGTGCAGGCTGCGGCCGCTGGTCTGGATGTGATACTTCAGCTTCTGCGAACGGTCGTTGGCGCCATACAGGCGCTTCATGGCGACGGACCAGATGCGTCGCGCCACGCGTCCGATCACCGAATACTCGGCGTCGATGCCGTTGGAGAAGAAGAAGGAGAGATTCGGGGCGAAATCGTCGATATTCATTCCGCGCGAGAGATAGTACTCCACGTAGGTGAAGCCGTTGGCCAGGGTGAAGGCGAGCTGGGAAATCGGATTCGCCCCCGCCTCGGCGATGTGATAGCCGCTGATGGAGACGGAGTAGTAATTGCGGACGTTGTTCCGGACGAAATTCTCCTGAATATCGCCCATCATGCGCAGCGCGAATTCGGTCGAGAAGATGCAGGTGTTCTGCGCCTGGTCTTCCTTGAGAATGTCCGCCTGTACCGTGCCGCGGACGGCGGACATCGTTTCGCGGCGGATGCGCGCGTATTCCTCCGCGGGCAGTATTCCCTTCTCCACAAAAAAGTCGCCGCTCACGCCCAGCGTGCCGAGTCCGAAATAGCGGTGCACGACGCGGGCGCCCTCGAACTGCATGGGATCGTCGAGCTGCGCGAGCACGGCGCGGAAATCGTCGTCGCCGGTGTAGACGGGACGCGGCATCCCGAGCGCGGCATAATGCGCGTCGATCGCCTTCTGCGCGGCGTCGAACTTCCGGTTGAGCACCAGCCATTTTTCCACCTGCTGATCGACGGCGGTGTTCATGAACATCGCGAGGATCATCGGGGCGGGACCGTTGATGGTCATCGATACCGACGTGTTCGGCGCCGAGAGATCGAAGCCGCAGTAGAGTTTCTTCATGTCGTCGAGCGTGCAGATGCTCACGCCCGAGTTGCCGATTTTTCCGTAGATGTCGGGACGCTCGTCGGGATCCTCGCCGTACAGCGTGACCGAATCGAAGGCCGTCGAAAGGCGCGCGGCGGGGAGTCCCTCGCTCACGAAATGGAAGCGCCGGTTGGTGCGCTCGGGCGTGCCCTCGCCCGCGAACATGCGCGTGGGATCCTCGTTCTCCCGCTTGAAGGGAAACACGCCCGCGGTGTAGGGAAAGCTGCCCGGGACGTTCTCGAGCAATATCCACGAGAGGATGTCGCCCCGGTCATGGAATTGCGGCATGGACACCTTGGGCACGCGGGTTCCGGACAAAGTAGTATAGTATTGCCGGGTGACGATCTCGCGGTCGCGGCTGCGCGTGGTCAGGGTGTCTCGCGCGTAGGCCGCTTTCGCGTCCTCCCACTTGTCCAGCAGCGCGCGATTTTCCGCCGCGACCTTCGCGCGGAAGTACTCCGCCTGCGCGTCGAGCAGATCGAAGAGATCCCCGCGCACTTCGGTGGTGCCGATTTCCACCAGTCCGCCTTCGCCGGAGATATGCAATTCCTTCCGCTCCGAGGCTTCGACGAGCGAGGCGCGGGCGCCTTCGAGCTGCGACCAGCGGCGGGCAAACTCCGCCTGCTCCTCCACCCATTTCTTGTAGCTCTGCACGGCATCGGAAATCTCCGAGAGGTAGCGCGCGCGTTCGGGAGGAATCACCGCGGCCTTGTCGGGCAGGATGCGCTCGCGGCCGAGTTCGGTCGTCCATGCCGTGCCGGCCTTGCGGTTGAGCGCCTGCACGATGTTCCAGAACAGGTGATTGGTGCCCGCGTCGTTGAACTGGCTGGCGATGGTCGGAAAGACGGGCAGATCATCGTCCGCCGTCTCGAACAGTGTGTGATTGCGCTTGTACTGCTTGCGGATGTCGCGCAGGGCATCCTCCGCCCCGCGCTTCTCGAACTTGTTGAGCACGACGAGGTCCGCCAGGTCGAGCATGTCGATTTTCTCGAGCTGCGTCTGCGCCCCGTATTCCGGGGTCATGACGTACATCGAGACATCCACCAGGTCCACGATTTCGGAGTCGCTCTGTCCGATTCCCGCGGTCTCGACGATCACCAGATCGTAGCCCGCGGACTTGCAGAGGTCGATCGCGCGATGCAGCGCCGCGGATGTCGCCGTGTTGGCCGCGCGCGTGGCGAAGCTGCGCATGAAGATGCGGGGGTGTCCCTCGGGCAGCGTGGCCGCGATGGCGTTCATGCGGATGCGGTCGCCAAGCAGCGCGCCGCCCGTGCGGCGCTTCGAGGGATCGACCGAGAGAATCGCGATATGCATTTCCGGAAACGCGCGGAGGAAGCGGCGCACGATTTCATCGGTGAGCGAACTCTTCCCCGCTCCCCCGGTGCCGGTGATGCCGAGCACGGGCACGGACTTCCCCGCGGGCAGGGGAATGGCGATGCGGTCGTTGTGCTCGAGCGCAGTCAGCGCCGAGGCGAGCAGCTTGCGGTTGCCCATGAGCGCGCCATTGGATGCCTCGAGCGGTTTGCCGTCGATGAACATGGCGTCGTTCTCGACGCGCAGTTTCGCATCCGTGCCGGTGTCGTAATCGCAGGACTCGAGCACGACGTTGATCATGCCCTGCAGGCCGAGTTCGCGGCCGTCTTCGGGCGAGAACACGCGGTCGATGCCGTAGGCATGCAGTTCCGCGATCTCCTCCGGCACGATCACTCCCCCGCCGCCCGCGAAGATCTTCACATGCGCGGCGCCGCGGCGGGCGAGCAGGTCCTTCATGTACTTGAGAAATTCCATGTGTCCGCCCTGGTAGGACGAGATCGCGATGCCCTGCACATCCTCATGGATGGCGGCGTCGACGATTTCCGCGACCGAGCGGTTGTGTCCCAGGTGGATGATCTCCGCGCCGCTGGCCTGCAGGATGCGGCGCATGATGTTTATGCTGGCGTCGTGTCCGTCGAACAGCGAGGCGGCGGTGACGAGTCGGATCTTGTGTTTCGGTGTATAGACGGGGGCTTCCATGGGCATGTGGAAATGGAATGGGTCCGTGTTGAAATGCGCCGGATTTCGGCGTAAATAAGAAGTTACCGCCGGAGGGGCGGAATAGCAAGGTGACGGGATCTGCGGCGAGAGGAAGAAAAAACCACTGCGGGCGGAGGAAAAAACTACGATGGGAGGAAGAAAAAACCACGAAGTCTCGAAGACACGAACATGGGCACGAAGGATTTGTTAATGGCGCTTCGAATGGTATTCGGAGCGGTGTTGGACAAGAATGGGTGCTTCTCAGGAGATGAACTGATCGATCTCGAAATCCATGCCATCCGGGAAATGAGCCCGGATGTGCAGCTCCCCTCCCAGCGCGGAAATGACCCTCCGTAGAGTGCTGATATACATGTCCTGCTGGGATTCGAGTTTGGACACGGCGGATTGATTCACTGAGAGACGCTCTGCCAGTTCCACCTGGGTCATCTGAAGCGCGATTCTGATCTCCTGAAGGCGTCTCACCGCAGCGTCCTGCCGGCCGAGTTCCCGCTTGCGCCGGGCAATGTTCCTCATGCGGGCGTCGGACATCCCTTCTGTGAGCTCGGAAAATTTTCTTGCCATGTCAGCTCTCTCCTTTGCTTTTGATTACTTCACGAAGATGCTCCTCAAACAACCCATCCGCCACACGTAGCATGCGATCGTACCATTCGGATCCACCGGTTTTCCGTCCTCCGATAAGAAGGAGTGCAGTCCGTCGGGGATCGAAGGCATAGAAAATGCGGTATGGGGCTCCATCAATTTGAATCCTCAATTCCCGCATGTTCTTGTTGCGCGCGCCCCGGATCTCTGATGATCGAGGAAATCCGAGTCCGACGCCATGCTCTTCCAGCAATCCGACGACCGCTGCGATTTCGTCCTGTTGATGCTCTCGCAATGTCAGCCACCATTCGAAGAACGCATCCGTGAATTCAACTTCACATTTCATACGGAGCTCCCTGATATCGTATGAAGTGATATTCCGAAACGGATATATAACTACGAAGGAATATCGTCTATTTGAAACTGCCTGTCAAGTCCCGGTTGAATCCCCTATCTATCTCCGTAGGGAAAGACCACCAAGACTCGAAGGCGCGAAGAATGGCACGAAGGATTTTTTAATGGCGCTTCGAATGGTATTCAGAGCACTGCCGTGGTCGAGCACTCGGGTGCCCGGTTACAAATTACAGAACCGACCCTAATCTGCGTCAATGCGAACTACCAAACTGTGGCTCCATCATGAGTATGGCCGCGACGATACCCGCATCTATCACTGCACCGACGAGGAATGCGGACCAGACGCTATGCCCTTGCCTCAGTTCTTCCATCATGCTGATGTCGGCAAGCGGTATGGTCCTTTCCGCATTCTCCAGCTGCAAACGTATGGCACGGCCCTCCGGGATAGACAAGAATTCCACCACGTTCCCCTCTTCCGTGACACCGGACATGAGGTGAACCCGCACCATCGTGCCTGGAGCGACCTCGGGTATTTCACGCGGCGGGATCCGGGTTGCGTGCTCGGATCTTTCCTCGTTGATTGCTGTCAGACCCGCGAAGGTCAGGCTGCACCTGCTGCACACGGAGAGAAGAAGTACTGCGATGAAAACACTGCATAATGATTTCATAACATGCTTGATTCTGAGGTTTTATGGCAGGCACCAACGATAAGATTAAGGATATTGTTGGCGAGAATCAAGTTTTTATACAAAGCGTTCCGCCCCTCACCACTGCGCAGCAGCGGGAGGTGGATTCGAGCACGGTGAGCGGAGGATCGACGGGGTCCACCAGCCGGTGTGCGTGATCTACCGGTGAAATATTTGGGGAGAGGCGTTACCCGTTCGCCTCGACATGGCGGGTGAAGTTGTCGAGGATGGCCTGCCAGCCTTCCCGCTGCTTGTCGATGGGATTCGTGGACTCGCTTTCGAAGGTGACGCGCACGGTGACGCCCGCCGGACTGTCGGCGAACTCCACGCGCGCCGTGCGATCGCCGAAGCTGTATTCGATCAGTTCGTTTGGCACGATGTTCGTGTATGTCCCGGCGAAATCGAATCCCATGCTGCCGTCCTTCGCTTCCATGCGCGAGGAGAAGGCGCCGCCTACGCGCAGGTCGACCGTGGCCGCGGTTGTGTGCCAGTCATCCGATGCCGCATTCCACTGGATGATGGCCTCGGGTGTCGTGTATGCGCGCCAGACCCGTTCGATCGGTGCGGCGACGGTGGTTTCGACGGTGATATTCATGTCTCGGTTCCTTGTGTTCGTGCGGTTGCTCCGCGCTCAGCCGCGGATCGCCGCTTCGATCGTGGCGATGTCGATTTTCTTCATGGGCATCATGGCTTCGAAGGCGCGCTTGGCGATGGCCTTATCTGGATTGGAAACCGCCTGGGTCAGGACGATCGGCGAGATCTGCCAGGACAGTCCCCACTTGTCCTTGCACCAGCCGCAGGCGCTCTCCTGGCCGCCGTTGCCGACGATCGCGTTCCAGTAGCGGTCCGTCTCTTCCTGGTCTTTGGTCGCCACCTGGAACGAGAAGGCCTCGCTGTGCTTGAACTCCGGTCCGCCATTGAGTCCGATGCAGGGAACGCCCATGACGGTGAATTCCACGGTGAGCACGTCCCCCTCCTTTCCGGCCGGATAGTCGCCCGGGGAGCGGTGTACCGCCTGGACGGACGAGTCGGGAAAGGTTGCCGCGTAAAAGCGCGCCGCTTCCTCGGCGTCGCCGTCGTACCAGAGGCAGATGGTGTTCTTCGCTATCGGTTTCATGTAGTTTCTCCTGTTGTAATCGGGTTATGTGATGTCATGACTAAACCTACTCTTGCCGCACGATATCGACCGAGATTTCCACCGCTGCAATCGGCCCTCTGTTCTCGAGCCAATGCACCGTGTTCCGGTCTTCGGGCCAGCCAGCTCCGGGCCCGTAGTCTGTCGCCACACCATTTCGGTGGTCGGTGATGCTTCCGTGAAGTATATAAACGGTGCCAGGCCGTCCAATATGGTCGTGAAGCGGGCCGAATACGCCTCCGGGTTCAATCGTCACCATGCGCATTCGAAGCTGTCGACCGGCCATACCCTCGATTTCGGGCCCGAGATCGACTGCTGCGAGCAGTTCCACGGTGACACCTCGTGTATCGGGAGCTGCAGCTATCTCGTTCATCGTTTTCTCCTTTTTTCGTTCGTCGGCGTAACGCCATCACAATACCGTCTGCCTGCCTGAAGCGATTGGAAGTCCGGCCGGTCAGCCTGTACGTCCGGGCGTTCCTGTTGGATATATGAGGATAATTGCGATAAACAATATGGGGATTCAGGGAGAAAGTCAAGGTATTCCGCGATCCCACGCCATTGCACGTTCGGGTGCAAGGTCGAGTCGGAATCCTTCTGTTACGACGTACGGCCGAATCTCCGGTCGAGCTCGTCGAGCGGGAGGCGGATGACGATCGGACGGCCGTGGGGACAGACGTAGGGATTCGAGGTGGCGAAGAGCTGGTCGATGAGGGTCTGCATCTCGGCGGCGCTGAGCTTGTCGCCGGCCTTGATGGCGGCGCGGCAGCCGTAGGAGGCGGCCACGTTGTGCCGCCGGTCGGAGATGCCGGCGTGCTGGTATTCCTTGTATTGCTCGAGCATCTCCTCGAGGATGCTTTCCTCCATGCCCGGACGCACGTCCTGCGGCACCGCCTCGACCGTGACAAGGTCGGGAGCGGCGAGCTTCAGCGTGAAGCCCAGGCGGCCGAGTTCATCGCGCAGTTCCTCGAGCATCGCGAAGTCGCCCGGGGAGACGCGGAAGCTGTGCGCGAACAGCAGCTGCTGCGCGAATGAGGCGCTGCTGTCGAGCGCGGCGAGCCCGCGCTCGTAGAGGATGCGCTCGTGCGCCACGTGCTGGTCGATGATCATCAGTCCGCTCTTGATCGGCGTGAAGATGTACTTGTTGTGCAGCTGCCAGAGGAATTGCGTGTCGGAAACGGGTCTTTCGCTCGGAAGGATCACGGTCTCGGCGTCGCCTTCTCCCGCGCCGATGTCGCGCAGGCCGCCGTCGCGCAGGCCGCCGTCGCGCACGCCCGCCGCGCCACCCTGCCCCGCGTCAATGTTCAGCGAACGGAAGAGGTCGTCGATCTGGCGGGGATCCATGCGTCCCCCGGCCGCGGGACGGTCGCCCATCCCCCGCCGCAGCGAGGAGAACGAATCGTACTTCTGCTCAGGCCGGTCGCCGCGTTCCTCGGGAGCGCTGATGCGCATGCGGGAATAATCCGGAGTCTCGGATCCTGAATAATCGCGCCGCGGCGCGTCCGCGTCCCCGTGCGGCACGTCGCGCTCCGCGTCGCGCGTCACGTCGCCCCCGCCCTGCCGCGCGTCGCGGAAGGTCATGCTCGGCGAGAGGTCGTAATGGTACAGGCTCTGCCGCACCACCGCGCCGAGGATGGTGTAGATGTTGCGCTCGTTGGAGAATTTCACTTCGAGCTTCGACGGATGCACGTTGACGTCGACCTGCTTCGGGTCGATGTTCAGGAAGAGGATGTACATCGGGAAGGCGCCCTGGTCGATCATGTTTTCGTAGGCGCTGACCACGGCGTGGTTGAGGTAGCGGCTGACGACGTAGCGGCCGTTGACGAAGAGAAACTGCTCGCCGCGGGATTTCCGCGCGAAGCTGGGACGCCCGATGTAGCCGGTGACGGTGATAAGGTCGGTCTCCTCCTTCACCGACAGCAGCGACTCCGCCACGCGCTCGCCGAAGAGATAGGACACGCGGACCGGGAGTTCGCCGGGCAGCGCGTCGTAGACCGTCGCGCCGTCGGAGATGAATGTGATGCGCACGTGGGGATACGACAGCACGAAGCGCTGCACG
>CAZWNO010000146.1:0-8751 GCA_964635845.1 uncultured Chromatiales bacterium
CGGGCGTGCCCTGGTACACGCCGGAAGGCTGCTACATGGACGCGGACGGCAACGGCGTGGTGAACAACTTCGATTACATCGCGATCAAGCTCAACTGGATGCGGACACACGGTCCTGTGACTCCGAAAGCGCGGCACGACTTCATGCCGGGCACCTTCGACATGAGCCAGAACTACCCGAATCCCTTCAATCCGACCACGACCATCCGTTACAGTCTGCCCGAACGCAGTCTCGTGCATCTGCGCATCGTCGACATCCTCGGCCGTGACATCACCGTCGCGGTGAATGGCACGGTCGAAGCCGGTGTGTACGAGTACACATTCGACGCGAGCGTACTGCCGAGCGGTCTGTACTTCGCGATCGTGGACATGACCGCCGAAGCGAGTGGCCTCGGCTTTGCCAAGACGATCAAGATGTCACTGAACAAGTAAGACGACAACCCCCTTCTCTCCGAAGAACGTCCGCCCACTGTCTGCACTTTCGCGGCAGTGGGCGGATTTATTTTACTTCGATCCCTTCATCGGTCAGCCCCGCGTGATCCCCGCCTTGCACTTGTAGAGGTAACCGTAGTCGCCGACCTTTTTCTTCCCTATCACCATGTTGAAACGCAGATAGAACAGGGACTCCTGTTCCTGCGGAAGTTCCTCGAGTGTCACCCTGCTCGGAGTGATGCTGTAGCGGGCGAACATCTCCTTCTTGATCCGCGACCGGCTGCTGAGGTCGGAATAGTACTCGACTCCGGGGATTCCGTCCACGACCTTTATCCTGTACACATGCACCTCCGAAATCGTTCGCTGGAATGGTTCCGCAATCGGCCGACTGCGAGAATACCGTAATTTACGAACGATTCGCGGAAATTGCACGGTAGTCTCCACCGCGTAGGGAATCGCGGCGCTACTCGGGGGCATGAAGCCGAACATACAGGGAAACCATTCCGGAAACGTGGCCTTTTTTTCCGTGTATCGCCCACAGGGACTTGACTTTCCCGTCTGGACGGTTATATTCTATCGGTCAATCCAACGATGTACTGCCTGATTGTATAAAAAAATCCGTTTCGGCCGTAATGGTCGCGGCCGCCACGATGGTTATCCGAAAGGAGATGACTGCATGGGCTATCTGTTGAACGACGGAAGCGCGGTATCCCCGTGGATCCGCAGGGAACTCGAATGCACTACGCCGCTGAAGAAGGGCGCGCACGGCACTGCCGCCCGGCGCGTGCAGGAATGGCTGAATCTGCACAAACTCGGCCTCGCCGTGGACGGCGATTTCGGCCGTATCACGGAACTGAATGTCGCGAGATTCCAGGAAGCCAGCGGACTGCCTTCGACGGGCGTGGTGAACGTCAAAACCTGGGAAGCGCTGGTCGCGCCACTCCGGCGCGTGCTCGCGCCCATCGAGGGCAGCGCCGCGCAGCCCGGCTTTCCGGAGACGGTCCTGGCATATGCCAGGCAGCATCTGAAGGAGCACCCGCTCGAGATCGGCGGGCAGAATTGCGGTCCCTGGGTACGATTGTATATGAGCGGCAACCAGGGCACGCCATGGGCCTGGTGCGCGGGTTTCGTCACGTTCGTGCTGAAACAGGCGTCGCAGGCGTTGCAGATAACTTCCGTCGTGCCCGGTTCGTTTTCCTGTGATATTCTGGCCACGCAGGCAAAGAACGCCGGTCTGTTCGTGAAGGGATCCTCCATCGCCGATGGAACCGTTCCGCACGACACGCTTCCCGTCGCCGGCATCTTCCTGATCCGTCGCACCTCGACGGACTGGACGCACACGGGATTCGTCACGTTGTTCGGCAAGGATTCCTTTTCCACCATCGAAGGCAACACCAACGACGACGGCAACCGGGAAGGTTACGAAGTCTGTGCCGCGACGCGGGGCTACGGGAAAAAGGATTTCATCACACTGGCCGCCAGATAGGATTCGAGGAGGAAAACCATGCCACGCAAGCAGACTATCGCGGCAGGAACGACGGCGAGGGGAGGAATCGCGGACAAGGCCGTGAAACCGGGCAAGGCCGTGAAACCGGGCAAGACAGGCGAAGCCCCCCGCAAGCGCTCCGCGACACTGCCGGCAGAACAGCTGAGAGTCATCTACGTCCACGGGATCGGGAAGCACCCGCCGCCCGTGCAGATCAAGCGGGAGTGGGATCTCGCGCTTTTCGGCCGGGAGATGGGAACGCAGACGCGCATGGCGTACTGGTCCGATATTCTTCATCCGGAAGTGCTGACCGAGCGCACGCGGCGCCTCCGCAATAGCGGTCCGAAATCGGGCGGAGCACTGGCGGGCACATTGAACACCGGCGCATTGCTGACGGAAGCCGGCGTCGATCCCGAGGAAGAGGGGGCCATGATGCTCGCGCAGTCGCTGCTGCGCACGATGGGCGTGCAGCAATCCGCGACCGCGGAGGCCGGCAAAAGCAGCAAGCGCCTGCGGACCAAGGTCCTTCCCCTCCCGGCATTCCTGCGCAAGCCGATCGCGCGCGCATTCCTCGAAGCCCTGGTCAAGGACAGCGCCGCATATTTCTTCGTGAGGAAAAAGCGGGATGCGATACGCAAACGGCTGGTCGATGTCCTCAAGACCGTCAAGCAGCCCGTCACCATCGTGGCGCACAGCCAGGGCACGGTGGTGGCGCTCGAGGTGCTGGCGGAACTCGGTGACAAGCTGGGGCTCGACGTCGTGCAACTGATCACCATCGGCTCGCCGCTCGGCATACAGGAGGTGCAGGATTTCCTCACCTGTCCGCTCGCGGTCCCGCACTGCGTCCGCGGATGGCACAATTTCTCCGATCCCCTCGATCCCGTCGCCCTGGACAAGGGCATCGCCAACGACTTCGAGCGCGAGGACCTGATTTCGGATGAAGTCATCATGAATACGCAGGTCCGCAATCTCGAGGGATTCAATCCGCACTCCGCGGCCGGGTATCTCTCGCATCCGACCGTGCGCAGGGTCGTGCACGACGCGACGCGCATCGACATGCACGCGCGCTTCCTCGTCGCGCGCGACGTAGCGGAACTGCTGGCCGTGGAGGAACGCCATCCCGTGCTGATCGAAATCCTCGTGCCGCAGTACGCGGCCATCGGTGAATCGAGCGAGCAGATGCGCAAGGTCGAGGAAGCGGAGCGGGCCACGGGCGAGGCGACGCTCACCGCGCGCATCGACAACGCTGCGATGAAGATCGAGGAGATCGTCCGTGCCGTCGCCACGGCGGAGGGCGACAATCCCGATCGCGAAATGGAGGCCGCGCGCATCGAGCGGCTCCGCCGTTTCGTGTCGGCCCGTCTGACTCCCGCCGAGATCGGCGAGATCACCAGCCTGCACGCATCCCTTCGCATTTACAGGATATGGAAGAGTGCGGCGAAGCGAAAGCTGCTGACACGTTCACAGAAGGTGATCCAGGCCGACGCCGCGAAAGCGAGCTACGCGGCATTCGGCGACGGGATCACATGGGCGGTGCTGGACACGGGCGTACGCTCGGATCATCCGCATTTCAAGACGCACAAGACGATCGATGCGATATGGGACTGCACGCAGCACGGTCCGCCGGCGAGACTCACGAAGGAGCGGGACAGGGACGGACACGGTTCGCATGTCGCCGGCATCATCGCGGGTTCCGATGACAAAGGCACGCTCACGGGCATCGCGCCACGGGCACGATTGGTGATATACAAAGTGCTCGACGACGACGGCGGCGGCGAGGACGCGTGGATCATCAAGGCGCTCGACCATATCGCCGAACTGAATGAGAACAGTTCCGAATTGAAAATCCACGGCGTCAATCTCAGTCTCGGCGGACCCTACGACAGCACCGTGTACGGCTGCGGCTTCTCGCCCATCTGCGCCGAGCTGCGACGGTTGTGGCGTTCCGGCGTGCTGGTCGTGACGGCGAGCGGCAACGAAGGCCAAGTGGAGGTCACCACGCCGCACGGGGAGATCGAGCTGAACAGTCCGATGTCCATCGGCGATCCAGCAAATCTCGAGGACTGCATCACCGTGGGCTCGGTGCACGCCGACCGTCCCCACCTTTACGGCGTCTCGGCATTCTCCTCGCGCGGTCCCACTTCCGACGGACGCCTCAAGCCCGACGTCGTCGGTCCGGGCGAGCGCATCTCGTCATGCAACGCCCACTACCGCGACACGACGAAGGAGGAACTGTACTGCGAGGAAAGCGGCACCAGCATGGCCGCGCCGCACGTGTCGGGATTGCTCGCCGCCTTCCTCTCCGCCCGCCGCGAATTCCGTGGGAGACCGGACGAGGTGAAGGACATCCTGCTGCGCACGTGCACGGACATTGGACGGGACAAGTACCACCAGGGGCACGGTGTGCCGAATTTAATGAGGATGCTTATCGAGACGTGAGGCGAGCGGGCATTGGATCATTGGATCATTGGTCGATGGCCGAGCCAACGGCTCGGCCATATAACGCGGTGATGGGATCAACGTTGCCACGCAATGGCGAGGTCGGACTGTTACTGGATAATCGGGGTGCCAGGGGCGTCGGGGCAGGCTGCCGGAGGAGCGTGAAATCAGGCGATGTCGAACCTCGTTCCTGTGCAGGAGAGTCTGCCAGAATGACAAATCACGGCTGCAGCCCGTGAACGACGGCATCGATGAACATGTGCGCTTCTCTCGATTCTTTTGTCTATCTTGGTGTAACGCTCCCCAACGACCATCGGCAGGTCACGAATCCTGAATTTCCTCGGGACCGCGTCGCGCGGTCTTTTTGAACCTCGGAAACCGCCTACCGCATTTCAGAAACTTCACTGTAAAATGGATGCCATGAATACGGAAAAGAAACTTTGGATCGCCTTCGCCCTGGTAACGGGCATCTCCTTCGCCGTGCTGCTCTACTTCGGGTACGATATCTACCAGGAGGCGCCGCCGGTTCCGGAACGCGTCGTGACGACGGATGGCACGGTGCTGTTCGAGGGTCAGGATATCAAGGACGGACAGAATGTCTGGCAGAGCATCGGCGGACAGGAAGTCGGCACCGTGTGGGGACACGGTGCATACCTGGCGCCGGACTGGACGGCGGACTGGCTGCACCGCGAAGCGCAGTTCATCCTGGATACCTGGGCCGATGCGGAGTTCGGTGCGGTCTTCGCCTCCATCGATTCCGAGCACAAAGCCGCATTGGAGAAACGGCTGCAGAACGAGCTCCGGAAAAACACCTACGATCCGGAGACGCGAACGCTCACCATCTCCCCGCTGCGGAAAGACGCGTTCGATCATCTCAGCGCCTACTACACCGGATTGTTCACCAACGATCCCGCCCTCGCGGAGCTTCGCGCGAATTATGCGATTCCACCCAACGCAGTCAAGGATTCGCGTCGCATGCAGCAGATGACGCAGTTCTTTTTCTGGGCCGCGTGGGCCTGCGTCACCGAGCGTCCGGGAGAAAAGATCACCTACACGCACAACTGGCCACCGGACGCGCAGGTGGGCAACACAGCCACCGGCGATCTCGTGCTGTGGACGGGATTCAGCGTGGTGATGCTGCTGGTCGGAATCGGAATCCTCGTGTTCTATCATGCGAAGACGCGGACAGGGGAAGGTGCCGACGCCCCGAACGAGGATCCGCTGATGCGCCAGAACATCACACCTTCCATGGCGGCCGTAAAAAAATACTTCTTGGTCGTCAATCTCCTGATCCTGCTCCAGGTCATTATGGGCGTGGTCACCGCGCACTACGGCGTGGAAGGCGACGGCTTCTACGGATTCCCGCTCTCCGAATTCCTGCCCTACGCCGCGACGCGCACGTGGCATGTGCAGCTCGCAATCTTCTGGATCGCCACGGCATGGCTCGCCACCGGATTATATATCGGACCTTCGCTGTCCGGCAGGGATCCGAAATTCCAGAAGGCGGGTGTGAATTTCCTTTTCTTCGCGCTCCTCGTCATCGTGCTCGGCTCCATGGCCGGCCAGTGGTTCGGCATCATGCAGAAGCTCGGCCTCGCGGGCAATTTCTGGTTCGGGCATCAGGGTTACGAGTACGTCGATCTCGGCAGGTTCTGGCAGGCCTTCCTTTTCGTGGGACTGCTGATCTGGCTCACGCTGATGATCCGGCCCATCCTCCCCGTGATCCGGCGGAAAACCGAAGAAAAGCATCTGCTGATCCTGTTTCTGCTCTCCTGCATGGCCATCGCGCTGTTCTATGCCGCCGGCCTGATGTGGGGGCGGCAGACGAATCTCGCCATCGCGGAGTACTGGCGCTGGTGGGTGGTGCACCTGTGGGTCGAAGGGTTCTTCGAGGTGTTCGCGACCGTGGTCGCCGCATTCCTCTTCCTCCGCATGGGACTGCTGCGGACGCGCACGGCGACCGCCAGCGTGCTTTTCTCAACGATCATCTTTCTCGCCGGCGGAATCCTCGGCACCTTCCACCACCTGTACTTTACCGGCACTCCGATGGCGGTCATGGCACTGGGTGCCACCTTCAGCGCGCTGGAAGTCATTCCGCTGGTACTGATCGGTTTCGAGGCGTTTCACAACTACCGGCTCAGCAAGGCGACAGACTGGCTGAAGGATTACAAATGGCCGATTTACTTCCTGCTGTCCGTCTCGTTCTGGAACTTCCTCGGCGCCGGAATATTCGGATTCGTCATCAATCCCCCGATCGCCCTCTACTACATGCAGGGACTCAACACCACGGCGGTACACGGTCACACGGCCCTGTTCGGCGTCTATGGCATGCTGGGTATCGGACTGATGCTCTTCGTCTTCCGCAGCCTGTACCGGCAGGTGCGGTGGAATGAACGGCTGCTCAGCGTGTCTTTCTGGTCAATCAACATCGGCCTCCTGCTGATGGTCATCCTGAGTCTGCTCCCCATCGGTTTCCTGCAGACCGTCGCCAGTGTCAATGACGGAATGTGGTACGCGCGCTCTGCGGAATTCATGCAGCTCGATCATATGCATGTATTCAAGTGGCTGCGCGTCATTGGCGACACGATCTTCGCCGCCGGGACCATCACTCTGTGCTGGTTCATCTTCAGCCTGAGAAAAACTGAGGGCTGAGCCGACAGGCCGGTCATGGAACATCGGAACAATTGCGCGTACGCCGAGAGGGACGCGATCCTATGACAGCTCAGCTCCGTTTTCCAGAAGCAATGCGCGAAGGACGGACCGATGGCAGTGTTCCTCGTTTTCGCAGTAACAGCCGATGGAGAAGTCCGTCTGATGCGAAAGCGCGGCGAGTAATGCGATCAGGCGCGCGGGTGCGGGGGCGGACATCTCCGCCCGAACCTTGCGCATGAAAGCCGCCCAGTCCGCCGGCGTTCGGGCTGCATGTGCGAATTTTATGGTCTCAGGACTCGGAGACAGATCAGGGAACCAGATGTCGTACCAGTCCTGCGAGGCGAATTCCGATTTCGGGACACCGCGCGGCGGACGCCGGACAGTCCCGATGCGAAGGCCTTCACCGGGAATTCTGGGGGTTCCGAGACGGACGATGCGAACGGACATCATGCACCTCCTCAATCATGATTGTATGTCAGGTAGGACCTGTGTCAAGAGAAAATACAACACGGTCGCGTCAGGCCCGGTTCCATCCCCCCAGCTCGTCCGGCGATATCCACCTTCCGAAGATCCAAAACTCGTCAGACGTATGTCAACGGATCGTGCATCTATTGTCTGCGAATACCTCCGCGCCCCGGAAACGGTCGCAATCGTGTGACCCGACAGCGCGCGAAGGTTTCGCCCGGTGCAAGATCAGCTCCCGGGAATTGTTCGTCGGGGTGTAGAGGATGTACTCGACAGGACCGATGACCGTGCGGTTCTCACGCTCGTTGATATGCTCGGAGATCCACTGCGCGACGCGGTCGGGGTTGCTCCCTTCATAGGCGACGGCCGCAATACGGCGGAGGAATCGACGGCCTTGCTGCGCGTCGGCACGCGCGGAGCGGACCTCGACGGTCGCACAGATCGAATCCACCGATGACCGATTCCTCCCGATGATCTCGAGGCGATAGGCGATGCCCTCGTACTCCATTCCGAGCGAGGTGCGGAAGGTCACATGATCCCAGAATTCCGACAGCGCCATACCGCGGTTCGGCAGATCCTGGTATACATCCCGCGGAGTGATGCCGGGAATCGCGGTATCGTCCGGACTCCCTGGCCCGCATCCCGCGAAGGCAAGCAGAATGATCAATGGGACCAGCGCATGCGTGAGCTTCATCGCGCCCGCCTCACGGTCAGTTCCCGCACGTACGCGGAGGGAGCACGGAGCGTGAATACCGCCGGCCCCACGACAATGCGCGACTCGATCGAGGAATAGTTTTCCTCAAGCCATTTCTGCGTGCGATCGGGATCGCAG
This sequence comes from uncultured Chromatiales bacterium, assembly GCA_964635845.1. Lineage (GTDB taxonomy): Bacteria > Bacteroidota > Ignavibacteria > SZUA-365 > SZUA-365 > SZUA-365. The sequence goes on from CAZWNO010000146.1 coordinate 8,306, forward strand.
CCGTCGTAGGTCATCGCCGCGATGTCGCGGAGGAAGGGCAGTTCATCGATGACGTCGCCGATCGCGGGATTCGCCTCGAACCATACCCACACCGAATCGACGGCACTTCCTTCCCTGCCGTACGCCTTCACCAGAAAGTCGATCCCATCCCTGTAGGCCTTGAAGGAACTGCTGTTCAGCCCTTGTGCATCACGCTTCGCGCTTGTGAGCATGTCCTTGTCCGCGAGCGCGTAACGCACATCATCATGGGTAAGTCCCGGAATGCCGCTGTCGAGCGGCGGCTCCGCGCTGCATGCGGCGAGCACGGCGAGAATGATCAGCATGTACTGTCTCATGAAGCCTGCCTCCATTTCATTCATACACCTGGTACCGCGCCCGCCGGTTGGCGCGCCACTGTTCGAGGCGGTAGAGATAGTCGACGTATTCATCCTCCGTGGCCACGTAGG
>CAZWNO010000147.1:0-8745 GCA_964635845.1 uncultured Chromatiales bacterium
CGATACGGCATAACGGAAAACGGATGACAGATGACAGATGACAGATGACAAATGCCAGATAACAGATATTGAATCTGCCATCTGCCATCTGTAATCTGTCATATTGAATCACATCGCCGCAACTTCCAGCCGTAGCGGCTGTAACCCCGCGAATCCCTCCCCGTACCTGCCCCCGACGTGAAATCCCAGCCGTTGGGAGCGTCCGATGAGTGACTGCAGGAATTCCGGGGTGCTGATGTAGGTCTGTGGTCCGTCTGCCGCGGCCTCGGCGGTATGGAACTGGGTGCGGTAGGCGCGGATTGCGGCGAGTTTCTCGTCGAACGCGGCGCTGATGTCGACGATGAAATCCGGCGTGAAATCCTCCGACAACATGTAGTAGTAAGCACGGGCGGGACGGTAGGACTCCTGCGGTTCGCCCCGCGCATCGACGGTCTCGATGCGGCGCAGGCCGCTCGCGAACAGCGCCTCGCGCACGAGTACCGAGGCGTGCTCGTGGTCGGGATGCCTGTCGGTATGCCAGGGGAGAAGCACGATGCCGGGACGCGTGGCGCGCAATTCCCGTACCACGGCGAGTCGCTGTTCCGGCGAATTGCGGATTCCGCTGTCGGGGATGCCGAGATTGCCGCGATGCTCGAGGCGGAGCAATCTTGTCGCCTCAGCCGTTTCCGCGGCGCGCGTTTCCGGGGTACCGCGCGTGCTCAGCTCGCCGCGCGTCAGGTCGGTGATTCCGACGCGGCGTCCGGCGCGCCTGTGCAGCAGCAGCGTTCCCGCGCAGTACAGCTCCGCATCATCGGGATGCGGTGAGAAAGCAAGAACATCGAGCGGTACGGTAGTCATCGTCATTCCTCCTTGACCGAGCGGAGCTGTTCGAGCCGCCGTTCCACATCGACGCGGTTGGGATCGAGCGGCGTGGCCGTGTCGAGGTAGCGTTCGAACGCTTCCTTCGCATGGGGCAAGCGGCCCTGTTCACCGTAGAACATACCCTTGAGATACCAGGCTTTCGCCGGGTAATACGCGCGCGTGGTGGCCTCGTCGAGGACACGGATGGCCTCCCAGATGCGGCCCTGACTGTAATGGAACGAGGCCATGTTGCAGTAGAATTCCTCGTTGCGTGGATCCAGTGTGATCGCGTTTTCATACAGCAGCAGTGCATCGTCCGTGGCGCCCTGCTGTGCCCGGATGGTTGCCTGATTGTCGCGGAAGCCCGCATGTGATGGATCGATACGCCTGATGCCGTCGATCGCGAGTCCCGATGCCTCGCGGTCGCCGATATTGAAGGAAGCGATCATGAGCAGGCGCAGCATGTAGGTATTGAGAGGCAGCATCTGCAGAGCGGTGTTGAGCATGGCCACGGCGGTAGGATAGGCGCCCGATCCCACATAACCCGCCGCCTGCCGCAGCAGCACGTCGCCGAGCACACGCCGCACCTCGCCGTTTTGCGGCGCCGTGCGCAACGGCTCGGAGAGGATCGTCACCGCGCTGCTGTCGTCGCCGCCGATCACCGCCGTCCGGGCACGCAGGATGGCAGGACGCGCGGCGCGGATATCCGCGTTGAGCGCGCGCACGCTGTCAGGCATTCCCGCCAGCATGCGGTCGGGCGGAATGCGCGCGGCGAGCAGTCGATCGACGTCGGCCACGGCTTCGTGCAGGGGACGATCCTGCAGCGGGCGCAATCCGTCGAAGTCCGTAAACGGAGCGGCTTCGGCCGCGATCGTCCGCAGTCCCGCCCCATCGGTGCCGTAACATGCGGCGACCAGTACGAACTGATCGAGCTGGATCTGCTGCAGGTGGAAGCGGCGCGCGGGATCGGCCTTGAGCCGTGTGAAGCGCAGTGGCGAAGGCTGGACGGCGGCGAAGGGAGTGTTCGAAGCGAGCACGCCGATCATGGCGCTCTCGGGATCCGCGCTGCTCATCCATAGCTCCGCATGGGGAAAGGCCGCGAGTATGGCCGCGAACACGCGGCGCATGGCCGCGAGATCGAGGCGCGCCACAGGCAGCCACTGCATGAACACGCCTCCGTTCGAGAGCATGCGCGCGGCGTTGCGGAAATAGTCTTCGGACATCAGTCCCGGCGTCGGCGCCGGCGAGGCCAGCGGCTCCGCGCTGATGATGACGTCGTAGCGCCCCTCCCCGCGAGCGAGGAACGAGGGTACGCGCTCATTATGAAAGCGCACTCCTTCGAGATATTCCCATGCATGGGCCTTCGTGCGCATCGTGTTCGCCAGGCGCAGCGTGGCAGCCATCGGTTCGACACAGTCCACCGACGCAGGATCGTGCATTGCGACGGCCTCGAGCGGCAGGCCCGAACCGAGGCCGAGAACCAGCACACGCGCCCTGCCGGCGCGCATGAGCATCGGGAGATGTCCCATGCGGTAGAGATCACCCTGCACCTGCCGCGACGACTGGGTGAGCGCGACAGCCTCGTTCCAGAACAGCGCGTAGAAGCGGTCGTCGTAATCGCGCGAACGCAGCAGGGTCATGCGTCCAGCCGGCGCCTGTTCCTCCGCCGTGACCTGGAAACTCACAGGATCGAAATAATTGCGGAACTCGGGCTGATGTCCCGGAAAAACGTAGATGCCGACGAGCACGATCGCCGCGAGCAGCACCGAGGAGAGCAGATTCTTCCGGTACCAGCGTGCGAATTCGTAGAGCGCGATGAGCATCGCCGCGGCGGTCAGCACATAGCCGATGACATGCAGCGGCACGATGGCGCGCAGGAAAAACGCAGCGAGCAATCCCGCACCGACGGTGGCGACGAGCGGGAGGCGGAAGTCCCACCGCGGCGCGGTGCCGTCGCGCACAGCTGCTGCAAGGGCAATGGCGAGCACGCCGAGCGAGAAAAGGGGAAGAATACCCCCGACTCCGAATCCCGCGCTGCCGCCGCCGTACCAGGCGGCGTAGAAATCGCCGAAGAATCCGGTCCAGTAATCGCAGAGAACATAGGAGAAGACCAGTGCGGCGGCGAGCCCCGCGATCACCGAGTGATTCGGCAGCGCTCCGGTGCCTGGCGCGCGGCCGGCTCGGATTTCGGCACCGGACAGCTGTCCGGCAAACAGCAGGCCGAGACCCGCGGCAATCGCCGTTCCTGCCAGGAGCAATGCTCCGCTGCCCGCGGCGGCGACCGGCGTTTCCGCGATCGTCTGCAGCACGAAAGGCAGCGCGAAGGCGAGCAGAGCGGGAATCGCCAGCAGCAGGACGTTCGCGGGAGCGGGGAAGCGAGGCGCATGGACTTTCTGCTTCGTCCCCGCCGAGGCCACGGCAGAGGCCTCCGACGCGGCGGCCGACGCACTCCATCCCGGGAGCAGCGCTCCCGCGGCGGCGATGACCTGCACGAGAAGGAGCGCCTGCAGGGAGAGCGTATCCTGAAGAATGGCGATCAGTGCCAGTCCCGCACCGAGGCCCGCCAGCGTCCATCCCGCAGTTTGCAGCATGGTCGGGCGTTGTGCGTCCGGATGTCGCGCCTGCGTGTGCATCGCGTCCGCTGCCGCGACCGCGTCGATCGGGAATCCGGCGAACACCGCACCGAGCAGCAGCAGGTACGCGAACTGCATGGGGGATGAAGTGCCGTCGAGCATGGCAAGTCCATCGGTTGCGCCGTACAGCAGCCAGAGCGCGAGAGGCAGGAGCAGGGCAAGGATCGGAGCAGCGAATCGCCTAACAGGATTCGGGAGGAGATGCAGCAGCAGGGGACGACCACCGATCACGGCGGCGAGAAACGGCAGCATGCCGAGGACGAGCGGATACAGTCCGTACCATGCGTTCGCGAAAAACAGCCGCACCGCGACCGTCCAGAACATCGCGATCGCGCCCGTCGCGAAGCCGCGTGAAAAGATGCCTGTGATTGATCGATAATTCACGGGAATCCCGGAGAAGTGCGTGAAAGAAGGAAAATACCACGGGCCGTGCGATGACACAAGGACACACCTTATCGGGCAGGGCAATCCATCGCGCGCACGTGCCAGCGGCACGCGCGCGCAAATCCGGCAATGGGATCTATGCGTTGACGTAGGGCCGAACCAGCGGTTCGGCCACGCCGTCCGCGGACATGTTTGAGCAATCCATCGCGCGCCCGTGCCAGCGGCACGCGCGCGCAAATCCGGCAATGGGATCTATGCCGTGACGTAGGGCCGAACCAGCGGTTCGGCCACGCCGTCCGCGGACATGTTTGGGCAATCCATCGCGCGCCCGTGCCAGCGGCACGTGCGCGCAAATCCGGCAGTGGGATCGGTGCGTTGACGTAGGGCCGTGCCAACGGCACGGCCACATCGACCCGCGGCCACATCGACCCGCGGCCATGTTCGGGGGGCCATCGCGCGCCCGCACAGGCGGCACGGCCACATTGGCGGCGATTTGCACGGGATGCCTGAAGTCCGTATGTTGAAAATCCCCGCTTCGCGCGCCGCATGTACGGATTTTTCGAAGCGCGGCCTCTGTCCGGCCGAAACCCTCTTGACTCTGGACAGATTGTTTCTTAAATTTAAGTTCGCTTCAAATGGAGCGGATTTCAGTGCATTGATTCCCGCAGGAGTTCGTCGTGGCAAAGAAGCAGTCGTTCAGCGACAAATCGAAGAGCAAGGAGAAATCCGACATCATCTCGATCAAGTGCGTCGTGTCGGTTTTCGATGAGGACACCCAGTCGTGGAAGTTCCGCGAGAAGATGGTGCGCGTCAAGAGCGCGAGCGAACTGGCAGACATGAAATTCTAATACTGGTGATACAATGAAAGAAAATTTGCATCCGCGCTATCGCAAGTGTGACGTGACCTGCAGCTGCGGCGCCACCTTCGTCACGCGTTCGACGCGCGAGTCGCTGAAGGTCGAAATCTGTTCGCAATGCCATCCGTTCTTCACCGGAAAGCAGAAGATTATCGACTCGGCGGGCCGCGTTGAGAAATTCAACCGCCGCTACGCCAAGTTCAATGAAGCCAAGAAGGAGACCCAGCAGGCATGAGACCGATGAATCGCCGCACGACCGGCCGCCGCCGCAATTCCAACGTGTCCAAGCGCCGTCCGGATCCGTTCCGCGGCAAGGACGTGATCTACATCGACTACAAAGAATCGAAGTTCCTCGAGCGTTTCACCAACGATCAGGGCAAGATCCTGCCGCGCCGTCTGACCGGACTGTCGGCCAAGAACCAGCGCACCGTTGTCGAGGCGATCAAGCGCGCACGTTTCATGGCCTTCCTTCCCTTCGTCGGTGAAGGTCTGAAGTAAGCAATCGAAAAGCAGAAGGAATAGATACCCATGGCCCGCAAATGTGAGATTACCGGGAAAGCCCCGCTGGTCGGCAACAATGTTTCGCACGCACACAACCGCACGAAACGCCGCCAGCTCCCCAACCTGCAGAAGAAACGGATCTACGTGCCGGAGCTCAAGCGCTTCATCACGCTGCGCATCTCCGCGCGCGCGATCAAGACCATCAACAAGAACGGCGCCTTCGTCACGCTGCAGAAGGCCGGTCTGATCTAGTCGTTCCGTCCGCCAATCTTTGAGGCACCCGGTTTCGCAAGAAGCCGGGTGCTTTCGTTTTTCCAGATCATTCCCTCCCCTGTCGCGTGCCGCGACGAAGCCGTCCCCGCGCTCTGCCCGGGTGGTTATCGAATCGCCAGCAGCGTTTTCCCGAGCACGATTGGACCTGCACTCAGGATGCATGTGTACAGTCCCGATGCAAGTGCACGCGAGGGAAAATGCGCCTGGTATCTGCCCGGGCCCGATGTATCGATGTTCCTGCGGTCGATCAGCCGACCCACCGCGTCGATGATCGTGAGTGTCACCACGGCGGAGCTCGGGACGCTGAACGTAACCGTCACGTGTGGATCCGTGGCGAACACGGGATTCGGATACATTCCTTCGATTGTGAATAACCCTGCCGAGGGATGCCTTCTGTCCGCATCGATGCCGTTTGCGGTCGAGAATTCGAAGGCGCCGATGTCGACGAATCCATCGTCGCGAGCCGTGCCGTCGAAGTCCCCGGTCGGCGCTCCAGTGACAGCGCCGCCGCCGTTGATCGCGGGACTCCCGGCTCGGAGATGGAGATCGGGACGCGTGCGCGCAGTGTCGGCATACAGCGTATGCGCATCGAGTACGACGACCGAATGGGCGTCCTGGCCGGACGCGGCTGTCCATTCGCCGTTCTGTATCTGCGCGAGTGAGAAATCGAGGTCGCTGGTCGCGACCATCCGGTCGGGCGCATTCATATGGAAGAGATTATGGTCGCCTGTGTAGCATTGGATGTTCAAGCCGTCGAAGTTCAGTCCGGTATTATCGCCGCCGGAGAGGATGCAGTTGTACATTTCGAGCGTGCTGCCGCCAGCGGTGTTCTCGATCGCGATATTGGCATTCGAACATCCGTGGAACGTGCAGTTGATCAGTCGCGCGTTGACACCCCGGTTCACTCCGCCATCGTAGTCGAGTTCCACATTCACTCCGTTGTCGTATCCAATGCAGTTGATGAGCGTGACGTTGTTTCGCCATAGTTTATAGCCCCCGCCATAGGTGGCGTTATGTGCGGAGCAGTTCGTGAGAACGATGTCCGTCCCGCTGATGTCGAATCCATCCCCGATGCCGTAGGTCTCGCAATTGTGGAATCGGATGTCCGAAACGCCGTCATGGCCGAGCGCGAAACCGTCGGCGTTGTCGAACGCACCGGCGGTGATATACGCCTTGCAGTTTCGGATGAGGCCGTTGGAGATGCGCTCGCCGGAATCCTCCGGCGTCGCGTCGAAACCGTATCCGCCGGCACCGCCGTAGTAGTCGAATATCATGCAGCTGTCGACGAGAAAATCGTGTACGGTCCCCTTCATGCTTATTCCCGCGCCGACATCCCGCACAGTCAATTTCACAAAGTTCAGGTATGAGCAATTGTACACCGCGACGCCGTCGTCACGCCAGTTCCGAACGGTAAAACCTCTGAGATCCGTGTAGGAATGCGAGATGAGGCAGCCGTTGTTGCCTGATTCCACACCGTCTCCGTCGATGTATGCCGCCTCGCCGTCGTACGCGGCAATGGTGATCGGTGCGGACGGTGTGCCGTCCCGGACGGTGATGAGCTGTTCGTGATACTCACCAGCCCGGAGATACAGCACATCACCGGACTGCACTTGCTCGAGAGCGAAGGCGATCGTTTGCCACGGATTTCCCAGTGATCCGTCCCCGCCGGTGTCGCTGCCGAGGGGAGACACGAAATAGTCCGTCGCATGCGCGGCGGGGAAAGACGCGAGAGAGAACAGGACGAACAGGGTCGTCGCGAAGGTGGATGCGTATTTCATGGTCTCTCCAGAAAGATGAAGTGATGTCGTGCAGGCACGAACCGCGCGATCGAAAATTCTCGTCGATCGTCCTGCATCTGAACAGCGCAGCAGTAGAGCCACCCACCCAGGGCAACGCCCGCATCCGTGCGGGACCCCTGATGGATGGCGAAAGGGAATGCGGAGAATTCGGATACGATTTCGATTAAAGCTAGCAAGTTGTCCGGGCAATGTCAATCGTCACGTGCCGGATCGCGCGGCCTGAGCTCTGACGAATGGACAGGGCGGAATTCCCGGTTGTCGTATGCAGGATATACCCTGCTGCTGTCGGATGACGCCGCGGCACTCGCGCTTTTCTCTCCTCCTTGTATCATATTGGTAACAGTTGGTAACATTGCCGGGCCTTGATGTATCTTCGAACGAGTGCGATGAAGGTGCCGTGCGATCATCCGAATGTGGAAGCAAGTGTCAGAGGAGGAGTCATGTGGAAAGCTGCAATTCTGTTCATCGCCGTGACTACCCTTGTTCCGGCAAGTACCCTGATATCGCAGGTTCGATCCGGTAAGTTCAGCATGGTATTTCAGGCCAGCATGAACCTCTCGAGTTTTGCCAACGACTTCGAACATCTCGGCAGCCGTGATACGTGGGACACGAGGTATCGTCTCCGGGAGTATTATCTCTCGATTGATCCCATTTTCCGAACCGGAGCACATACGGCGATCGATCTGGAAATCGGATATCGATACCTGAATGCGCGATTGTCCACGGGAGAGGCTTCGAATCTGCAAACGACAGCGGTTTCCGATGACGCGACGATGTTGATACCGCACTTCACGGTGTCCTTTACTCCGTTGGATTCCGTGCTCGTTCCGTACATCAAGGCCGGGATCGGAATCATGAGTTCCGATTCCTATCAAGCGGATTTTCCATGGATATACAGCGTTGGTGCAGGTAGTGTGTATCTGGCTGGCGACCGGCTGCTGTTCCGAGGCGAGCTGAATTTCAGAGGTCACCATTCCATAAGTGGCAGCAACACCAAAAGGGAAATTACCTGGACCGCATTCACGTTGTTCCTCGGCGTCGGATTTCGGGTGTGACCCTGACCAGGCGGTGCTGCAGTGGTTATGGTAAGCACAGAAACCGGGTATCGTAACCTGTTGCAGTAGAATACATTGCCGTGATTGTTGCTTTTCACTGCGCGGTATTGTACCTTTAAAATCAGCCTTTTAGGCTCCTCCGGAGAGGTGGGTGAGTGGCTGAAACCAACGGTTTGCTAAACCGTCGTACTGGGAAACTGGTACCGAGAGTTCGAATCTCTCCCTCTCCGCGACCCATACGAGACAGCCCGGAATCACTGATTTCGGGCTGTTTTCGTTGATTCTCATCCTCCTGATCCACCTGAATCCACTGGTTTTCACTGTATCGTGGATTTTTTCTGGATGTTCTTCTTATGTAGCCCAAAAGCAAGTGAAAATGTTTTCTACCCTTGAATTCGTACAG
>CAZWNO010000148.1:0-8676 GCA_964635845.1 uncultured Chromatiales bacterium
CGGCGGTGTCCAGGTCCTTCATGATCCCGTCGGGCATCACCGCCGGCATGTCGGATAGTGGACCAGTTCAAGAGCTGCGGGAGTGGTCGGACGCTGGCATGCCCATCCGAGTAATAGATGAGATCATACCCGGTTATTATCACGATGCCGCCGTCCGGGAGAAGCTCGAGGGCGAGGCCGGATCCACGGGCGGGAAGATCCGGACATTCCCATCGGCCACCATCCAGTATGCGCAGCGGGTCCTCGGTGCTGGTCAGCAACAGTCGTCCGTCCGGCGCACAGCGAACATCGTTTAGGTTGGACGCCGTACACGCCACCTGGAAATCCAGCGAACGCCTGCTGATCGGGTAGGTTCGCACCACAACGGAATCGCGCTTCCACCCGCCGCCGCCGGGTCTCAGCTCTACCACCGAATAGACGTAGGTCCGGTCCTCCTGCAGACGATGATCGGTGAACAGTGTGTCCTTGAACAGGCTGCGGAAGACGTGAATGCGGATATTGTCGCGATACAGTTCGACGTCCAACCCCGCTTTGTAACGGATCTCCAGTTCCGCTGCCACCGCGGTGACGTACGGGCAGCTGATCGCCAGCGTAGTGTCCGCCGTCCGTGGATCGTCCGGTGCCGCGGGCGGATCATCCTCCCCGCATGCTGCCAGCAGGAGAAACAGCGTCGAAGCAATGATTGACCATCGAGGATTCATGGCGTGCTCCTGTTCATGTCATCACCGTACGACCTGGAACTTGCGATCCTGCATTTGTCCTTCGTAGCGCAGAAGGAAGAAGTAGGTGCCGGGAACGAGCGTCCGCGTGTCGACCGGCAGCCAGTGCATGCCCGGATCCGCAGGAGCGTCGAAGAGGACCGCCAGTTCGCGGCCGAGCATGTCGTAGAGGGACATCCGCACATGGCCCGCGCGCGGGATCGACCAGGCGAAGACGGTCCCGGCCGCCGCGGGATTGGGATTGTTCTGGTACAGGTGAAAATCGGGAGTGAGATATTCGGCACGCAGCACCCGGTAGACCGACCGCGCGATCCCCTCCGTCGTGCCGACGTACAGGAAGCCGTCGTCACCGCCCGCGAGATCGAGGATCTCGTACGAACGCAGTCCCTCGGAATAAGGATGCCAGTTCCCGCCGCCATCCGCGGATTCAAATACCCCCTGCCTGCGTGTCGCCGCGAAACAATGGGTCGAGCCCGCGGCGACAATGCCGGTGACCCACTGTCCCTCGAGGCCGACCTGCTCCCAGCTGTAGCCTTCATCCGTGCTGCGGTACAGTCCGTCCTCGAGCGTTCCGGCGAAGATCCTTCCCGCTCCGTCCTCCGCGAGCGCCGTCACGGGCATCCAGGAGAAATAGGATGTATGCCAGAATTGCAGATCGGATGATCCGATATGCACGCCGGCCTCCCCGCCGACGACGATTTCTCCGCTGGCGCGCTCGAGCAGGCATTCGAGCGATGCGGTGTCCGAGGACTGCATGAGTGTCCAATTCAATCCGTCGTCCGCGCTCTCGTGCAGGGCGGTTTGTCCGCCCGCCAGCAGCCTGCCGTCGCGACGCCGGAGCAGTTTGTTCACCGACGGTTCCCCGCCCGCGGAGGCGGTCCAGGTCAGTCCGCCATCGGTGGAGCGCATGATCCCTCCGCCGCGCGTCGCGGCAATCAACGCATCGGCTGCTCCCCTCTCGATATCGGCGATAGGCATGGTGAAGTTCCCGAGCGTCGTCCAGGTTCGCGGCGGTGTGAATCGTCGCATCTCCTGCGGGGAAAGCAGTGCGGACAGCACTTCGCCTTCCTTCAGCGGCAGCAGGACGGGAATCACATGCAGGGGCATCTGCTGGACGCGGGAGTCCCACTGTCCCGATGAAGGATCCAGACGAAGCACCCCGGGTTCATTGGTCGCGATGAACATCGCGCCCCGCCCGGTGCAGAGCAGGTCGTTCACCTGGCCATGTTCTCGAGGCAATGCCGGTGCGTCGTGCCAGGTTTCTCCATGATCCGTGCTGAAGAGGATTCCTCTGTCCCTGAGTCGCGCGAGAACGGTGCCGTTGTCCGACACGCCGACCATGTGCAGCTCCTCGGGCCGGGTGGACGGCGATGTTACTGTCCACGATACGCCCGCATCGGAGGAGAACAGCCATCCCAGCGACGATTTCCAGGCGATCCGGCATCTGTTCCCGGTGGCGATCACGCATTCGACATGCACCGTCTCTCCCTCGACGGTCAGTTCCGTCGTGTGTTGACCCTTCTGATCGGGCAGAATGTACTGGTGGTATCCATCCATCAGGAGACCGTTCTCTGCCTCGGACCAACGATCCATCTCCTGATGATCGGAAAAGCCGAACCTCTCCCATGTCTGCCCGTCATCCATCGACAGGGTGAACAGCAATTCATTCGAGAAAAAGAGTGCTCCGGATGAATGCTGGAAGAAGCCGAGGATCTTCCTCCCCGGCCTGGGTACGAAGTCGTAGATGGGACTGATGTACGTCCATTGAATCCCCAGATCGGTCGAACGCAGCAGCTTGTTTCTGGTGGCGACCAGAAGTGTGCCTTGCTGTGTGTAGTGCACGGCACGGAGATCCTCCCCTTCCAGCGCGAGAAGGCGCCACGAGGCGCCTTCGTTGTCCGAGAAAACCAATCCCTGCATCGTGGCTGCATAGAGATTGCCTTCCGGGTCCTCGCACAGATCGTTCACCCTTCCACCCCATGGGCCGAAATCCGCCTGCCAGAACACCTGCGCATTTCCCGTTGAAATGAGCACGCCCAGCAAAACCGCGATGAGGTATCTTCGCTTCATAAGAATCCCTCCTCTGTTGCGGAAATTTCAATCAGCGCATAATGGACACAGAGGAGGGATGTTGGTTACATGAGGCGCGTCACGGCGCGATTTCGTCTGTTACATCTTCACCAGCCTCCCGGTGTATGTCTTCTTCACTCCCCGGTCGTCGGTGCCGCGGAAAGTGTAGAGGTAGGTCCCGGCCGGGAGCCGCGTGTCCTGCCAGGCGATGTCGTGCCGGCCGAGGCCGCCGGGGGGATTGTCGATGCGGCCGACTTCCTCTCCGTCGAGCGCGTAGAGCGTGAGCGTCAGTCCCGTCACCTCGCGCGGGAGGATGTAGGAAATCACGGTCTCCTCGCGCATGGGATTCGGGTAGTTGCCGACGCGGAGGATCCAGTCGAGATTGATCAGCGGCAGTTTGAGGGATTCGATGTTGTTGTTTTCGCAGAACTCTCCGAACCGCTCCTCGCTGTCGATGCGCGTGAAGAATTCGATGCACACGGCATCCTCGGGAATGAGCACATCGGCGGAGACGACGGTGGCGGCATGCGCCGTCACCTCGGGCAGGCTCTGTGAAGCCAGCAGCACGCTGTCCACGTTGTTCACGAGGGCGTAGAAGCCGACCGTAACGTTCGTCGCGGGCACGCTGCCGTTGAGCACCTTCGCGGAGAGGGTGATCGGACGACCCGGAGCGGACTCCCGCTGCGAGGCGGTCAGACGGTCGGAGGCGAAGTCGTATGCCGGCAGATCGAGGACGCTCGCATCCGGAACCTTGAAGAGTCCCTTCGTGGTCTTGCCCGAAAGCGAGTACGATCCGCGGTACATGGCCGTCATCCGGTCGACCAGCGCGGTGGAGTCGTAGATCGTTGCGCAGACTTCGTCCAGCGGACGGAAGGGAATGACGAACTGTCGGGCCTCGCCGGGCACCAGCGAAGAGCAGGACGCCTCGACGCCGCCGGCCGTGACCGTGCAATTCGGAGGCAGCAGATCCTCGATCGCCTCGTACAGCGGACCGGAGAGCACGTCGAGCACGACGTTCTCCGCCATCGAGGTCCCCTGGTTGGAAAGCGAGAAAAGGATATTCATCTGCTTTTCCTGGTCGCGCGGGAACTGCGCGACGCGGGAGGCGTCGTAGGGCCTGCCGTTGATGTCGACAAGGGACTTGTACAGCACGAGCCGCGGACCGACGGTCGAGAGGGTGAGCGGCGTCTTCGTGATGGTCTTCGTCCCGACCGGAGCATAGTCGTAGCGCAGGGAGGTATTATCCGCGATGGTGAGTGTCTCCATCGAAGCTTCGCTCCGCACCTCGCCCTGCTCGAGCAGATACAATTTCGTCAGATCCACCGTCGGGAAAGGCGAGAAGCGCGACATGTCGATGGTCTCGACATTCGTCGCCGGACTGTATATCGCCGGTAGCGTTGCGGTGAGCGTATCGAAATCCATGCCCTGCACGTCCTTCTTCGACCAGCGCACGTTACCCAGGCCGCTGAAAATCGAGGGCCGCATGGTCGTGCGGATGTCCTCCAGGTCCCCCTGTCCGATGACGAGCTTCTGGTACTGGATGACATTCCCCCGCGCATCCCGGTGCGCGATGCTGAACATGCAGCGCGGGACGTCGTACGAAAGCGTTCCCTTCAGCGTGCCGTCGTAATGCCGCATCTCCCCGTTCATCGCGAAATCGATCTGATAGATTCCGTCCGCGAGCGACGGATCCACCTCGAAGAGGTAGACGAAATACGCCCGCCTCGAGGGCTGCAGCAGGTTCAGCGTGTCGCCCATTTTCACGAGCACCTCGCCCTCGGGCTGGTTGAAGCGCCAGCCCGCACGGAAAGCGCGCGGATCGTCGCCGCCCCGCAGCACCGCGCCGGTGGCGGGATCGACCTGCGCCGGTACGAGAGGACGCGGATACGACACGTAGCTCATGACAGGACGTGTTGCCCCGCTCGCCGCCGGTACGCGCGGAGTGATATGCGTATTGATCCAATTGTAATCCGTGCCGTTCGAGACCTCGATCGTCACTTCGAGGAAGGTGCCGATCAACTTTTTCGGATACTCCACCAGGTCGGGATTCGACGGATCCGCGTCCGGCACGAGCGTCAATGCGCGCTCGTCGGCCCGCAGATCGATGATCGCGGAAAAATTCGTTGAAGGTTCGATCAGTCCGCAGGGATCCTTTCCGCCGGCGTGCGTCGTGATGGTCGTCTCGCCGTATCCGTAGGAGACGTTGTACGGATCGAAATTTCCGTTGAAATAGTGCGGCTCGCCCTTGTCCTCGACGACGTGCTTGACGTACACGGTGTCGATACCGTAGCGCGCGATGGAGGGATTCGCGGTCGAGGTCAGCGTGTAATTCACACCCTCGGCGTACCCGGAGAGCGCGTGCGAGAAGAGCACCCAGGGCGATCCGCCGAAGATTTCCTCGACCACGAGCCAGCCGCCCTTGCTGATGTCGACCGATCCCTCGCGCCCGCTTCCCTCGTACTGCGCATGCAGCGTGAAATGCGTCTTGCCCAGGGTTTCGAAGAAATCGTCGCCGTAGGTGTTGTCCGCGCCGGGGTACCAGCCCGAAGTCACCCAGCCGTAGATGTCGTCCTTGAATGGCTCGGGCGGGTAATTCGGATATTCTTCCCCTTTTCCCAGCATGAAGCCGTCGTGGAGGAAGCCGGTGGAGGATTGGAAGCGGTCGCCGCGGTCGTCGATCCAGTCGTCGACGCCGTCGAAATTGTCGTCATCGAGCGCGGGCGGAATCAGCAGCTGCGGGATGTGCACGTGGTAGGTGTACTGGTCCTCGAGAATGCGGACTTCGTTCTCCGTGTGCGGATTGGAGAGCCAGGGACGGAAAGGCGCGCCGTCGACCTGCACGATCTTGTCCGTGTCGTAGGTCCCGTCGGCCTTCTTCGGCAGCGTGATCTTGTATCCGCCCATGCCTTTCGGGATGTCGTAGATCATGTAGCCGAACACGCCGTCGCCGAGCGCGTCCACGCCTTCCTGCGCGAGCGAGGGGTCCTCGAAATCGACGTCGTGTCCCGCGTTGCGGATCCAGTAGTACGTGTACTCCGTCGATGCGTCGATGTCGAACGTGAGATTCGCCTTCCCGTAGGCCGGCAGATGCCGCAGCTCGGCGCCGCTCGTCGCGTCGGTGATGGTGAAGTTGTTGGTCACGTATTCGAACTGCAGGGGATTCGGCAGCGGTGCATAGTACGTGTAGGTCGTGCGGATGGGCGTGTTGCGCTCTTCGCCGAAGATGGTCCTGTAGTTGATGTTCGAGTACTGCGATTTCGACGGCGTGGGATTGTTCATGTCGATCTCCTCGCCGCCGAGCGAGAGCACCGCGATGAATTCGCGATGCGGCTGCGGCACGGTACCGGCGCAGCGGTCCGTGGGCCGGAGCTTGTACCCGGTATCGAGCGTGTCTATGAACGTGAATCCCTCGTAGTTGTTGACTTTCTGCCAGATGAGCTGCTTCCACAGCACCTCGCCCTGCGCGTCGCGCTCCATCCAGTGCATCCACGACGTGTCGGCGAGATTCGGCGCATGCACGTCGGGGGAATACGGATAGAACATCCCCGCGACATCCTGATCGAGACGGCCGAGGGCGCTGCCGACGCCGGCGGACATCGGCACGAGATCGGGCGGATCGACCCAGACTTCGAAATAGCAGTAGGGATCGAAGAACTGGTAGCCGTTCATCTTCCCCACGTTCCAGGTGATCTTCCAGACGCGGATCTTGTCGCCAGGCTCCTCGACGTCGACGATGCCGTCGCCGTCCACGTCCTGCGCGCGCAGTCCGTCGTGGTCGATGTCCTCGTACAGCGCGGTGTTGCCGCTGCGCAGGTGCTCCCAGGGATTGAGCCAGTAGACTTCCGTCTCCTCTATGCGGTAATCCTTCGGCGAGATCGAGGCGGTGTCGAGCCAGGCGTCGGGATGGCCGTCGTGGTCCATGTCGAATTCGGGATTCTTATCGTCCGTGCTGCCGCGAAGGACGTCGACGTATTTCCCTCCCGGCGTCTTGAGAATGGGAATGTCGATCTTGCCGTCGGTCCAGTAGAACGGCACGTCCTTCGGCACGTACTGCACGTACTCGGTGCCCATCGCCGAGGTGCGTTCCTTGTTCTCCATCATCATGAAGACCTTGAACGGCTGGTAATACAGGCCGAGGAAGTTCTTCCAGTTCAGATCCGTGTCCGCCACGATGCGCGCGGAAAAGAGCAGGTCGACGTAGTTGCGGTACTTCCTGTACGATGCGTAGCCCTCGGCGTCCGTGTACGCGATCGTGCCGTAGGAGGCGTAGATGTACGAAGCCCAGGAGATGTAATTGTTCACCTTCGCATGCACGGCATCGTCCGGATCCGGAGTCGCGATGCGGTAGACGATCACTTTCTCGGAATGCGGCGCCATGGTGATGCCCGAGAGCACGAGGTTCGGTTTCGTGTACTTGAAGGTCACGTCCGGCGTCACCACATCGACGAAGTCGAAGAAATCGCGCAGTCCCTCCGTCACGGTAATGCCGCTGATCGCGGAGCCGGAGAGGTTCCGCACGCGGACGCGGATCTCCAGCGTATCGCGCCGGTCGTACGACGCGGCGTTCCTGCCCGTGCTGAGCGAGTCGGGAATCTCGTTATCCACCGCGCGCGTCACGTCGACGTTGGTCGCGAAGGCGGAGAGCATTGCGTTGATCGCCCACTGCAGCTGCCGGCTCTCGTGCGTCGTCTCCCCCGGTTGTGCCGCGTTGGTGCCGCCCACCGTGGGCAGCGCCGTGTTGCAGATGACGCGTCCGCCGTTCGCCGCCGCGCCCTGCAGCGCGAAGACGACGGGAGTGTTCGTCCCCTGCAGGTGCGCGATGATCTCGGCGCTCCCGCATTCCACCCGGGGAATACTCGCCGCGTAGATCCTGGTCCCGGCGGTGAGCTGCGTGCATTGCACGAAGTGCGTCGACTCCGTCATGTCGAGCATCACGCTGCCGGTGGAATCGGGCATGATCGCATCGGCGTACTGCACCGCGCCCTGTGCGAGCAGCCCCAGTTTTTCGAGTATATACACCCCATTGCCCTCGGTGTACACGGTCCCGCCGCGCGCGAGGAAGGCGCGGAGATTGTCCTTGAGCCTCGGCGCGGCGGCGAACATGCTGTCGATGTAGCAGCGCCAGTCGCTGCCGCGCACGGAAAACGCCGGCACGACCAGCACCTGCGTCGTCCAGGGCAGTCCGGTCGAATCGATTTCCCGCTCGTTCACGTAGCAGGAAATCCCGCTCATCAGATAGGAGTCGATGAGATTCTTGAAATACACCGCCTCCCAGGAGACGCTGCATTTATTTTTCTGAATGGCGCTCCGAAGCACGGCGATGGTTTTCGCGTAGCCCTTGAAGGAGATCGCCGCGTGATCCTGTCCGCGCCAGTTGTATTTGGTATACTTCTCGGTGACCACCGAGGAGTAGGTCGACGGCAGGGCGTCGGGATAGACGAAGCTCCCGCGATGGGGACCCGACTTCGCCCAGTAGATCGAGTACTCGCTCCATTTCGGAAACAGCGCCGTATCGATGGTGGCACTCGTGAATCGGTAATCGTTCGACGCCTGCGCCAGCACGAATTTGTACGCGCGCAGAAAATCGGTCTGCCGCTCATCGGTGTGGATCACCACACCCTGTGCGTACGAGACGACGGAACACATCGAAAGCACGAAAACGACAACGAACATCCTGAGGAAGTACACAGGCTTCATGGCATTTCTCCACTATGGAAATCGACGGGCACCGGGGGGCAGGCGTTTGGCACCGATGGGGATGTAATTGTCGGTAATTACGGAAAATTTGAATGAAATCAAATTCCCTTCTTCCCTTTTTCCCTTTATTCCTTTTTCCTTCTTTCCTTGTTCCTTCTTTCCTTGTTCCTTCTTTCCTTGTTCCTTCTTT
>CAZWNO010000149.1:0-8592 GCA_964635845.1 uncultured Chromatiales bacterium
GGCTACAAGAAAATCGAGAACGGCGTGGTGGACGGCTACAAGAAAATCGAGAACGGCGTGGTTGCACTCGAGGATTACTCACTGATCGCCCTCGATGAGAATGTCTTTGAGGATGCGATGATAAAGGCCATCGTCGACGGACTTTACGAGCAGCTCGACCTCGCGCTTGGCGGGATCCTGCTCACTGATTTCGGTGAGGCCACCGGACTGCTCACGGAAGTCATCGTCGACTGCATGACGGAGGGTAATCTGGACACACATGTCGGAAACATGTGCGCCGACGCGTACGCATCCGCGACCGGTGCGGATTTCGCATTTCAGCCCGGCGGGTCCACCGCGCAGCCCCTGTATCCCGGCCCGGTCAAGGCGCTCGATCTTTTCCGCTGCATCGGCTATGGGTTCAACGAAGACAATGGACTCGGCTTCCGCGTGGTGACGGTCGACATGACCGGAGCAGCCATTTACGCCGCCCTCGAGATGACGCTCGTATTCGCCGAACTCAACGACGAGATGCTTATCCATCCGTCCGCCGGATTCGAGTACGGATTCAATCCGCAGGCGACTTCCGGCAGCAGGATTCACACGCTTCGATACCAGGCGGCTCCGCTCGATCTTGAACAGACATACACTGTCGCCATCAATGAGCTGCTGCTGCTCTATCTTGCTGCGCTGAGCATGTCCAATCCGGCAATCACGTACACGAACATGCAGACTTATCCGAGCAGCATCGGTATGACGACGCTCACGGAATTCGAGGCGCTTCTCGGGTACGTCGCCGCTTCACCAACCCTGTCTCCCGATCCGCTCCCCGGCCGGGTGACCGCGCTCATCACACCGGTGATTCCGCCGCCTGCTCCGGCCACGCTAACCCTCAGTCAGAATTACCCGAATCCCTTCAACACGGAGACCTCGCTGCTCTTCGCGATTCCCGCGCAGATGCATGTCTCCTTGAGCGTCCACGACGCCATCGGCCGGAAGGTCGCCATTCTCGCAGACCGTGAATACGAAGTCGGGACGC
This sequence comes from uncultured Chromatiales bacterium, assembly GCA_964635845.1. Taxonomy (GTDB): domain Bacteria; phylum Bacteroidota; class Ignavibacteria; order SZUA-365; family SZUA-365; genus SZUA-365. The sequence goes on from CAZWNO010000149.1 coordinate 1,019, forward strand.
ATCAGCTCCGATTCAATGCCGGCGGACTTCCGCCAGGCCTGTACTTCTGCCGTCTCCTCGCGGGCGGCGCGCAGCGCATGATCCGCATGCTGATCGCGCGATGACAGGCTGATCGCGCGATAACATCTTGATCGCGTGATGATAGGCTGATCGCGTGATGACAGGCTGATCGCGCTGCGATGATGGGCTGATCGCGCGATGACATCTTGATCGCGTGATAACAGACTGATCGCGAGTGATCCCGGCCTTGCCTGTCACACGATAAAACCCCGGTCGCGATACAGACTTGACTTTCATGTTTGTCATGCATAATTTTCGACCGTAATACGATTCTGGTCGAATATGCCAAAGACAGACAGAGACATTTCCATTCGCGAAGAGATCCTCCAGGCAGCGGGGAAGGTATTCCAGCGCTGGGGATTTTCCAAAACCACCATGGAAGACATCGCGCGCGAAGCCGGCAAGGGGAAGAGCACGCTGTATTATTATTTCCGGAGCAAGGACGAGATCATCGACGCGATGGTCAACACCGAAGTATCTCACTTGCTGATGAAGGCGAAAGCGTCCGTGCTGGACGTACAACCCGCGAAAGAGAAGCTCAAGATGTACGTCGTCGCCTCGCTCTCCGAAATGAAAAACGTCGCGACGCTGTACCACGTGGTCCTGAAAGAGCTGCGTGAGAACCCCCGCTTCCTCCGGAACCTGCTCAAGGACTTCGAGGCGAAGGAATTCGAGTTCCTGCGCGGAATCCTGCAGCTCGGGGTGAAGCAGGGCGAATTCCAGCTGGCAGGGAAGAAGGAATTGGATGCGGCGACCCGTGTCGTGCTCGGGATCGTGCGCTCGCTCGAACTCTACCTCTTCCTCGAAGACTACAACAGCGACGACGTGGACATGGCCGCGCGGCTGATTTCTAACGGCATCTGAGTTTTTTTCCGAACGATTCGACTGAAATACGATAATTGTCCGAAAATGCAGAGGATACTCCCATGACCGCACAAGCCCTGCGCACGTGCGCTTTCCTCGCCGCCTGTGCCTTCCTCTGGACGGGATGCGGCGGCGAATCCGCGGACACACCGCGGAACGCGGCGCCGGTGAATGTGGAAACCTGTCGTCCCCGCCTGCTCGACGTCAGCACTTCCATCGCCTACAGCGGCACCATCGAGGCATCCGAATCGATACCCTTGAGCTTCCCGGTGATGGGCAGCGTCGCCCGCGTTCTGGTTTCCGAAGGAGACGCGGTCAGAGAGGGACAGCTGCTCGCCCTGCTGGATACGACAACCATGCGCAACGCGCTCGACATGGCGCTCGCGACCGAGCGGCAGGCTGAGGACGCGTACAATCGCCTGCTGCCCATGTACCGGAACGGGAATCTGCCTGAGGTCAAATTCATCGAGGTGGAATCCGATCTGTCTCGTGCGCGCTCGGCCGCGATCATCGCACGGAAGAACCTGAAGGACTGCCTGCTCCGCGCGCCGGCCAGCGGCATCGTCGGCAAGCGGTCCATCGAACCCGGCATGAATGCGGTACCGAACCTCGTCTCCATCTCGATCGTGCGCATCGGGAAAGTGTTCGCGCGCATCTCCGTTTCCGAAAATGAGATCTCGTCCATCCGGAAAGGCCGGCAGGCGGAAGTCCGCTTCGCGGCGCTGGGAAACGCTTCCGTCACGGGCGTCGTCGAGGAGATTGGTGTGGTCGCGGATCCGCTCGCGCACACATATCCGGTGAAGATCGGAATCCGCAACAGCGGCGGCGCGATCAAACCGGGCATGATCTGCCAGGTGCGCATGGGCCAGGCCGCGGCGCGTGAAGCGGTCGTTCTTCCCAATGCCGCGGTGCTCGTCGACGAGACCGGGAGAAATTACGTCTACGTCGCCGAGCGTGGAAAGGCCGTGCGCCGCTACGTAACTCCCGCGGGATTCGCCGACGACGGCATCGCGATACGCGACGGCGTTCGTCTCACGGACGAGGTCATTGTCACCGGACAGCACAAGCTCGCGGATCGGTCCCCGATCCATGTCGTGAATAGCGGACGGACAGCAGCCGGCACACCATGACTCCACCGCGCACACTCCTGGATTTCCTGTTGAAGTACCGGCAGGTATTCTACATCGCCTTCGCGAGCGCGATCGCCTTCGGCGTCGTCGCGCTGTTCGAGATGCCGCGCGACGAATGGCCGCAGTTCGATATGCCGGTGGGCATCGTCGTGGGCGTGTATCCCGGCGCATCCTCGCGACAGGTGGAGGAACAGCTGACGACGAAAGTCGAGCATTACCTGTTCCAGTTCAAGTCGATTGATCGCGCGCGGACACATTCGATCTCGAAAGAAAATGTCATGGTGATCTACGTCCAGATCAGCGAGGACGAGAAGGACCCGGAAGCGTTCTGGACGAAGCTGCGGCATGGCCTCAACGAGTTGAAACGGACACTGCCGACCGGCGTTCTCTCGCTGACGGCGGACAATGATTTCGGCAACACCTCGACGCTGCTGCTCGCAGTGCAGTCCGACACGAAATCGTACAGGGAACTCGAAACCATCGTGCGCGCGCTCGAGGACGATGTCCGGAGAGTGCCGTCGATCTCGCGCGTGAAGCGCTACGGCATGCAGCAGGAGCAGGTCAGCGTCTACATCGACGACGCAAAGCTGGCGCAATATGGCATCAAGCCGGTGAATGTCCTGGCCGCGCTTCGGCCGCAGGCGGATATCAATTTCGCGGGAGAACTCGACGACGGGCGGATGGTGCGTCCGATGCACATCACCCCCGCCTTCACCACGGAACAGGATGTCGCGGAACAGATCGTGTACTCCGATCCGAATGGCAACGTCATGCGCGTCAAGGACATCGCGCGCGTGGTCCGGGAGTACAAGACCCCGGACTCCTATGTTCGCGTCAACGGCAGGAAGTGCCTGATCGTCTCCCTCGAGATGGTGCCCGGAAACAACGTGACGAAGTTCGGCGCCGATGTGGGCGAGGTCATCGATGCGTTCGAAGCCTCCCTCCCGGCCGACGTCTCGGTCATCACGATCTCGGATATACCGAAGGCTGTTTCGAAGGCGGTCAACAATTTCCTCAGGGAATTCGCGATCGCGATCCTCGCGGTCATCCTCGTGACCCTGCTGCTGCTGCCGATGCGTGTGGCACGCATCGCCGCGATCTCCATTCCGGCGTCCATCTCCATCGCCGTCGGCCTGATGTGGATCAGCGGGATGGATCTTCAGACCGTGTCGCTGGCGGGACTCATCATCGTGCTCGGAATCACCGTCGATGATGCCGTGGTGATCATCGACAATTACCTCGAAAAGCTGGATCACGGCATGTCGCCGCACGATGCGGGATCGCGGAGCGTGACGGAGCTGTTCAGTTCCGTGCTCTCCGCCACGCTGATCATCATCGTGTGCTTCCTCCCGGTGCCCTACTTTCTCAAGGGCGCAGGCGCCGACTTCGTCCGTTCGCTGCCGTTGACGATCACCTACGCGCTCGTCGTATCGCTCATTATCTCGGTGTCGCTGATTCCCCTGCTGAGTTTCCGTTTTATCAAATCCGGCGTGCGGGAATCCATCGCGAACCGTAAGAACGGCGGAGCGCTGAATCTCCTCCAGCGCTGGTACGATCATCTGATCGAAATGGCATTCGAAAGAAAAAAACTGATCGTCGCCATGGGTGCCGGTTCGGTAATCATCGGCGCGATCGTTCTCCTGAGCACGCCGCAGCAGTCCTTCCCGAAAATCGAGAGGAACCAGTTCGCCGTCGAGGTCTTCCTTCCCGAGGGATCCTCGCTGTCACAGACCGATGCGGTGATGAAGGATCTCGAGCGCCATCTCCGGAAGGATCCGCGCGTGAAGGTCGTGACCTCTTTCGTCGGGATGGGTTCGCCCCGCTTCCATACGCTGTACTCTCCGGCGTTTCCCTCGCGGAATTACGGACAGATGGTGATACTGACGGAATCCAACGATGCCACTCCCGAGATCCTCGATGAATACAGCGAATCGCTGCGCGGCAAGTACCCTCTCGCCGATATCAAGTGGAAGCAGCTCGTCATGGCGGTGGCACTGTCGCCGATCGAAGTACGGATCACCGGTGACAGTCTTCACGAGATCAAGCGCGCCGCCGCACGGGTCAGCGACATCGTCCGCGCCACCGAGGGTGCCGAGTTCGTACGTACCGACTACAAGCAGCCGATGCCGTCGATCGATGTCACGCTGAAAAAGGATGTGGCCGCGCGTCTCGGCGTCTCGACCACGCTGCTCGCGTATTCGCTCATGGTGGGAACGAAGGGATTGCCCGTCGCCACCATGTGGGAAGGCGACTACCCGGTTGAAGTGACGCTGATGAGCGACGGAAGTGGGGATCCTGAAACCGGCGATATCGCGGACCAGTATGTCACGTCGCCGTTGCTCGCGGTGTCCGTGCCCGTGCGCAGTGTGACGACGCTCCGACCGGGATGGACGGAAGGACAGATCGTCCATCGGAACGGCGTGCGCACGATCACGGTCCATGCGGAGGTCGCGCGCGACGTGTATTCGTCCGAGGTGTTCAACCGCATCCGGCCGCGGATCGACGCGCTCGAGCTTCCCGAAGGCGTTGAGATCCATTACGCCGGCGACTGGCTCGACGCACAGGATTATCTCACCCCGTTCTATTATTCTCTTGCCGTCAGCGTCCTCATCATCTTCGTCATCCTGATGGTACAGTACCGGAAGGTCACGACCTCGCTGCTTATCATGGTGACCATGCCGCTCAGCCTGTTCGGCGCCGCCGTGGGCATGCTCGTCACCGGATATCCGTTCGGCGTCACCGCGTTCATCGGCATCGTCGGCCTGATGGGCGTCGTTGTCCGCAACGGAATCATCTATGTCACATACGCGGAGACGCTGCGGCACATGCAGGGATATACAATCGAACAGGCGGCAATATCCGCGGGCAAGCGCCGCATGCGTCCGATATTTCTCACCTCCGCCGCCGCGGCCGTCGGTGTCGTGCCGATGATCGCGAGTGGTTCCTCGCTCTGGGGTCCGGTGGGAACCGTGGTCTGCTTCGGACTGCTCTTCGCGCTCGTGCTCTCCCTGTTCGTCCTGCCGGTGCTCTACTATTACTTTCATCGCAGGGAAGCACCGCATGCCGGGGAGGCGACCGCATGAACAAATCAGCTGCACTCATCGTGATGGGACTGACGCTCGGCCTCGGTTCCGCATCCGCCCAGCGCGTGCTGACGCTGGACGAATGCCGGCAGGATGCCCTGCGGAATAACGCCGCGACGGTCACGAGCACGCTCGAACTCGAGGCCGCGCGGCAGGCGCGGAAGACCGCGTTCACGAAGTACTTCCCTTCCATCGATGCGGGCGGAATATACTTCAGCGCGCAGAAGGACCTCTTCGAACTGCGGACCACCGGCGGGAATCTCCCGGTGTACGACGGGAATCCCGCGCACATTCCCACCGCGACACAGTTCGCATACATGCCTTCGTCCACTATGTCGATGCTCGGGACCGGTACCATCGGCTACGTAGACGTCGTGCAGCCCGTGTTCGCGGGCGGAAGGATCGTCAACGGCAACAGGCTCGCCGCGCTTGGCGTGGAAGTGCGCGATCATCAGCTCCAGCTCGCACGGAACGAGACATTGCGCAAGACGGAAGAATATTACTGGAGCGTCATCGCGCTCCGCGAGAAATCCCTCACGCTCGACCGGTACGAGAAAATGCTCACCGCACTGCGGGATCAGGTGGAGGACGCGTTCCATTCCGGGCTCGTGCTCAAAAACGACCTGCTCAAGGTGCAGCTGAAACTGAGCGAGATCCGCTTGAGCCGATCGAAGCTGGAGAACGGGAGAACGCTCGCGCTCATGGCACTGTGCCAGCACATCGGCATCCCGTACGATTCCACGATCGCGCTGACGGACACCCTGCCCTCCGCCGTAGATCCGCGGAACTATTTCGTGGATCACGAAGCGGCGCTCGTCACGCGCGCCGAGTACGCGCTGCTCGGGAAGTCCGTCGAGGCCGGGAATCTGCAGACACGCATCGCACGCGGCGAATACCTCCCCAGTCTCGCGGTGGGCGTCACCGGCCGCTACATCGAGCTGGACCGGGACGAAGGAAGAACGCTCGCCGCGGTGTTCGGCACGCTCTCCGTTCCGCTCTCGGCGTGGTGGGGAGGCGCGCACGAGATCGAGACGCGGGCCTTGAAGGAGGACATCGCGCGCGTGCAGTTCAGGAACGGTGCGGAATTGCTGCTGCTGGAAATGGAGAAGGCCTGGCTGGATCTGTCCGACGCGTACAGGCAGATCCTGCTCAGCGGAGATGCCTGCGCGCAGGCGGAGGAGCAGGTCAGGGTCAACCAGGGGAGCTACGACAGCGGTGTGAGCACGCTCTCCGATCTGCTCGATGCGCAGGCCGAGGAGCAGCGGACGCGCGATCAGCTGACCGAAGCCCGCGTGAAGTATCGGACCCTGCTCGTGACCTATCTCCACGTGACGGGGCGATGAGACGACGGCACGGGAATTCGGATTCAACGATCCTTTATATGTGACACGCTACCGCAGCACGAGGAGCCGCTTCGTCTGCTTGAAGGGACCCGCTTGCAGACGGCAGAAATAGACGCCGTCCGGCAGCTGCCGCGTGCTCCATTCAACGGCGGTTACTCCTGCGGGGCGCTGCCCGCTGATGACCGTTTCCACTGTCCTGCCGCCTATGTCGTGGATCGTCAGTGTGACGGAACAGGATTTCGGCAGATTGAAGCGGATTGTGGTCGATTGACTGAAGGGATTCGGGTAGTTCTGCGAAAGGGTGAAGCCGTCGATGCCGGCATCAAGTGGATCGGAAATCCCGACCGGTCCGGCGTTCCCGTTCTCATCGAGCTTGAGTATCCACATGTCATAGTCGCATCTACCGGTTGCATTCGTCTGTCCTGCGATGATGAATCCCCGGTCCGCGGTCTGCCCACCTGAGGAGGCATACTCCCATCCCCCGATGGCGCCATAGGTTTTCGTCCATTGCGCATGCCCGTCTTCATCAAGCTTGACGATGAACAGATCCGGAGCATGATCCTGGTCAATCGCGTCCCCGACTGCAACATAGCCGCCGTCTGCGGTCTGCTGCACGCTTCGCACGCTGGAGTATTCGGCGCCATGGTAGCTCCACGTTCTCTGTCCGCGCGCGTCGAGTTTCATCACCATGAGGTATGTGGAATAATCGAGATCCGATTTGAACGCAACACTGTCCCCTGCCAGGATGTATCCGCCTTCCGCCGTCTGCCGGATGGAGTTCACTCTTCCGGTAAAGGTATTGCCCAGCGGATTGCTCCACTCCGTGGTTCCGTCTTTATCGACCTTGATCATGGAAATGGATGGGATATAATTCCACTCCAGCTGCCGGTAGATGCTGTCGCCCGCGGCGATGTAGCCGCTGTCGGCTGTCTGCCAGACGGAATGCAGGACGCAGCTGAAATGAATGCCCCACACTCTGTTGCCTTCCGCGTCCAGCTTGAGGAGGTTCTCCTTCCCCTTTCCGGAAATGATGAAGCCTCCGTCGAATGTCTGCCGGATGGAGGAAGCCGAGGAAACAATCTCACCCTTGTACA
>CAZWNO010000150.1:0-8553 GCA_964635845.1 uncultured Chromatiales bacterium
ACCATTTGTTGTGCGGAGGATCGTCCCATAATTTCCAACCACCGTTCCAGTGAAGGCATCCGTGAAGGAGATTCCAAGGATGTCGTTCGTTGTCCCGCTTGTCTGGGTTGTCCAGTTTGCACCGCCATCGGTGGTACAAAGAATTGCTCCACGTTCTCCTACAACCACCCCGTTCCTGGAATCCGCGAAGGAGATTCCAAGGAGGTCGTTCGCTACCCCACTTGTCTGACTCGTCCAGTTCGCACCGCCATTAGTGGTACGAAGAATCGTACCACGGTATCCAATTGCCGTCCCAGTGTTGTCATCCGTAAAGGAGATTCCAGTGAGATAATTCAAGGTCCCACTTGTCTGACTGGTCCAGTTTGCACCGCCATTAGTGGTACGAAGAATCATACCACCGTATCCAACCGCCGTCCCCGTGTTGGTATCCGTGAAGGAGATTCCAGAGAGGTCATTCATCACGCCACTTGTCTGCGGTATCCAATTCGCCCCGCCATTTGATGTGCGGAGGATCGTTCCGGCCGCTCCAACCGCTGTTCCATTGTTGGAATCTGTAAAGCATACTCCGAGAAGCCATTGCGTTATCCCACTTAGCTGACTTGTCCAGTTTGCCCCGCCGTCTGTCGTTCGGAGGATTGTTCCAGATTCTCCCACTGCTGTTCCCGTGTTGGGATCTGAGAAACAAATCGACTTAAGAATTCCTACTGTTCCACTGGATTGGTTCGTCCAGGTCGCTCCGCCATCGGTGGTACGGAGGATAGTGCCGCCGATACCTACAGCTGCACCGTAATTGGCATCCGGGAAAGACACGCCAGTCAGAGTATTTCCCTGCGGGAGTGGATTCTGCCAGAACCAGCCGGAAGACTGTGCTTTACACAGATCGATCTGAAGAATGAGGACGACTATGAGCATGATGCTGAGAGCAACGAGCTTTCTCATGGTACAACCTGCTTTGATTGGTCAATCCGTACGCATACAAGACACTGGAATCGTCGCGAAATTCCTATCATCGGTGAAAACCGGATGTCGGGTATCATCGCACAAAACAGACATTCCGATCTGTTATCTGCAATGTTGGAGATGGGGACCGAAGGGGAAATCGGCTACGGTTGCTCCAGCACTTTCGGATGTAATTGACGGCTGTTTGCTTGCTCTCGAACAGTTTTCTGCTTAAACGTGGTTAACAAGTGGTTAAAACGTGTTTTATGGCGGCCGAAAAGTGGCGAAAACGGTATGAATCCCGCCGCCGCGCCAAAGCCGTGCATCATGCCGTACGGCGTGCACAGGAATGCAGAGGGTGAAGGCGGGAGTTGCTTCCTTCTCCGGATGTCTCGGAACTCATCCATCCCCCTGCCGCACCGAAGCCGTGCATCATGCCGTGCGGCCTGCACAGGAATGTGACTGGCGAAGGCGGGTGTCCCTTCCTTCTCTGGATAGAGAAGGAAGGGGACGCTATTTGTTGAATCCCATCGTCGTCCCTGCGAGCAGCATCTTCCTTACGGAACTTTACGGGATTTCGCTCTGATATGCAGCAGCCGGAGCATTTACGTGACGGTGATGCGCAAGGGTGGCTGCCCGCATGTTGCCGGGAGGCTATGCCTGAGGCGGCTTCTTGTACACGTTCAGACCGATCTTGACTTCTTCCCGTCCCTCGACCGACTGATTGCCCTCGGTCGAAGCAATGATCACGGATTTTCCGGACGAGGAAAGTCCGAATTCCTTCGACATATCGACCTTGATGGTGAGGATGTTGCCTTCGACCTTCATTTCGACGTTTTTCATGCTGGCTCCGGTACGTGAGCAATGATGGATGCTACCGAGAATGTACAAAATATCCGGGTGGGATGAGAGTCGATGCAACCGACTGTCGTCAATCCTTCACCAAGTATCCGAGCTCATCCCACGTGTACTCCGGCACGCGGTGATGCGCCGCCCAGTACTCCCTGACCTTCTCCAATCGCTCATGAAACTTCGTCTCCGTTCCATTTCCTTGTTTCCTGAAAAGCTGGATCAGCCGATCGACACGTTCGGGCTTTTCACTGTAGAAAATCAGGACGGGGATCGGCACCTGCTTCAACTCTTTCTTCAAGGCCTTCTCGATAGAGTCCATCTGATCGTTTCGCATGCCGATGCACCCAACGGAGGCGCACTTGCAGATGATATGCCGGACACGGCCAGAGGACTTGATAGTCCGATAGGGTCTCTGTACCTTGATCGCAGACCTTCACGTACAGGTTCGACCATGCACGACAACAGGACCAGAATCAAGCACGCCTTCCGTGATCTCGACAGAGACGAGCGGCTTGGGTCGGCGCTTCTCGTGGCTGAGCGGCTGCATCGCACACAACGGAGAAAAGGGACCGACATTCCGTATGTATCACACCTGCTGTCGGTCGCCGCGACGGTGAACACGGGGGTACGGAAACCGAGGTCATCGCCGCGTTGCTGCACGACGCCGCCGAGGACCAGGGCGGCGAGCCCGTGCTCGCGGAGATCGAAACCGCGTTCGGGAAAGCCGTCACCGAGATCGTCCGCGCTTGCAGCGATACGCTGACGGAACCGAAGCCGCCCTGGCGGCAGCGGAAGGAGCAGCATATCGCTCACCTGTCTTCCGAAACGAGGTCCGTGCTGCGCGTGACCGCGGCGGACAAGCTGCACAACCTGCGGAGCATCCTGCGGGATCATTACGCACTCGGAGACAGGGTGTGGCCCCGCTTCAAGGCGGATCCGCCGTCCATCCTCTGGTATCACCGGGAGGTCACGGAAATCGTGCGCCGCGGCGGCCTCACCGACCTGGCCGCCGAACTCGACCGTGTGCTCGAAGAACTGGAGGGGCGGATTCGGGGTGAGGGAGGATAATCCGGCAATCCAGCGCAAGTCTATCGCGCTTTGCGTTCCAGTACGTCCGCATCGTTTCCTCGACCCCGACATATGATATCCGATTCATCCCTGTCCCTTCCTTCTCTGGATAGAGAAGGAAGGGAACGCTATTCGTTGAATCCCATCGTCGACCCTGCGAGCAGCATTTTCCTCGTTTCAATCCCCGACTCTGTTCTGAGCATGGAGAAGTACATCCCAGCCCTCAGCCCTGTGGCATGGAATAAAACCGTTTGAGTGCCAGCCTCACGGACACCGTCTATCAGCACCGCAACTTCTCTTCCAAGCACGTCGCAGATGCTCAGCCGTACATGCTCGGGCTTCGAAAGCGTGAAGGGTATGGTCGTGCTCGTGGTGACGGGATTGGGATAGTTCTGGGCGAGGTGGAAGAGGGAAGGGGCGTTTGTCGGTTCCTCGACCCATGTCACGCCGCCGGTGGTGGTGCGGAGGATGGTGCCGAATTCACCAACTATTGTGCCACTCGAGGCATCGCCCCATGAGACATCAAACAGAGTATTCGTTGTCCCACTCGAACGGGATGCCCAATTCAAACCCCCATTGCGAGTTTGGGAGATGGATCCCCAGCTCCCTACGGCGGTACCTGAGAATGCATCGGAGAAAGAGACACTGTAAAAGGCCTCTTCATTCGCGCCAGACTTACCGCCCCTCCAGTTTTCACCGTTGTCGTTGGTGAGGAAAATCGACTTCCCGGTACCGACTGCCACGGCGGTATTTGCTGCGATGTAGGAAATCGAGAAGAGAATGTAATTGGGATCGACGCCGCAGCGCTCCCAATGTTCGCCACCATCGGTACTCCGCAGGATGACGCCCTCATAGCCGGCGGCCATGATGTTGCGCGCATCCAGATGGGAGACACCGTTCAGATCCGGCCGGATTCCACTCACCTGTGGCACCCAGGTTTGTCCACCGTCGGAAGTGGTGAGAATCGTTCCCGATTTCCCTACTGCGGTACCGACGTTCTTATCGAAAAAAGAAATGGAGGCCAGGAATCCGATCGTTCCGCTCCGCTGGGGATTCCATGTCATTCCTCCATCGGAAGAGCGAAGTATCACCTCTCCGCCACCAGTGGCCATTAACGTGTTTTCATCCGAATAACAGACATCACTGAGGTCGTTGGGCGTGCCGCTCTCCCGCTCGATCCAATGATCTCCGCCATCGTTGGTAGTGAGAATGGCGCCGCCGCGTCCGACCGCGACACCATTGTCCGCGTTCGAGAAAGCAACACCCCTGAACCGGGGAGTCCGGTCACCGGAAATTCGTTTCCACTCCTTTCCGCCGTTGGTGGTGCGGAAAATGACACCGCCTTTGCCCACAGCCATCCCTGTGTCAGCACCTGCGAATGAGACACTGGTGAGATACGGATTGTCTTCAACAATTTGAAAATCCCAGTGCGCACCGGCATCACTTGTCCTGTAGATGTAGCCGTACTGCGAGACTATCGTGCCGTGCTGTGCATCAATGAAACAAGTACCCCTGGCTCCGGAAACGTGGTCCGAAGAGAGCCAGCTATCCCCGCCGTCCGTCGATTTCATACAACCATCAATCCCGATGATGTACGTCAACGAAGTGTCGATCATCGCGACGTCGTAAAGCTTATTCACGCTTGGACTGTTCAATCGCTCCCAGCTTAGCCCGCCATCTCTCGTTCTGTACACGAGTCCGGAACTCCCCGCAGCCATCCCATGATTTGCATCGACGAATGAAACACCATACAACCAGGGAGACCCTGAGACCGAACGTCTGAACCAGGACGCTCCACCGTCCGTGGTACGGAAGATAATTGATGTATTGCCAACGACTGTTCCAGTCCATTCATCCGAAAATGAGACGTTGTTATATTCATCCTGAAAACTGGTGTTTTGTGATGACCAGGTTTTGCCCCCATCAGTGGTCCTCAAGATCTTCCCCTTATCACCGACCACCGTCCCAGTGTTCGCGTTGGAGAAGGCGATTCCGCGCAGATCGTACAATCTCCCGAAGGACTGCTGCACCCAGGTTATTCCACAGTCCGTGGTACGCAGAATTATTCCGGCATCACCGACGACAACTGCTGTTTTCGCATCGATAAGCTGCACGTCCCACAGGTCTCCACCCGTTGGCAGAGGATGCTGCCATGCCCAGCCGGATTGTGCGTTGCACTCGTAGACGTCCAGCATCAGAATGATAATGGGGAGAATGTTGAGGAGTGAATGCTTGCTCATCACGTGACCTACGCTGTTTCGTCCGGTATTACGAAGTCAAGACACATGAAGGCCAGGGAAATTCCCGCAATCAGCAGAGAACACTTGTCCGGTCTCAACACCCAAAATAGACATTCCGATCTGTTATCCGCAATATGGGAGATGGGGGCCGCAGGGGAAGTCGGCTGCGGTTCCTCCAGCACTTTCGGGTGTAACTAACGGCGGTTTGCTGGTTCTCGAACAGTTTTCTGCTCAACAGTGGTGAAACAAAACGAGGCGGGCGCTTGCCGCACCCGCCTCGAGGACGTGAGACATGTTCGCCGTGTGCGGCGTTACTTCAGCAATAGCATCAGGCGCTCCTGCACGAACTCTCTTTCACCTTCCTTCGAAATCGCATGGATGCGGTAGATGTAGCTGCCGGAGGGAACCTGCGCCGCATGCTCCGCGGTGACATTCCATATCGCATCATGTACGCCGGCAGAGACCTCTGCGTCGAAGAGGGTTGTGATCTCGCGGCCGAGCGTGTTCAGGATGCTGAGGCGGACGTGGCTCACCTCGGGAACGTAGTACCTGATCGTCGTCGAAGGATTGAACGGATTGGGATAGTTCTGATACAGGGCATAATCGTTGAGTGATTGCGGCGGCGGATCGGATTCACTTCCACCTGCCTTCGAATAGACGTTGATGGTGCATGTGGCTTCGCAGGCTGCATTGTTCGGATCACTGAGAGTCCAATTCATGTCGCGTACGCGAAGCGTGACGGTACCATAGAAATTGCATGGTATATCCACGGTCGGTGTCTGCGCTCCGAAGGGCAGCCAGAGATACGAGTAGAATGGCGTGCCTCCGTCCACGGTCGCGGACAGCGTGCGGACTCCATTCACACAGTCGGAGAGCTGACATGTCACAATGAGTGGCGGCGGCTCGAGGATGGTGATGGTGACCGTATCTGTGCAGCTATTGGCGTCCAGCACCACGAAGGTGTATGTCCCGGAATGAACCGTGAACGTCCCGAGACCGTAGTACGGCGGCGTGCCGCCCCAGGCGCTGACGGTCACGGTGGAGGTCCCGCCATTGCACAGGATCGGTGTGGCGCCCGCCGCGGCGAACAGCGGCGGCGGACCTGCAACCGTCACCTGGATACTGTCCGTGCAGCCGTTCGCATCGGTGACGATGAACGTGTACGTCCCGGCGATGCGTGTGAAGGTTCCGGTTCCGCTGTACGGCGGTGTTCCTCCGGTGGCGTTGATGATGATTGTTGCGCTGTCACGGCCGCAGACGACGGACGGTGCGTTCGCGTGCAAGGCCAGTTTGGGCGGCTCGGTGATCGTAATCGTCGTATTCGCCGTGCATCCGCGCGCGTCGGTCACCGAGAACGTCCAGGTGCCGGCGTGGACCATGAAGTTCCCGGTTCCGCTGTACGGCGGAACACCACCCGAAGCGGTCACGGTGACGGTTGAGAGTTCATCATGGCAGAGAATGGGTGTCGCGCTCGCAGCTGCCGTCAGCACGGGCGGATCGTCGAGTATGATCGTGACGGAGTCTGCGCAACCGTTGGCGTCCGTGACGATGAAGGTGTATGTCCCCGGACCGAGGCTGAACACGCCCGTCCCTATATACTGCGGCGTACCGCCGCTGGCAGTCACGGTTACCGTCGTCACACCGCCGTTACAGGGGATTGGAGGTGCATCCACCGAAGCGACGAGCAGTGGAGGTTCGACGATGGTCACCACGACCGTATCCGCGCAGTTATTCGCATCGCTTACCGTGAAGGAATACGTGCCGGCGCCGCGGTAGAACGTTCCGGTGCCGACATAGGGTGCGACACCACCCCATGCGGTGACCGTGATCGTGGAAAGATCTCCATGGCAGAGAATGGGCGTCGAGTTCGCGGCCGCAAGGAGCGGGGGCGGTCCTGTCACTGTGACTTGCGCGGAATCGATGCAGCCGTTCGCATCCGTGACGATGAAGGTATGCGTTCCGAGGCCACGGGGGAAGCTGCCGATACCGCTGTATGGCGGAGTGCCGCCGGTCGCGGTGACCGTGACCGTGGAATTGTCTTTCCCGCACACGACAGGGGGAGCACTCGCCGCGGCGATGAGCTGCGGCGGCTGGGTGAGTGTGATCGAAGTCGAAGCCGTGCAGCCATTCGCGTCGGTCACCACGAACGTGAAGGTCCCCACTCCGCGGGCGAAGCTTCCAACGCCGATGTACGGCGGCGTGCCACCGGATGCGGTGACGGTCACCGTGGAATTTTCGCCGTGGCAGAGGATGGGCGAGGCGCTTGCGCTGGCCAGGAGCGGCCGCGGCTCGGTGATGGTGATCACTGTTGAGAGCGCGGTGCATCCGTTGGCGTCGGTGACAGTGAATGTGTACGTGCCCGGACCGAGGTTGAACGTTCCGGTGCCGTTATAGGGCGGTGTGCCACCGGTAGCCGTGACCGTGACGTTGGATGTCCCGCAGGAAATGGGAGGAGCATTCACGTCGACGACGAGCTGTGCCGGCTCGGAGAGCACCGTCGTCGATGACGTTGCACTGCAGCCGTTGGCATCCGTCACCGTGAACGTGTACGTGCCCGCGGTGCGGAGGAAGGTCCCGGTACCGGCATAGGGGGGCGTGCCTCCCGTGGCGGTGACGGTAACCGTCGTGCTTCCGCCGTTGCAGAGTATCGGAGGCGCGGTGGCGGACACGACAATGAGCGTCGGCTCGGTGATCGTAATCGGCGCGGAAACCGCGACGCAACCGTTCGCGTCCGTCACGGTGAATGTATGCGTGCCGGCGGTGCGACTGTGGTTGCCGGTGCCGGTGTATGGCGGAGTGCCGCCCGATGCAGTGACCGTGACGGTGGAGCTGCCTCCGTTGCACAGGATCGGGGTTGCGGTCGCCGAGGCGGATAGCGCCGCGGCCGGTTGCGAAATGGTGATAGCAGCGCTCGAGGCGGTACAGCCGTTGGCGTCCGTCACGGTAAACGTATACGTGCCCGCACTATAGCTGAATGTCCCGGTGCCTGTATAGGGTGCAGTGCCGCCCGTCGCCGTGACCGTGACCGTGGTGGTGCCGCCGTAACAGAGGACCGGCGGTGCGTTGACCAGGACCTTCAGCTGTGCGGGTTCCATGAGTGTCGTCGCCGACGATGTCGCGCTGCAGCCGTTGGCATCCGTCACCGTGAAGGTGTACGTGCCCGCACCGTAAATGAACGTACCCGTGCCGGTATACGGCGCGGTGCCGCCGGTGGCGGACACGGTAACGGTTGAGCTGCCGCCGTTGCACAGGATCGGCGTGGCGCTGACGGCAACCACAAGCTCGGGAGGCTCGCCAATCGTCATGGGGGCAGAGGATGCGCTGCAGCCGTTTGCGTCCGTGACGGTGAACGTGTAGGTCCCAGCGGTTCGATTGAACGTCCCGGTACCGCCGTACGGCGGTGTGCCGCCGGTGGCCGTGACCGTGACGGTGGATGATCCGCCATGGCATAATA
>CAZWNO010000151.1:0-287 GCA_964635845.1 uncultured Chromatiales bacterium
TACTCTGCCTCCTGCCCGCTCAGGGTGTCTGCACTCTTGTTGTTCGTAGCCAGCGGCCAGACGAGCGTGAGAGCAGCGTGTCCGGAAAATAGGTTGCCACGCCCTCCATGCTGTCCCATTTCTCATTCAGCGATAGGTCCACAGAGAAGTGGATCGACACCTATCGTCAGGACAGTATGCTTCTGCCTGGTAATCGCGAGCATTCACCACGAGAATTTTCCAAAATCGAGAACAACAACCTGCTGCAGCCCGTGGTCACGGGTTTCGCCGATGGTGAGACCGATGTC
>CAZWNO010000151.1:297-8332 GCA_964635845.1 uncultured Chromatiales bacterium
TCAGCAGACGGGCGCGCGCTTCGCTCCGTTCTTCGCGCGCGCAGCGGAATCGCACGCGAAGCGAGACCGGAGCCATCGCGCGTTCTTCATGCAGCGAGACGATCTGGACATCGTTGCCGTATGCTCCACGCGCCAACGTTCGAAGGAGTGCAGATAAGGATTTGTTCTTCACGCGCAGTTCTTCGCCATCATCATGCGGGATCGCAGTAAATTCACTTTCACCGTATCCGACATCGTTTTGCACAGAATATTCCATGGAGAATCGGTGTTTCTTTCTCTCGGGCGCGATGCCCTGTTCGATGGAGGACAAAATCCCTTCGGTGATTTCGTATGTAGAACCGTGCCAGATCAGCTCCCCGGCAGCAGAGAATGCGAATACCTCGCCCCAGAGTTTCGGATCGAACTCGTTCCAGATTACCGAATCCGGATCATGGATGAAGGAAATATTTGTCAGGCTGTCGGCGAAATCCGTCACATCCTCGTCTTTCAAGGCACTGACCCAGACGAAGGCGAGATTCTTCCGTTTGCCCGCGAAGTGGTTCATCACGGGCAGGTCCCCCACGCAAGGCGAACAATGCGTCGACCAAAAGGCGATCAGGGAACTTGTGCCTCGCCCTGCCAGCTCGATGGGAACGTCCTTCACCGTGCGTTTCCCCTGGAAAATATCGAGGGATTGCGCGGGGGCGGGATCCCGCATTGCACAGACAAGAGCAATAATAATGAATATCAGGCGGACGTGTTTCATATCTGCTCCTGGAAAGTATTATCGGATATGCTCAGACGAAGATATGGTACCGTTTCTAGGGCCCCCCGCTCCAGAGAGGCGGACTGACGCAATTTGTTTCGAGTGGAATCCACAATCAAGTTCAATCAAACACCGCATAATACTCGGCCAGCGCGGCGCGCCAGCCGGCGAGACGGGATTGATAGGCGCTGTATTCCTCGGATGTGGCGATGCGGGCGTCGGTGACGTTGTAGCCGCCTCCCGCGTTGCTTTCGAGGCTGACAAGGATCCGGGTTTCTTCCTTGAGCGGACCGAGCAGATACTCACCACCAAGCAATATTTTCCGCCAGACGTATGGGTCGGCGACATCCGAGTAATCATCCTCGCCGAAACGGAAATTGACCGGAACGCTGATTTCCGCGTTTTCGAGAAGATCGAGAATTGCGGCGTATGCGGATTTATCCTCGACCGGGTCCCTGAAACTTGTCGATTCGAGTCTGATGCGATAGGGAACCGCGGGCGAACTGAACCATCGATCCTTGACATAGAGATCGTAGAAGGTCTCCGCACGATCCTCCTTGACGCGCCGCACCTCCGGTCGAATATCGCCGGTCGGAAGCTCGCTCGCGAGCAGATGCAACGGGAGCCGCGCTTCCGCGATCACATCGAGTCCTTCCGAGGACCACACGGCATCCCCCTGCCACAACGGCTCCTTGCCGCTTCCGCTCATTATCAGCGCGATGGAGAACTCGTACTGCGTCTCTGGTGTAGTCGTTTGCATGACCGTGCTGCTATTGGCTGAGCTGGCCGCCATACCGACGAGGGCGGCAATCGCGACTCCGAGGCTTTTCTTCCGCGACGAAGCGTTGGCCAGTGCCAAGCCGGTCCAGAACGAAGAGGCGCCGGTCCTGTTCGACATAAGTGTCGTCGATCTGCTGGAGGACTGCGCACCGACACGATAGCGCAAGGTGACAGCGTAACCGGCGTCACCGTCGCTCCGCACGAAACCGCGACGAGACAGAATGTCATCGACCATGCGCTTCAACTCCTCATGCACCGGCTCGTCCTTGCCGACCGTGACGCCATCCTCGCCTTCAATGGTCAGCGAATACGGCCCTGGTGTCAGCTGCTTTGTGTCTCCGATCGTACGCGTCCATGGTCGCCACACGGGAAGAAGTTGTGGCGCCGTGCAGCCGCCCGCGGCGAAGAGCACGAGGAGCGTGAGGAGCAGAGATGTGCGAATGGATGGAGTGAGGATGGATTTCATAATTGTTCTCCCGTAATGTGAATGTGGGAATGGATTTCGGATGATGTCGTGCAGACGGACCAGTCGTGCTTCCTATTTCCGGATGGTGCCGCAGGCGACGGCAAGCGACACTCAACGCGACGGCTCGAAGACGCCGTACCGCACCACGTGTCTTTCATTCGCACATACAATAGAAAATTCATTTTCATCGGCTATAGCTGTTCAGGAGAAATGTGGCGGACGTATCTGGTGTGCGAAGCATCATCCCGCTCGTTTGAATTCCTCGAAGCGGAGGGCCAGGCGGTCCTTGTCCGGCCAGTGCTCCGGTGTGCGCGGGAGAATGAGATCGCGGCCACGGAGTTCTTTCAGGCCGTGCTCAAGCATCGGTCCGTCGATCTCGTCAAGGATGTCGCCTCGCACTTCGATGCGGTAGTCGGGATGCACACCGAGGATATTCCTGTCGAACGCCGCGTGATGGATCTTGCAGAGCGCGAGACCGTTTGTCACGACCGGTTCGCCAAGCGCCTGGCTGTCGGGAATGATATGCGCGGCATCGAGCAGCTCCGCGTGCTTCAGCCGGCAGAAGCTGCATGTGTGCCTGTACGCCCGCATGATCATTTCGCGGAAACTCTGCTCATGCAGTCGCACGCGCACCTGAGCCATCGCGTAGCCGCGGCGCACGGTGATCAGCCGGCTGTCCGCCTCCTGCTCCACTTCATAGCTGAACTGCAGGTCCGCCGTCGCACGGAATCGGAGATGCGCCAGATCGTCGCCGATTATATACACAGGCCAGACTGCGCAGTAATTGCCCGGAGAGATCCCCTTGAGATATACAAGCGGCAGGCGCCGCTTCATGACCTCACGCAATCCCGCGTTGTCGGGATGCGAGGGATCCGTCCCGAAATACCGGTAGAGCAGAACATCCTTTCCCTCGAAGGAATCGCCGTACGGATCCGCAGGGCTCGTCCGGATACTGAGCGGGAACTGCATCTGCCGGGGCTTGAATATCCCCCGCTGCACGACAAGTGGAATGCGCGTGTCACCGAACGGAAATCCGCGTGTAAGCTGCGACCACGTAATCATGCCGGTATCCGGATCGGCAGTCTTCGAAAGCCAATCGAACGCAGCGGTACGGATGAGGAAATCAAGATCCATGGAGCGCCTCTAACATGATTCGGATACGAGATATTCTCTCCCTTCTGCAATTGGCTGCAGAAGTATCGTCATCAGTCGCATACGAAACTCATTAATCATTGCTTTTCCCATCTCGCTTTTCGCTTTCCCCACGACGGCAGCAACGGGCACACCAATCAGCCAGATGCGAGCGCCGGTCTGGCCGGAAGCGCCGCGGACAAGAAGGGACCGATATGAGAAGCTGCCTGTTTCTGAGGGATAGAACAGACAGGCGCGTCGGGACTCGCGGTCGTATGCATAGGAATAGAGAAACAGCTGGTAAATATCTCCACTCGTAATGTCCTTCTCGTCGTAACGCTTGTACTTTGCATCGGCCACGAGCTGGTGCCGGCGCTCAGTGCGGTCGCGGAGCACGATGTCGGGACGAATGGACTTGTTCTTATGCTCATCTGCCTCCCAAACGATATTCATTTCGCGGTGATCCTGCGTTCGGATCTCGACCGCACTTCCGGTGAACAGGTCCCGGAGAAAACGCTCGATGAATCCCTGGAACAGCTTGTTCATATCGATCAGGAACGCGTAGCTGCGCAGTGTGCCGCGCTGGTACATGTCGCGAATGCCGACACCGCGCAAGAGCAGGCGCGCATATTGGTGGGCGGCCTGGTAATGGCTGTTCATACGGGAATAGATGATCTCTTCGTCGGCGATCGCGGGATCGGGCGGTGTCCCGTCCGCGATCTCGGAGAATACGGCGAGCAGCCGATTATGAGCAGCCTGCACGACTCGCGGAGCACCCAGCCGCCGGCAGAGATCCAGCGCCGCGTACAAGAGCTGGTTGTCCGGAATGACAGCAGTGAATTCGTCGTATATGCAATAAAGTTTGTCCGGAATGCCGAAGCGACGACGATATTGCCGGGGAACATCCATCCTGCCGCGAAGCACGGTCAGTTCTCCCTCGGACTTGACGTAATCACGCACGATTCCACGGCGTACCACATGCTGGGTTGCACGGATGAACATCAGCATCACGAGTTCGAGAAGGCTGTCACTCCCCTCCTGCATGATTTCGGTCTGCGTGAGGATATCCAATCCATCGAAGCCGTGTACGTATGCGACGAGGCGAAGCAGATCGAGATTTCCTTCAGGGAGTTTTGGCTCGATGTGAATCAGGATATTGGGAGATCGAATCACTCCCACCCACTGCTGCGTACTGACGCGAATGCCTTGTTGAGTACCAATCACGGTGCATGCGCCGGAGTACTTCTTGTCGATGCGGTCGAATACCTCATTGTCCTCTTCAGCGAGGACAACGCCATCGATGCGCTCGAGACGCATCCATTCCTTCAGCCGCAGTGGCGACGGCGGTGATATTCCATGGCCTGTATCAGTCATGCCGCATGAACTCGCTGCGCAGATGCTCGAACAGAGCATCCTCGTCATTGATCAATGCTTCGTTGATGCTCTGCTTCTCCGTGTCGATGATTTCAGAACCCAGCAAGACGCCAAGCGCACCGAGATCGTCGTAACAGTACTCCTCGAGCAGCGGGAGAATGTCATGGCGTATGCTGTCGCAGAACGCGCTCTTCGATGTGATGGCCTCTTCGTTGCGCAGGAAATAGGAGTGCCCGATAAGCTTTTCCCGTCCTTCACGTTTCGCGATGCGCGCGTTTAGTTCGCTCAGGAAATCCTGGATGACGAGGCCGTCGATCTCCACACCTTCAAAGAGATCCAGGTTTGGCATGACTTCGATGAATGAGAATCGCCTCCGCACTGCCGCATCCAGAAGTTTGATGCTGCGGTCCGCAGTGTTCATCGTGCAGACGAGGTACACGTTCGGCGGAATGGTGAATCGTTCCTTGCTCTGGGGAAGAATGACATCCATCCCTCTCTTGTCTTTCTCGAGCAACGTGACGAGTTCACCGAGCACCTTGGCGATGTTCGCCCTGTTCACTTCATCGATACAGACGAGGTATGGGCGTTGGGAATCCGCCTGCGCCGCCCTGCAGATCTGTTTGAATACGCCGTCCTCAAGACGTAATTGCACACCGCCACCGGGGGACTGCACCGGTCGGAAACCCTCAATGAAATCCTCATAGGAATAGGATGCATGAAAGGTTGTCCATGTGAGCTGTGCCACGCCCTTGTCCTTCGGGAGGTGCGGCTGAATACTCGCATCCCGTTCGCTGAGTATGGAAAAAAGGTATTCCACCTCTTCGGAAGTGAGCGCAAATAGGGTGCCTTGGTTGCGGAAACGTATGGGTTCCGCATCCTTCATGACGGTGTCAGCCAGCAATTCGTCATAGGTCATGCCGTTCACGATTCGCTGATGTGGTGCAAGCTTCAGACCCATTTCTCCAGACTCATCCGGGCCGAAGCCTTGCGTCACCCAGGCCAGAGCAACAATCTTCTTGATTGGTGTGGAAGCATACCCGATGACGAGATCACCCTGCTGAACCAATGGATAATTACGTTGAAGCCGACCGTACGAGTACTGTACCGAACCATCATTGAACAGTTGCTCCCAGCTCCACTGTGCGGGACTCGCAACCATCCACCAGACTCTCGCGGCGGATGCGGCTTTCCACCGTGATTCTTGTCGCTTGAGGTCTTCGCCCGTGAGATCGGCGACACTGACTTGCTTGCCTGCCTGCTGTGACAGCCACCAGACGGCGAATCGGCGCGTGACGTATGTCTTGCCGGTCCCGGGAGGACCGTACAGGACGATCTGCTTGCTGCGTTCAAGCTCACTGGCCATGCATTCGTACAGGCCGCCTGGCGTCTGTATTGGGGTCACTGTGGAAGTCTTGATCCCTCCGGCCCCACTCGTAGAAATGATGCGGGTCCACTCTTCGGGATACAATTCAAGGACGGTGGTCACACCCCAACGCTTCTGTGGGGTCACCGTTCGCGCCTGCGAGGTATCCCATTCCACATTGACGGTATGTCTATATTCATGACGCTCGGGCCGCCACTGGTACGGGGGATCCTGCACGGAACCAACAGCGAGCACCTTTGAAATACCCTTGTTCGCGATAATGAGATCACCTGGTTGAAGGAGCATCAGACGCCAAAGCTCATTTCCCTTTCTACTGACCGCACCTTTCTTTCGATTGTAGCTACCCAAATAGAGCTCAGTGAATCGCTCCCGAAACTCCTCCTTTGATTCGTATTCGCTCAGATCGCCCATTTCATCCCAACCGACGCAAATATAACCGCCTGCAAGACAGTCATCCCAGTACCTCGCCTGTTCCCCCGGTGCAATCTTCATAATCCGCGCGGCTTTTCGGGGATCCGACCAGTTATACAGGAGCTTCGCGAGATCCCACGTGTTCCATGATTTCAGCTGATCGATCTCACGTAGCTTCTGCAGAAGGCCCCGATTGTATGTTACGACGTTGTAGTTTCGCTCGTATTCACGTCCAGGTTCTAGTACGTGGTGAAAGTGCAGCAGCGCATCGCGGGCATTAATCGGAATAATTTCATCCGGATAAAAAAGAAACAGTGTCTTCATCCGGACCATCGGGATGTTGCTGAGTTCGGATATTTCATCGATCTCCTCCCACTGTCCCGACTCGGCAAGATCCAGCATCCGATAAATCGCCGAGCGAAGTGCCACCCAAGCTTCCTCGGGCGTGTCACCCAGCATTGGATCGAACCAGATCCGGCCATCATTACGCTGATACAACCCGAATTTTCTGGCGCTGCCACCACCGATACCACCCAGCTTCCGGTACCTGTACTCGAGATCATAAGAGTATCCCGATTTCTCTCCCGTGCCAAGTATATATTCATCAAGAGGCATATTCGACCAAACCTCGCGGGGATACCGTGACTGGAACTCGGCACGACTCTCTCCGATCGAGCGCGAATACTCCGGGTCGATGGTATATTCCGCGAGGAACTTCATGAAGTCCTCAGGTGCTTGCCACATGCTCATTGAATGATCCTCTTCCTGGTTGGTGATTATCTATCGGTGATTTTCAATTACCTGATTCAAGACGTGATCTTCTCTAAAATTCCCATCTCCACCATCCCGACGAACTGCTCGGCGATCTGCCTCGGAGCGTCGCCGCCCTCGATTTTCAAGCCCATCTCGATGTTGATGGAGAGAGCGTAGTCGGTGAGGTTGGCGCTGGTGACGAGCGCAATGTGGCGATCGGCGACGATGCACTTGGCGTGCAATGAGCCGACGTCGCCTTCCGGTGTTTTCGGACGCTTCGTGAGCGGCCAGTAGTAGAGTTCGATCCCGGCGACATCCGGCAATCCTGATTGCTTCAATGGGTCGTACGCGAGCTTGCCGCCGTATTCCTTGCCTCGCTCGATGATGAACATGATGCGGACATCACGTGACGCAGCGGCGTGCAGGCGGTCGAGCACAGGTTGCACCCGGCGCGTTGCGTAGGACACGACGATGAGTTCCTCCCTCGCAGCGTCCAAGACATCGTACACAGCCTGGGCGGGACTGCGATGGATGAGTTCCGTTTGCTCGGGACCTGTCCACACGGTTTCGATGTGAACGCGATTCCTCTCCTCCTTACAGATGTGCGCGGCGACTTCGAGTGCGTAGGAGAGCGCAGCGGGAGTGAGTTCGGGAACATGCGAACGCCAATATCGGAGCATGTCCATGGCGCGTTCGCGATGGGACGCTACGGCGATGCCCTGAACCGCGGTGGCCAGCGCATGGTCGCTTGGGTTGGATATTCCTTCGACACCGACGGCAAGGTTCCGAACGGAATTGTCCGGCAGCATCCCGCACAGGATGCGGATGCGCGACTGCAATTCCGTTCGCGGCTGCGCTGCCATCTCATTTCCCTCCGTCGAAAAACGCGCAGTCGTTCCTGTCGAATACCGGCACGAGCAGCGAGCGGTCCAGATACCTGTTCCCCCGTTCGCAGGAGGTCTCGGGCGAAAAGAGACAGGCATGGCAGGAA
>CAZWNO010000152.1:0-8317 GCA_964635845.1 uncultured Chromatiales bacterium
GCCCTTGTGCTCGTTGTCGCCCGTGGCGCCGACGGCGTTGGTGAAGAACTTGTAGGAGACGGTGATGTTCGCCGGGAATTCCACCGTCGCCGACCAGAGGTCGCCGCCGATGTTGGTCATGGTCACGCCGGTACTACCGTCCCAGGTCAGCGGAGCAGTGTCGCCGCGGATCTGGACGACCGCCTTGTCCGGCCACAGGGTGTCGGGCACGGTCGCCGTGTTCGCGATGATCGTGACGCGCATCACCTGTGGTTTGGGCTGCTGGAGATCGTAGTCCCAGGCATCGTAGAACTTCGGATCGATCGAGCCCCACTGGGTGCGGATCGTGACCTCGTCCTGCGAGTCGTCGATATTGGCGATGTGGTTGTTGCCGAAGCCGCCTTCGTTGTCGCCACCGTTGATGCCGAACTTGTATTCCTGGCCGATGAACTTTTTCGAACCGGTACTGTCCGGTGCGTAGGCCATCATCACGGTGAAGATGGAGTCGCCGGCCACGGCATCGCCGTTGCTGCCGTCGTCATACATTTTCTTCGGCAGATCCTCGCGCAGCTGCAGACCCCAGGTCGTCCAGTCACCAGTTGCGGGACCGTTCATCCAGGCGCCGTTGGCGAGGATGGTCGCGGGATCGAACATGTTCTCCACGCCCTGGATGTCTCGGAGCGTGTCGCCGGCGAGCACCTGGTAGATCGCGGGACGAAGGTCCAGCTCCCAGGTCACGTTCACCGAACGAGAGAGAACGCTGGTGTTGCGGAAGCGCGGCATGCGGTTGGCGCTGACCTGGCTGTCCTCGATATCCATGAGATCGTTGACGTCGTTTTCCGGCACGAACGCGCGGCGCTCGGCCAGCGGGTCCGCGGGATCGGAGTCGAAGTTGTAATAGGTCTCGCGGATGTCCTGGCCGTCCTTCTGCACGTAGTACTGGTAGAAGACGCGCTCGCCCTTCTTGAGCACGAGCGTTTCTGAACCGACGTAGGTGTTGGTGAAGCCCTGCTTCGTCAGGATTGTCCGGGTCGGACTCACACCGTTGAGATCGCGGGCCGTGCCGCTCCAGCCGGTCTGCACGAACAGGGTGTCGCCCGTACGGAAGCCGCGTTCCTGGATGGCCCTGCTCATGTCCACGGTGTAGTTGACCGTGACAGTGTCGGAACCCGTGAAGGGCACCGGGGCGAGATCGTCGAACCAGACCCATTGAATGGTGCGGTCGGACTTCCCGGGATCGATCACGAACGAGCGGTTGTTGCGGCTCTCCCAGGTTTTCGGTTCCGCATCGGGATCGTCGGAGCCGGCGATGATGAACTTGTACTCGATGGCCTGTCCTTCACTGACCGAGTCGCGCGGGATGAGCACGAGACCGGAATAGAATTTCGCGGCGTCGTACTGCCGGCTGCCGCCGTTGCCGTGCGGCTGCTCCTGGGTCAGGAAATTCGTGTGTGCCCAGCTGAGATTGCCGAGGTAGTCGGGCCAGGCGGCGCCGCGCACGCCGATCCTGTCGGTGGCGGGATTGAAGCCTTCCCATCCCTGCATGTTGACGCGCACCCAGACGGCGATGCTGTCCTGCTGCGGGGGATAGGGACGCCAGAACTGCTCCTGGCGGTCAGGCGAACCGTTGACGAACTGCACGGGAAGCGTCTGCGTACCGGCTACCGTCTGCAGCACGCGATTGCCGCCCGGATCGATGTCGTTCTCCCAGCCCTTGTGCTCGTTGTCGCCCGTGGCGCCGACGGCGTTGGTGAAGAACTTGTAGTTGATCGTCGAATTCGCTGGAAACGCGACGGTGGCGCTCCAAAGGTCGCCGCCAATGTTGGTCATGGTCACACCGGTGCTGCCGTCCCAGGTCAGCGGAGCGGTGTCACCGCGGATCTGGACAACTGCTTTGTCCGGCCACAGTGTGTCGGGCACGGTCGCCGTGTTCGCGATGATCGTGACGTTGACGGTCTGCGCGAACGCATAGCCGCCTGTCAGAAGCATCAGGAGCATTGCGAGAAACAAGGTGCCTTTTCTCATACAGTACCTCCGGAAAATTGTGAGTGTGTTGGACGCATAGGAAACGGTTAAAAATCGACTGCGAGACTGATGGTCTGCACGCTCTTGAAGATGCCGAAGTCCTGGTAGGTGTAATCCAGGGCTACAGCTGTCGTGCCGAAGATCGGGTAATGAAGACCGAAACCGGCGGAGAAACCTTCCTCCGTGTTGTCGAGGAACAGGGCTTTCCAGCCTGCCCGCACGAAGAGAATGTCGCGAAATCCGATCTCACCGCCAAGGTTGATATGTTCGTCATTGTCATTCGGACGCACCGCGTCCGCGGCGATTGTCGCCGTGAACAGGTCGTTGCGCTGAATGTCATAGGAGATGCCGGCGCGGAAAAACAGCGGCAGTTCCCAGGAATCGGTTTTCAGATTGGCGACGATGGTCTGGTTGTTCCCCGAATTCTCGGGATCCAGGTCGATGCGTCGTGTGAGGTCCTTGCCGTCGAGCTGCATGTCTCCGCCGAAATTCGTGAGCACGGCGCCGAGACGCAGGCCGTCGAACGGGGTACGGAAGACGAGGCCGACGTCGAAAGCGATCGTCGAGGCGCTCTCATTCCATATCTGCTGCGTGATGTATTTGAAGCTTCCTCCGATGGAGAAACGATCGGTGAGATTGCGCGCGTAGGATATCGTGAATGCGAGATCCTGCGCCGTCCATCGCTCGCCTGTCCCTTCGGGCATTGTCACGGTATTGACATCCTCTTCTCCATAATCGAGCTGGGTAAGACTGATGCCGACGGCGTTGTCGGCGTCGAGGGCGAGCGTGAGACCGATCCAGTTGAAATCGGTCTCCACGAGCCAGGCGGTGTGCGATGCCATCACCTGGCTGTGCGCCATGCGCGCAAGCGCGCCGGGGTTCCAGTACATCGCGCTGGCATCATCACCGAGCGCGACGAAGGCGCTGCCCATGGCCATGGCACGGGGACCGACGCCGATGCCGAGGAACTGCGCCGCGGTTGTACCGACTTTGCTCTGGGCCCGCAGTGCCGAAGGGGTGCCGGCAACCAGCATCGCGCCCAGCAGCAGTGCGGACAGAACGGATCGTAGCAGGGGGTTCATAGGCTCTCCGTGTTCTGGCTATTTGATGATGGCGATCTTGCCGGATTTCTCTCCGACGGGCGATTCGAGCACGTAGAAATACACGCCGTAGGCGATGTCGAGATTCTCCTTCGACTTGAGATTCCAGGTCACCGTTCCGTCGTCGATGGCACTCTCATGCCGCAGGGTGATCACGTGCTCTCCGCGCGCGGTGAAGATGCTGATCTTCGCCTGCGCCGGGACGTGGATGAAATCGATTTTCCGTTCGCCGCGGCCGGTCGTGATGCCGGGCGGCAGCGGCGATTCGTGCGTCGTGGCCGAGACGTACGGATTGGGAACCACGCGCACGCGGCTCAACTGATCGCGCGCCGCACCGTCGTCCACTTCCGGAAGCGAAGGAACGAAGGTGTACACGTCGCCGTTGCGGAAAGGCTTCGTCGTGTTGAGCACGACCTTGTCGCCATCGGTGAAGGTGAAGACCGAGTCGGCGGGCACGTTGGGACGATTCTCGAACGCCATGATCCATGTGAAAAACGGATCGCCGTTGCGCTTGAGATCGAACAAGGCCAGCTGGTCCGTCTTCGACAGCACGGAATTCCCGTCCGTGTCCACGAAGATGAACGGTATTTTGTGGTTCTCCGTCACGTTGAAGACGGTGAAATTCACCGGCGTGGCGGGGGAGCCGTACAGCGCCGCGGAGGTGTCGATGATCGCCGACGAAAAACGGATCTCGTAGTCGGACGGATAGCGAGCGCCGCGAAGCGTATCGCCGGGACCGAGGAGGATGTCCGTCGTCGCGAAGGTGTAGATCATGCTCTTCGAGCCGCTGTTGAATCCCGACGTGGAATCGACCAGCCGTATCTGCCAGTCATTTCGGAAATTCAGCTGCATGCCATCGAAAATGTCCGAATCGATGGCCTCGGAAACGTAGGGACTGTTCAGTATGTACGGACTCGCGTAGACGGGATAATAGGTATAAAAGATCTCGTAATCTCCTGCCAGGCTGCCGGGACTGCTCTGCCGGACGTCTCCGCGTCTTGTGTCGATGATATAGCGCGAGGGATCGACCGGTCCTGACGCGTTCTTCAAAAGGACGCCGGCGGGATTGATGTGCTGGTGCGGGAGCTTGGTCGGCAGCGTGTCATCGACCGTGAACATGAAGGACTGCTGGGTTTTGTTGAGCACGGTATAAGTCGTCGTGATCTGTGCCAGCTCCTGGAAATCCTCTTGGTCGATGATTCCGTCATTGTCATTGTCGAGGTTGTCCGACATGACGTCCGTGAAGGTGACCTCGTAGGTGTTCGGTTCCAGTCGCATGGGATCGACCACCTCGTAAGTCAGTTGTCCGGTGGCGACGGATGCGTCGGACGTGATCGAGACACCGCTGAGCGGAGCCTGGTATCCCGCGACGGGCGCGTTGGGAACCATGACTGCGGTATTGATGTCGAGATCGGGCTTGCCGGTCGCGCTGAGGCGGATCAGCTTTGAATTCTCGGCCGGAAAAATATCCGTCTGTTCGTTTCCGCGATCGTAAGCCACGACCGCATAGTAATAGGTGCGGCCGTTTTCGACGTCACGATCGACGTAGGAATGCTCCAATCCGGTATTGTCGCCGAGATTGAACGAGCGCCCCGATACCGTTTCGAACAGATCCGGGCTGGGACGGAAATACCCGCGGATGTTGTTCTTCAGATCGAACTGTGCGATCGGCTTGAAACCGACGATGATGCCGTCGGCATCGGAGATCTTCGCTGCGTCGATGAAGTTGGCATCCGTCGCCTTGTAGATCTTGTAGCCCTCGAAGTCGTATTCCTTGAGAACCGGGTCGAAGGAATTTTCAGCCTTGCGATCCCAGTAGAGAGTCACCTCGCCGTCACCCGGCACCGCGGTGAGCGTCGGCTTGTCGGGAGCGACGGGGAAGCGGTAGTTGCTGTTGTAGATCTTCTGCACCGTTTCGCGGTGCTTGAGCAGATCCTGCAGATCGGATTCGAAGCCTCCCTGTCCGCCGCCGTAGACCAATGCGAGCGAGAAGCGTTCGATGGTGCCGGCGAGCAGGGGAAAGTAGCCCGAACCGTAGATGAAGTCGCCGTCTTCTCCGCGCTGGGGGCGGTTATTCACGATGGACTTCGGCACATCGAAGAATCCGGGAGCCATGCGTTTCCAGAGATCCTCATCGTCCGCGAGCGTGATGTCGCTCGCAGGGGTGAAGTACTGGAACGACGTCAGTCCGATCTGATCGCTTTCGTCCACGTCCGTTTTGTCGATATTGGATTCACCCGGCAACCCCGAATCGATGCCGCCGAAATCGTACCCCGATGTCGGTGATCCATCCCCTTCGCCGAAATCATTGGTGCCCGCGACACCGTCGCGGCCCGTATCGTCGAAATCGACGTTCCAGTCGCCGTCGTTGTCGACGAGGTCGTCGCGGCGCTCATCGAGCATCCGGTCGACGCTGCCGCCGGACAGGAAGTTCGCGTAACGCACGGGACGCAGGATGTCGATCAGCGTGTTGCCCTGCGTATCACGCTTCAGCTGGCGGTAGTGCAGAAAATAATTCTCATCGATGACGCCATCGAGATCATTGTCGACGCCATCGTAGGCATTCGGATTGACGATGCTGTTTCCCTGCATGTCGACGATCACATTGCCCTCGGCAAGTCTCGTCACACCCGGATCGATGAGGACGTCGAGACCACGCGTCGACACGGTGGTCTGTGTGCTGCCAAGCGTGATCGTACTGCGCGCGAAATTCGCATCGATCACGACGAGGGTCGCGCCCGGGGAGACCAGCGTGGAATCGAAGCTCTCCGGAGCGAAGTACGGAGAGGAGGCGGCGAAGCCCGCATCGTTGTCGTTGTCGATGCCGTCGTAGGGATTCCCCGGACTCTCGAGAAAGGCGTAGCCGACGAGTCCGACCGGGCCGACCCAGCTGGGATTGCGGCTGTTGTTGTCCGGATAGTCGCCGGTGTAGGTCAGGTCGAGACTCACGTCGAAAAAGGAAAAATCGTCGTCGTATTCCTGAGGCGTGCCGTCGTTGCCGGTGACGCCGATGTAGGTTCCGACGAGCATGCCGAATACCGCGCGGTTGTAGTCCGTCGTCCCGGTATTCTTGATTTCGTAGAGCCAGAAAATATTGTCCTGTGCGAGAAACTGCGACCATTGCAGTGCGCGAACGCGCATCTCGAGCGCGAGTCCGTTGCGCGCGGGATTCCGCGAATCGGGTTTGAATGCCACGCCGATCGTATTGTTGTTCGCGAAGTTGTAGCGCTGGTCGTTGTTGTCGTCCATGACGAAGAAGGTCTCTTCATCACTGCTCGAGGTCTTCCCGAAGAAGCCGTTCCACGAGCCGCGCCAGCCCGGGTCGGAGGCATCGTTCAGTTTGTCCGGCCAGAATGATGGCCAGGTCGAAGCGTCCGTGAGGATCGCCACGCCCGACTGACTCGAGTTGAAATACCCGGAGACGGGTTCCCAGGTCCACGGGATTCCGGCGGGCGATTCGTCGCGTCTTGCGGTCGGTCGGTCGACCGGTACGCTGACCACGCTATGGAATGTTTTCCCGTTCGACTGCGCCTCGGCGCCGACGAATGGACTCACGTCACCGAGGTACCCGTTGTTGTCGTAGATCCAGGAGCCGCGCGGACCGCCGGTCGCGGGTTGCCCGATCACACCCCAGTTTCCGAAGACGGTTTTTACACGGTTTCCCGCGACTACATTGGACCGCCGATATTCGCGTCCGCTTTGCGCGAGGACCTGCGCACCGAGCAGCAGGAGCATGCATGCGAAGATGTACCGTTGTCGTTTCATAAAAGCCCGTTGGTTGCCAGGATATTGAATTTCGTTTTTCTTTTTACGTCGTGCGTGCATCAGAACTCGACGTCGACACTGAATTGTTTTGCGTGGATCAGAACTCGACGTTGACACCGAATTCGATGCGGCGAGGCTCCGAATAGTTGGTCGGATTGTTGAACCACTCCTCGATCGTATTGACATACTCGGGCGTATTCTGGGCCTTGATGCGAGCGAGATCGGTCGTATACCCCGCGCGTCCGGTGTCGTCGAACACTCCATATTCGTTGAGTGCGTCGAACAGATTGAAGACGCGAAGGAAAATCACGAAGTTGGTCCAGCCGAGGGACAGGGTTTTATAGAGGCGCAGATCGGCGTTCAGCGTATTCGGTTTGAGCTGGCTGTTCGTGATCAGCGAGGTGATATCGTCGCTGCGGCGCGGCGTGTAGGGCATGCCGCTGCCGTACTGTGCGATGATGCTTCCGCCGTAGGATGGCCCCGCATAGGACAGGGACGCATTGATCGTGTGGCGCTGATCCCAGCTCAGCGCCGTGAGCTGCACCTCGGGCAGGTCGCCGCGGGCGGCTGCCTGCTGCGCTGCGTAGGGATCCGACGCAGTGCCGCGCGCCAGCTGGAAGGTGTAGTCGAGAGACGCTGCAAGTCCGCCCGCGAAGCGTTTGTTGAAGGATAGAACCAGTCCGCGGGTATACGCGAAATCGCTGTTGACCACTTTCGAATACGTCGAGGAGCCGCCGAAGATGGTGATCTGTTCCGCGCGCGTGCCCGCGAGGTTGCGCGTATCGCGAATGTATGCGGTGATGTCGAGGGAGATGTCCTCGCTCAGCTGCTGCTGCAATCCGATCTCGGCGTTGATGGTCTTCTCCGGTTCGAGGTCCGCATTGCCCACCGTTCCCTGATTGCCGGTTCCCGAACCGAGCTTGAAGTAGGGATTCGTGTACAGCAGTTCGAAACGCGGGACCTGGAAGAAGTGTCCGTAGGAAAAATGCAGCACGCCGCGGTCGGTGACGGGGAAGGCGGCGCCGAAGCGCGGACTGAACTGGTATTTCACCTCCGCGTCACGGTACCAGTAGGCCTCGCGTTCGGCCAGTGTGACGTCGGGTTCCCCGGCGTCCTGGATTCCGTTCTTGTTGAGGTCGCGGAAGCGGTTTTCGGGACGAATGGGACTGAAGATATTCGGATCCGTTGGATCCATGAGCACCTGGCCGGCCGGGTCGAACACATCGACACGGACGCCGAGATTTATTATCAGGTCGTCGAATTCGATCTTGTCCTGCAGGTAGGCGGCGAAGTCCAACGGCTTGCGCGTGTATTCGTTGTGATAGATGGTGCTCACGTCGAGCACGCGGGGATTGATGAAGGGATTTCCCGTCGCCGGATCGAACTCGGTCTGCTGTTCCGCGGGCCGCAGCGTGATGTCGTTGAAGAAAAGCTCGTGCATGCTCATC
>CAZWNO010000153.1:0-8292 GCA_964635845.1 uncultured Chromatiales bacterium
GAATTTTGCAAACTAAACTAACATTCGGGCTGGACCAAAGAATGGGGTCTGCTCAGAATACTGCTCCAGCTAACATTGTTGTCGCATGGAACTATCCTAATCCCACTGGTGGCCCCTGCTCAGTATTCGATTTTGCTGTTGACGAATTCAGCGGTGCTGATATCGATGCGGATGTATCTGGAGGCGGTTGGAATCGAGATGGTTTTGTAGTGTATTGTGCCGATCATGGAAATGGAAAAGTGGATCTGTTCGCCCGACATATTCCAGCAACAACAGCAAATATTTCCGATCCCCCAACTAACTTGACGAACATCGATACATTGCCGAGATGTGCTTCTCATCCGGCTATCGCAGCAGACAGTCCCATCAATGGTTCTGGGTACGGGGGAATGCTGGTAGCGTGGGATTGGGAAAACACGAACACCTCGACACATATCGTACAAACGAATCAATTTGAATTCACTGGCACGATCCAGTGGAGCAACGCGAATATCATTGACGCCTCCGAGGACCTCAGTGATTTTTCCCATCCGGACATCGCCCGTATCAGCAATATATCCACTGCAGGCGATACCATGAGCTTCATTGTTTACGAAGGCATTTCGGAATCCTGTACACCGTCTCGTCCGGATGAGGTACTCGGACAGTATGTCATATACAACGAATATGGACCCTATCCACGCGGTCCGCAGTGGAAATCCGGAGCCTATCCGAAAGGGGAACAGGTGGGGCCGGGTCCCGGCAATTACACGCAAACCCTGCCCATGGTAAAGACCTCGGAAAACAGCACGGTAAACGTGTACTGGATCGACGGGCGCGGCAGTACCGATCTGGTTCTGGGAACATGCGCCTGGGGCGATACGACGACGATATACTGGCTGAAGGAGAAGGTAGAGGAGCCTCCGATTGCCGAGGTTTCCCTGTCCCTAGGTGCTCTCTATCCGAATCCACTCTCGCTCAGCAGGTCCAGCCTGTCGCATATCATGCTGAAATCCGCGAACGCGTGTGAGGTGAGTTTGAAGCTCTACGACAATCTGGGCCGTGTTGTTGCAACGGTATTTGAAGGCGCGTTGCCCACCGGCACGCATACTCTGCGTTTCGACGCATCCGGGTTGCGGACAGGTCTCTACTACTACGTGCTGCGAAGCAGCGAAACAACCGACACGCGAGGACTGGTGATTGTCAGGTAAATACAGTCACCGCAATCAATCGAAGGTGAAGGACAGGATGCCGCCTCTTTGGGAGGCGGCATCCATCCTGGAACACCTTGCTGGTCGTACATACCACGTTATTCCTGGAGTACCATGATGCGAAAGACGATAGTTTTCAGCATGGGTATCGGAATCCTCATCTCATGCCTGGGGGGAGTATGCACGGGGAACGCCGGTCAGGGCGACACGCTCCGCTACACACGTCCGGTGTACTTCACCGCCAACGCCGGGCAATGGGATGCGTCTGTGCGGTACGGCATCGTCGGGGACCGGTCCGCGGCCTGGTTTCTGAGTGACGGCATCATGCTGGTGCGACCGGATCGCAGGCCCCGGCTCGCCCTTGAGACTCCCACCGAGCCCGTGTCGGAGCAGGCAGTCGATATCCTGCAGCTTTCATTTGTCAACCCCTCTCCCAACATGCGCATTGTCGCGCTCGATACCGCACTTGCCGTATCGCATTTCTATCGCGGCTCGGATTCGTCGAAGTGGCATACGTTTGTTTCCAATCACCGAGCCGTTCGATATAACAATGTCTGGGATGGGGTTGACATCGAATACCGTGAAGGAATATGCGGGTGTATCAAGCAGACCATACTTCTTGCACCAGGAGCAGATGCGGAGCAGATCCATATCTTAGCTGACTATGGCGGAAGGGACCTGGATGTGCTGTGGTCAGAGTGGAACCAAGAGGTACCGGGCAACTTTCGACCGAACATCAGGGCTACGGAGAGCGGAATGGAGATAGTATCCAGGAATTCGGAGTCCGGATTTCATTACAAAGATACTCTAAATCTGACCTCAGAGTTTAATACGGCATTGAATTTCACGAGTACTATTGAAGGAGTTGTGGTGCATGATGATGGCGCAGTAACGATTAGCGGTATGACAAGTAGTACTGACCTGCCTGTGCGAGATGCTATGCAAACGCAACTTGGTGGTGATATAGATCACTATGTGTTGCAGTATACACCGGAAGGAGATCAAGTTGAATACTGCACATATCTCGGTGGTGTTGGGATTGATAGGAATGCAAAGCCAAGTGTTGAAGGAAAGAATAGAAAAGTGCTTGATCTTACATATGACGATAGAATAGTAGGAGCGTTCTCGTCAACTGAGGGTTCTCCCTTGCTAGTTAACTCATTCCAAGGTTTCCCGATCTTAACTAATCCATTAAATATGGAGCCTCGGACAGCATATGTATATATATTAAATGAATCCGGGACATTGCATGGAGCTACATATCTTGGTGGCCCAGGTTTTTTTCTCCCATTGGACCTTGCTGTACACAACGGCGGAATATACATTATCGGAGATAACTTGTTTGATACGTTATCTTCTGTCATTAAAACCGTGGCCATTCCAAGAAAATATAATCGAAGGAACCAAACCCTTGCTCTTGCCAGACTCAGTAATGATTGTACGTCTCTGGATTATATGACCTATGTTGCAGAAGATACGGCTGGTAGCGGGAACGGCTTGGATATGTACAGAGCTGGGAGTTGGGGGTCACTGTGCGTGACGACGCTTGGTGAGGCTGTACTGGGAGCAGGTATTCCAAATGGCATGCAGGATGTTGCCTTGCCCATTAATACGAATGAACCCTATCAAGGCATGTGGGTCACAAAAATCTCTGCTGGTGGTGATAGCGTTCTCTTCTCTAGAACATATTATGCTACGATACCGGGATTATCAGAATCGGTTCACTTCGGAACTGGAATCATGAATATCCTGCCCACAGTGGACGGGGATTTGATCATTGTGGGACAGAATTATATTAACCCAGATGACACAACGCTTCCTTCGTGCTGGAGTCAACAAACTGTTGTGGATCATATCGATGATCCCAAGCCTAACCCGATTGCAATCTGGGCGGCAAAACTGTCAGCTGCTGGAGAACTAACTAAGGGTATTGTGTACGGTCGAGTCTCGGGAGTAGGTGATTATGTGACACCGGTTGTCCGGGATCCGGTATGTGACGGATATCTGATGTTCCTCTGGAGCCGGAATTCAAGGGAAACGTTCTATCCGGTCAATGCCGTCGATACATCCAGTGACCTGCAGCCGAACCGGTATATCATCTCGCTTTCCCCGGATCTTGATGTGCGCTATGCGACGCCCTGGAATTCGGCTTACTATGTAAATAGCACAAAATATTGGCCAGGAATGAGAACCTGCTACTGGATTGACAGACATGGCTATGCCTATCAGTATGCCGCCACAACCGATCCCGACATCACGCGACAGCAGTATAGATCATGGCGATCTCTGCTGGAACCATTGCCTGGTTGGCCAGTGAGTGAACCGTATTCGGAAACATACCTCACCCGCTTTCGCATTTACACCCCCTGCTGGCAGGTGGGGTGCGCGATCTCCACCATCGACACCATCGGTATCGAACGCCGGAGAGACTACGCGAATCCAACGGAGTTCACGGTGGATTATGCCGTCACCAATCACTCGCCCGCGAAGGGCGCGCGCATCGTGCAGGCGCAGATCGAACTGCCGCAGGGATTTGAACTGGTCTCCGGGTCCCCCATCCAACCCATGACGCCTGCCGAACTCACCGCAGGACTCACCGCAACCTGCTCCTGGCGCGTGCGTGTGAGCGATCCGTCGGTGCTCATCGATTCCGGTATGGTGGATACGGCGCTGATCCGCTGCCGGGTGTTCTATGTCGATCCGGAATCCAATCAAACCTACCCGATGGGCGAGGAACTCTGCGAGAAGGATATCGCCGTGCTATTCTTTGACGAACCGGAGCCCGAGATGGCCTGCACGGTGGAGGGACCGGAGCGGCTGTACTGGGTGGGCAACGGATATGCTGTTTCACCCGCGGGACACACGGCACCGGCGCGCTATACATTCACGCTGACCAACCTCGAACAGGACACGGTCGCCATCGACGCATTCCGCTATCGTGCCGGACCGAACTGCGCGATCATCGGGGACTCGATACGTCCCGGTATCCGACTCGCTCCGGGCGTATCGCATGTGGACGTCGTCGACGTGGAAGTAGGTGGTCTGCGCTACGACCGCACCATCACGGTGGAAGCGGCCGCGCTGGATACCTACGGCATTCCGCTACGCTCCTGCAGCGCGGAAACTCAGGTGCCGGGGGCGCTGGATCTGCCCTGCGCAGTCACGGGAACGGACCGGGTGATCTGGAACACGGCGTCCGCCGTCGCGAGTCCGGAGATCATCGCCTGCACGCTGCTGCTGGAGAATCCGCTGGATACGATCCGCCGTGACGTACAGGCCTGGGCGGATCTCGCCGCGGCACCGCATCTGGGCGCGGCAGCTGGGGATTCGTTGTCCCGGCCGTTGTTCTTCATCGCGCCGCGGTTCAAGCGTGCGCTGAACTGGAGATTTCGCATCGCCGTTCCTCCCTCGACGCATGCGACGGATACAATTGCTTTTCTGTACGAAAGCGACGGCATCGTGCAGCGCTGTATGCATATCGTGGAGATTGTGGTGATCGACGAGAACGTGACATGCACGCTCGAAGGTCCCGATACGCATAGCGAGGCGAACGTGTCATCGGGAACGCCCCTCACTCTGCATTACACGCTCACCAACACCGGCACGGTGAAGGTGGATGTGGACCGGTACGAACTCGCCATCATTCCCGCTGCGGGATTCCCGGAAGCAGGTCTCGTCAGTCTCGATCCGCTCGTGCGTAGCGGGGGCACAATCGATCCGGGGAATGCGGCGTCGCTCGACTGGAGCGTACGCGCATTGACCCTGCGCGAAGCGCGCACAGCGCTTTGCACCGTGACGGCGTACAACGCGGCAGACAGCGTGCTGTCCGTCTGTACGCATGACATTGCCATCGAGGGAGTCGATGGTCTGATCTGCAGCCTGACCGCCGATGACACGGTCCGCTTCAACCGTACGGTGGTGCGGTATGAACCGGATACGGTTGCGGTGCAACTCACGCTGGAGAATCTGCTCGACACCGAGGAAACTAATGTCGAAGCTTCCATCGATCTGACGCAAGCGCCGAGATTCCTGCTCGCCCAGGCCGAGAGTGCAAGTAAAACCCTTGCTTCCATCGACAGCCATGACACTGCCTCGCTCTCGTGGAAACTCCTTCCGCAGACTGCGTCGGTGGCGGAGGATCAGACTGTGATCATTCGTTACCGTAGCGACGAGATGTCCGGCTGGCATGAATGCAGCACGGTCATCCACATCGAAGCCTGGCCGGAGGAGCCCGGCATCGCCTGTGAAACGGGCGGACACGATTCCCTCTACGCCGATGCGCATTACGAGCGTTTCATTCCCGATCCGCTGCATGTATCCTACACCGTGACAAATACCGGCACGGTTGCGCTCACGGATTGTGAGGCATCGATCATTCTGCCATCGGAGTTCTCCCTTGCTGGATCAGACAGCACGCAGAGCTTCACCTCACCGGAATACGCCAATCAGCCGGGAGGTCCCGTACCGGAAGGGACACTGCTCCCCGGAGCGAGCTGCTCGCGCTGGTGGAAGATTACCCCGGCACAGAACATTGCGGATAATGATCCGAGACTCATCACATGGGTATGGAAAAGCAATGAACAGGGAACGGAGAGCGGGTGCACGCATATCGTCACCATCATCCCCGAGAATCCACCGAGCATCCTTCTCACGCCGCTGCATCTCTACTTCGAAGCCGAGCGGGGCGGAGCACTGCCGGTGGAACAGCACATTCAGCTGTGGACGGGTGGGGGCCTCGCCATGCCTTGGACGGCACAGCCATCGGAATGGTGGCTGGATGCGCAACCGACAAGCGGCAGCCAGACCACACAGATTCCCGTGCAGCCGAACAGCACGATGCTCGATGTAGGAGCGCATGGCGCAGATCTGCTATTCACCGCAACACCGACGGATCGTCACGTCGCTATCGCGTATGTCATTCGCAAGAGTACGGGTATCGAGTCGCCAGCCGCACCGGGAGCGCTTACCCTCGATGCCTGGCCGCAGCCGGTAGCAGCGGGAGCCCGGTTGTATGTTCATATCGGCGGCGAAGCGGGCGGGAGCTGCCGCCTCACCTTGCATGACCTGCTGGGACGCGGGCGACTGACGCGATATGCAGAAACCGCATCACCGGTGGTGCTTGACCTCGGCGCGCTGCAGCTGTCAACCGGTGTGTATCTGCTCCGAGCCATAGCTGATAACGGTGCGCAGGCGACACGGATGATCTCGGTCACGGGTGTGAGATGAGTCGAATCGTATCGTGATGGAGGGAGAGAGATAGAGATAGAGGGGAGGCCGATAATGCATGGGAGACGAATGGATTCGCCCTTTGTCTCCACCCGAAAATCCCGTATTTTCCACAGAAGTCTGAACAGTTCAAACACGAGAGAAGTGTTCAGAATATTTTTCTGAACAGTGACTGTGGTTTCTCTAAGTCATTGATATTATTACGCTCCCGTAGCTCAGGTGGATAGAGCATCTGCCTTCTAAGTGGAACGAACAGTTAAACTCATCGGTCTGCCTGTAGGGATTTACAGGGATTCTGAACAGTTCAGCGTGCGATTCGGACCTGATTTCTGAACAAAATCTGGGAGATTTGTTCCGGAAATTCTGAACAGATCAAGGAATTTTGTGGCCAGTAGGAGGTCAAGCGTTTGCTCCTGCTGGAAGAGCCGATGCAGCTTGGCTGCGATGGAGATCGGGAAGCAGCCTTATCCCGGAGAACTTGACGAGAAGGGAGGTGAGTGGACAAGATCCAGTCTCCGCCCTCATTTTTGATATCGTTGAGCCGCTCGAGAGCAGGTTCAACGCAGCACGGTGAACTGCGTGTGTCTCGTGACGGTACCGTTGCGGAGCCGCAGAACATACCTTCCAGGCTGCAGATCGGCGGCTCGCAGTGCAAGAATGTCGGTCGTCTTGCCGGTTGCATCGGACGAACCTCGATGTGGCCGAAACAGAGGTCGAACACTTCTACCACCAGCACGGAACCAGCGATCAGTACCATGCGGAGCTCAAAAGCGATCTGGGTGTGGAACGACTTCCCTCGGAGAAATTCCATGCGAATTCGTTGCATCTGCTCTTCTCGATGTTGGCGTTCAATCTGCTCCGTCGGATCGGTACGCAAATGCTGTTGACAAAAAAGTTCCAGGCAGACGCGGACGTCGCCTGCGGTTGCGCACGGTGTTGCAGAGTGCGATGTACCTTGCGGGCGTGATCGTCGCTCATGCCGGGCGTTTGATGCTGCGTGTCAGCGAACACAATGCCTGGTCACCGGCGTTCATGGCCTCACTCTGACGAGTTCGGTCTGAAGGAACACGCACGTCTGAGAACGGCTAGATGATGGCTGGGTTCTGCTATTGACTTTGGACAAAAGAATCAGCATGATAAAAGATAATGGCATCCTGAAAAACGCTTACTGAGGATATCTGATGCTCGTATCGAGCTTTGAAACGGCTTGTGCCACGCGTTTGGAACCAGCGCGGAGCGAACGCACGGATTCAGGAAGACATCTTGATATTTCGCAACCGCCAAACCGTTTCGTCCTGACAAACAGCCAGTCCATCCGGTGGACCGATAACGGCCGATATGGAACTGACGAGCTGCGGTGACATCTTTATCGCTTCCGATAGCTGCCTATACCGGTACAATCATCGCACGGGGGAATGGACAGACTCCTTGCCGTCAGAAGAAAGGCCATATCTCGATTATACGTGTGAATCAGTCTTCCAAATTTCTAGACATGCTAACGAATAGGTAATCATGATGAAACCAAGCACCTTCCTGACATT
The DNA here is from genome assembly GCA_964635845.1 of uncultured Chromatiales bacterium. Lineage (GTDB taxonomy): Bacteria > Bacteroidota > Ignavibacteria > SZUA-365 > SZUA-365 > SZUA-365. Next base: position 7,958 of record CAZWNO010000153.1, read on the forward strand.
TACTGACAAAGGGAGAATTCACCTGTACCTCATGCTCATGGCGCTCGTCATTTTTCCAGCTGCCAGCATGCAAGCACAAAATCGCAACCTCTCGATCGCGTCAAACACCTCAAATGTAAAGCCCGCTGGAGTGACATCGTCACAAGCGGATGATGAGCAACACGCTGTCCTTCTTCTGGATGACATCTGCGATCAGGATCGGCTGATCAACATGTCAGATCCCGACCAGAAGTATTGGATTGCGGAAGGTCCTTGCCTTGCTTTCTTTGTTCAGGATACCCGGTAGGTTTCAGGCAAAATGACCGCTTTGGTATTTTGTAAGTTCGTGATCATCA
>CAZWNO010000154.1:0-8275 GCA_964635845.1 uncultured Chromatiales bacterium
CGCGCCATCGCCATTGGGTACGACGATTTCGACGATGAACGTCCTCGTTGCCGCGTCGATGGTCGGATAGACCATCGCGACGGTGCCCGTGAATTCGCGGTCGGGATAGACCTCCGCCTGGATCGCCGCGCGCAGGCCCTTGCGCACGAGAGGATAGAATCGCTCGGCGACATGCACCATTGCCTTCAACCGGCTGGCGTTGACAAGTGAAAGAATGGCCGCCTTGCCGGCCGAGGTGGTCGGCGCGCCGGAGTACAGTTCACCGCTCTCGAAATATTTCCCCGACACGGTGCCGGAAAACGGCGCGCGCAGCGTGGTGTTGTCGCGGAGGAAATCGACATTCGCCTTCGTGACCTCGTACTGCGTCTTCACGCGGTCGTATTCGTACGCGGAGATGCTGCCGACGCGGCGCAGCGTGTCGACGCGGCGGTAATCGGTCTCGAGGCTGCGGAGCTGTACCTCGGCCTGCAGCAATTGGGTCTTGTCCATTTCCACCAGCAGCTGTCCCTTCGAGAAATGCTGGCCGGCCTCGACGTGGATGCGCGTGATGCGTCCGGGCGCGGCGGGCGCGAGATGCACCTCGTTGATCGCGAGCAGCTGGGCGGAATACGACACTATCTGGTCGACTTCGCGATACTGCAGCGCCATCACGCGGACGGCTGCCGCACCCTTCTGTTTGCCGGATGCTTCATCCGGCTTCGATTCCTCCGGCGAACCGCAGCCGCCGAGCAGGGCGATCGCGAGGATGGCATGGATGACTGGTTGAAAACGGGAGGTGAGGTGCATGATGGTACGTGATTGGTTACAGGGTGTTGAGCAGTTTGTCGAGGTCTACTTTCGCATTGACCAGCTGGAGCAGCGCGGTGTGATATCCGCTCTCCGCCTGGAGGCAGCTGGTGTTGGCCGTGGTCAGGTCCAGGCTCGACGCCCTGCCCTGCTGGTATTTGTGCTGCATGCTCTCGAACACGCGGCGCGCCACGGCGAGCCGTTCGCGCTGGCTTTCGAACTGTTCGAGCGCGTTGCTGAGATTGTATCGGAGTTGTTTCTCGTGAATACGCAATTCACGCGCGCCCTGCTCCATCTGGTTCTCCGCGATGCTGCGCCGGATGTCCGCCTGTTCGACGCGATGCACGCGCGCGAGACCGGTGAACAGCGGCAGCTGGAGGCTCAGACCGATGACATGTTTCGGCGTGATGTCGAATTCCGGTTTGAGCAGCTTCTCGGTGTAGCTGTAGAAGCCCGCGATGGTGGGCAGGTATTCGACCTTCTGCATGCTGACTTGCTTGGCGGGGAGCTGCTTCTGCAGGGTGAGCAGGCGGAAGTCGTGCGACTCGTCCAGCACGAACGGCGCGGAGAGACTCCCGCGATAATCGTGGCGCGCGGAGAGCGTTTCGAGATCGTCGGTCAGCGTGATGGCTGCGTCGGCGGGGAGTCCGGTGAGCAGGCGCAGCATGTTCACCGCCAGTTCGAGCTGGCGCTCGGATGCGCGCAGCGCGTCGGTGAGCGTGGCTTCCTGCACGGCGAGCTGGTCGTAATCGAGTTCCTCCATCATGCCCACGTCAACCATCGCGCGGGTTTTTTTCAGCAGGTCGCGCATGTTCTCGAGATTCCCCTCCACCACCGCGCGCAGTTTTTCCGACACCTGGCAGAGCGCGTAGGTCTGCGTCACCTGGGCGAGGATTTCCGATCGCGATTTCAGCCGGCTGGTTTCCGCGAGTTCGGTCGCGAGTTTGGCGGTCTGGATTCCCACGATATACGCGCCGCTGAACACGAGCTGGCTGACGGTGATGCCGAGATTGCTGGTCGGCTTGAACTCGATGGTCATGCCCGGGAAGCTCCCGAGCGTGGCCGACGAACCGAAGAAATTCGAATAATCCGCCGTGGCGTTGATCTGCGGCAATCCCGCCGCGACGACCTCGCGCAGACGGGCATGGGATTCATCCACCGACAGCGCGGCATTGACCAGGGTGGTGTTGTGCTCCAGCGCCAGTGCGCGGGCGTCGTCGAGCGACACTGCCCGCGGCGCCTGGGCATTCGCCACCATCGGTGCGGCGAATACGATGAGGAAAAGCAGGAATGACGAACGACGATGCATCTCCGGTCCTGTAACTCGATGGAAGGATCCACCCCACGTGGCATGCGCGGCGGGCGTCGGTGGCGCGGCGACTTGATTTTCCGCGTCTGTTATCGTAATATATAACGTATGAACGTTTTGTTCAAATGTTTTTTTCGGAACCGACATGCAGCAGACAGCACCGGAAACGGCGCGGGCGAATGAAATCCTGGACGCCTTCACGCACCTCGCCGGCAGATACACGATAGACAGGACGACCATGCGCGACATCGCGAAGCACATGGGCGTCAGCGTGGGCGTCATCTACCAGGAATTCGAGGGGAAGGAAGACATGATCCGTTCGCTCCTGCTGCGCATGATCCAGCGGCAGTACGCGGCGCTCGACGAGGATGTCGCGCGGCGGCAGTCACCCGAGGAGAAGCTGCACGCGCTGACCGTCGGATTCAACGACAGGCGGCTCACGACGTTTGAAAAAAACCCGTGGCTGACCGAATTCCTGCTGCATGGAAATCTCACCCTCCGCTACCTGCGTAACAATTTCGAACAGCTGCACCACATCGCCCACACCGAGCATCTTAAACGGATTTCCGCGGTGCTGAAGGAAGGGCGCGCGCAGGGCGCGTTCACCGTGCGCGACGCACGCGGCACAGCGAACGCCCTGATGCTCGCATTCTCCTGCTTCTTCGCCCTCGAACCCTCGTCCCCCGAGAAGCGCAAGGAACTCCACCGCGACTCCGATTCCCTCTTCCACCTCCTCACCCGCGGCCTCCGGCCCTGAGGAACCCTTTCCTCCCATCAGCCGTCTCGGTCGATGGCAGATGACAGATGGCAGATGGCAGGATGACAAGATGACAAGAAGCAGCTAGCCAACGGCCAACGGCCAACAGCTAATTGCCAAAAGCCAATAGCCAACTGCCATCTGCCATTTGTCATCATGTCATCCTGTCATCATGTCATTTGTCATCTTGTAATCTGCCATCTGCTATTTGCTATCTGCTATTTGATTTCCGCCGCCGAAATGCCAGATTTCACGGCAATGAATTCGTCCTCCGTCACCCCCCGCTCGTTATTCCTCTTCTGGCTGCCGCTGTTCGCGACCTGGCTGATGATGTCCGTCGAGGGACCCTTCCTCGCGGCGGTGATCGCGCGCATGGCGGAGCCGAAGTTCAATCTCGCCGCCTACGGCGTGGCGTTTTCCTTCGCGCTGATCGTGGAGTCGCCGATCATCATGATGATGAGCGCTTCGACGGCGCTGGTCGCTGACGCCACCTCGTACCGGCGGCTGCGCAATTTCACCGCGGCGCTCAACGGCACGATCACACTGATCATGCTCGTGGTGATCACGCCGCCGGTGTTCTCCTTCCTCGCACAGGACCTGATCGGTCTGCCCGCCGAGGTCGCGCGTCCGACGCACCTGGCCACCGCGCTGCTGCTGCCCTGGCCCGCGGCGATCGGCTTCCGGCGGTTCTACCAGGGACTCCTCATCCGCTACAACCTCACGCGCCGTGTGGCCTACGGAACGGTGGTGCGGCTGGGTTCGATGGCGGCAGCGGCGCTGCTCGCGGCCGGTTTCACCGATCTGCCCGGCGCCGCGATAGGCGCGCTCTCGCTCGCGGTGGGCGTGACCTGCGAGGCGCTGGCGAGCCGCGTGATGGTGCACGCGACCGTACGGCGTGTGCTCGGCGAAGAAGGTGATCCCTCCCAGGCTCCGGGATACCGCGCGATCGCCGCATTCTACTATCCCCTGGCGCTGACGTCGATCCTCGCCATGGGTGTCAATCCGATGATCACGTTCTTCCTCGGACAGTCGCGCATGGCGCTCGAATCGCTCGCGGTCATGCCGGTGGTGAACTCGCTCGTGTTCCTGTTCCGGAGTTTCGGACTTTCTTTTCAGGAAGTCGCCATCGCGCGTTTCGGCGGACGGATGGAGCATTTCACGCCGGTGCGGAATTTCGCGGTCGGACTCGGCGCCGCCTCCCTGGCCGGACTCGCGCTGATCAGCCTGACGCCGCTGGCGGACCTGTGGTTCCGCGATTTGTCGGGACTCTCGCCGCAGCTCGCGGCCTTCGCTCTCGTGCCGACGCAGCTGCTGGTGCTCATGCCCGCCACGTCGGTGCTGCTCAATTTCCAGCGCTCGGTGCTGGTCGCCACGCGCCGCACCGCGCCGATCACCGTCGCCACCGCGCTCGAGGTCATATTCATCATCATCACGCTCGCCGTGGCCATCATCGTGTTCGATGCGGTCGGCGCCATCGCGGCCGCGGTCGCGATCCTCACCGGACGCCTCGCCGCCAATGCCTGGCTCACCCCGCCGATGCTGCGCGCCATCCGCGTCGCGCGCGACGTGCAAAACTGATGTTCCCATAGGAGGATTCCGATGACTGACGAAAGCACACGCGAACTTGAAATCAAGATGATGGTCCCCTTGCAGCGTTGGCAATGGATGTTGCTCATGCTGTACCTGGCGGTCGCTTGCGCACTGATGTGGGTGGCATATTTCGGGCTGACGAACGAACCGCTCTACAGTGCCACGCAGCTGATCGTCGTCGTGGTGATCGCCGCGCAGGCGCTGCTGCGCATCCGCTACCTGAAGGCGCTCTTCCTGCGCATCAATCGTGCCGGATGCTCGTGGCGCCTCATCGACGGCTTCGAGAAGCTCCAGCAGACGCATCCCCCGATTTCGGAGCACGATATCCGTTGGGATGCGCTGTCCGGCGTCCGGCACGAAGCGACGGGAATGCGCTGCTTCCTCCGCGATGGATCGGCGGTCTTCCTGCCGATGTCGAATTTCAGTTACGCGCAGCGGCAGGACATCAAGCGCGTGATGGCGCTGCACCTCTCCGAGCAGAAAATCGCGGCCCAGCCGTTCACACCGGTCGGATGGCAAGACGAACCCGCGCCCGCCGCGAAGGGAGCGACGGAGCAGTGATCGGGATCCGCGCCGTCGACCTGCTTGCAGCCGCGGGTGTACTCGCGGCCGTCGCCAGTTCGCTGTTCTTCGTTTTCATCTACCGCGGATGGATGCTCGCGTTGCGGCGGCGGCCGCTGCGCGTGCAGAAGCGCGCGGTGTCGGTCGTCGTCGCCGCGCACGACGAGGCGGCGCGCATCGGCGCGCTGCTCGAGGCGCTCCGCGCGCAGGACTATCCCGCGGAGGAATTCGAGGTGATCGTCGTCGACGACCGCTCGGCGGATCGTACATCGGATATTGCGCTCTCTTTTCAGGACCGTCTGCCGCTCCGCCTGCTGCGGGTGGAGGAAACACCCGCCGGCGTGTCGCCCAAGAAATTCGCGCTGCATCGTGGCATCACCGCCGCGCGCCATGAGATCATCCTGCTGACGGACGCGGACTGCGTGCCGCGGCCGGCATGGATCTCCGGAATGAACAAAGCCCTGGCGCAGAAGCACGCCGCCGTGATCGGCCTGGCGCCGCTCGTGTCCGCAGGAACATCGGACATGCGTGCCAGCGATTCATCAAGTGCCGCCGCTTCATCAAGTGCCGCCGCGTATGCCGCATTCGAATCGCGCCGCACCGCGACGCTGGCCGTCGCCGCGGCGGCATCGGGCATGCCGTACATGGCCAGCGGACGCAGCTGGGGATTCACGCGCGCGGCTTACGAGCGCTGCGGCGGACTCCCCGCACTCTACGCGCATCTCGGCGGGGACGACGATCTCCTCCTGCAGCGCATGATCGCGCAGGGCACGACGGTGGGCTGCTGCACGCGGCAGGACGCCATCGTCACTTCCCCCGCACCCGCGACATGGCGCGCACTCGCGCGTCAGAAACAGCGGCACTATCGCGTCTCCGCCGCGTATCGCGGCGCGGCATCGCTGCTGCTCGGCGTGTTCGTCGGCAGCGAAATCCTCACCCCCCTGCTCGCGATCGCGCTTACCATCGCGCTCGAAGGTCCCGCCCGCATGCTGCCCCTCGCGTTCTGGATCTGGAAGCTCTGGTACGATGCGGGCTTCCTCGCATATGCGGCGCGGTGGATGGACGGCGATGCGCGGAGAATGCGTCTTGCGTTCTGGGAAGGATTCCATATTTTCTTTTCAGCATTGACCGGTGCAATGTCTTTTTTGAAATCTCCCCGCTGGTAGACCGTGACCGAGACGACATTCCATTCGACCTATTCCCTCGACACAGCGCATCCGAATTACCGCCGCTGGCAGCGCGCCATCGACAGCGCCCAATTGCGCGGCGACGCCGTCTGCGCGGCGCTGGCCGAGCGCATGGAACTCCGCGGCGCGGTCGTGCTCGACGCCGGCTGCGGCGTGGGCGGCACCAGTGCCGCGTTGCACGCGCGGGGAGCGGATGTGATCGCGGTGGACTGCGACGCCGCGCGTCTCGCCGCGCTGAACGAGCGGCTGCCCGATGTGGAGACGGAGCGGAGCGACCTCGAGGAACTGCCCTATCCCGATGCGTCCTTCGACGCGATCGTGCTGCAGGACGTCATCGAGCACGTCGCCTCGCCCGCGCTCGTGCTCGCCGAACTCGTCCGCGTGCTCACGCCACGGGGACTTCTCTACCTGAGCACGCCCAACCGCAACGCGCTTTCGAACATCATTTCCGACCCGCATTTCGGCCTCCCTTTCGCGAGCCTGAAATCGCGGGCTGAGCTGCGGAAGACGCTGCGCGCGAAGCGTCCCGCCGACGCGGAGCGCGACGACCTGGCCCAGCTCCTGAGTTTCACCGAACTGACGGGGCTCCTGCACGCCAGCGGTCTGCGCGAATCGTTCATCAACCGCGCGATGGCGCGCAGGATGTTCGAGACTCCCGAATCGCTGGTGTGGAGCGATGGCCATCTCCGCGCCGTGCGCCTGCTGCGGCGAAGCGGACTCGGCAGCCTGATCGTACGCCTAGTGAGCGACGAAGCCGGCGCATTCAATTCATGGATCAATCCCACCTGGTACCTGATCTGCAGAAAGGACGGCGGATGACGCTGCGGACCCTCCGCAATCTCGCGCGCTGCATCAGTTTCCGCCGCGTGTGGAACCTGCTGCTCGTCGGCGCCTCCTACCAGCTCTCCGCGCGCCGCAAGCGCAGCGTCGTATGGGGGCGTCCGTACACGCTGACCATCGAACCGACCAACCGCTGCAACCTCAAGTGTCCCGAATGTCCCTCGGGCAACGGCGCGATGGTGCGTCCCCTCGGCATGATGGACTACGACCGCTTCGCCGCCATCGTGGACGAAGTGCATACGGACGTATTCTACCTTCAACTCTTTTTCCAGGGCGAACCCTTCATCAACAACCGGCTGACCGACATGATCGCGTACGCCCGCGCGCGGCGCATGTACGTCGCGGTCAGCACCAACGCGCATTTCCTGCGCCGCGAGGTCGTCGACGGACTGCTGCGCGCCGGGCTCGACCGCCTCATCGTCTCCATCGACGGACTCACGCAGGAAGTGTACGAGGAATACCGAGTCGGTGGATCGCTGGCAAAGGTGCACGAAGCGCTCGCGCACCTCGACGCCGCGCGCCGCGCCTTCGGCCGCCGCGCCCGCACCGAAGTGACCTTGCAGATGCTCGTGACACGGCAAAACGAAGGCCAGTTGGCCGCATTGCGCGCGCTCGCGCGGAAGCACCGCGCAGGCGTGGCGTTGAAGACCATGCAGGTGTACTCGATCGAGGGCGCCGCGCGCTTCCTTCCCCGGAACGAGCGCTACAGCCGTTACCGCATCGTCGACGGCGAGCTGCAAACGAAGAACGCGCAGCACAACCGCTGCGTGCGTCTCTGGGAGCGCAGCGTGATCACCTGGGACGGGGTTGTCGTCCCCTGCTGTTTCGACAAGGATGCGGAGTATCCCCTGGGAACCATCGACGGACAGACCTTCTCCGAAATCTGGCAATCGCCAGCATATCACTCCTTCCGCGAACGCGTGCTCCATGGCCGTCGCGACATCCCGATGTGCCGGAATTGCACCGAGGGATTGCGGATCTACAGGTAGCGCCTCTTTGCGCCTCGCTGCGCTCGGCGCACTTTGGCTGTAGGTCCAAGACTCGCCGTGGCGAGCCGTAGACTGATGACGATAGCAGATGGCAGATTACAGATGGCTGATGGCTGATGGCTGTTGGCAGTTGGCCATTGGCAATACCCAAGGCTTACCCTCCCCCAGGGCTTACGCCCTGGGCAGATATGTATTCCAAACCATACCTGTCCAAAACAGCTTTTCGGAATGTCGTCTGAGTATCGGATGATTGTAT
>CAZWNO010000155.1:0-2429 GCA_964635845.1 uncultured Chromatiales bacterium
GATCGGCGGCGGCGAGTTGCGTCAAGGCGCGCTCGACGCGTTGCCCTGGGGCAAGAACAGCTACTGGCTGCAGGTGGAGATGGACGAAGATGGCGGGACCAATTACACCCTGCTCGGCGCCTCGCAGCTGCTCTCCGTCCCGTACGCCTTCCACGCATTGCACGCCGACGAGGCGGATCGCGTGGCAGGAGAGTACAGTGGCGGCGGCGGTGCGACCGGCTCGCCCTGGAACACCTACGGCAACGAAGGCACAAATTCAACGATAGAATTTCTCGGTAACATCGATCCGGTCGACCTCGTCATCAAGACCGACAACGTCGAGCGCATGCGTCTGACCGCATACGGCAAAATCGGCATCGGCGAAGCGGAACCGGTCAGCACGGTGGATCTCAGCGGCAACATGACCATCGGCGCCAACTGGGCCGGCGTCAACGCCGCTCCGGAAAACGGCCTGCTCGTCGAGGGCGGCATGGGCATCGGCGAGATGCATCCGAACGCGAAGCTCGAAGTGTCGGGTGAACTCATCGTCGGACAGAACTTCACGGGTGTGAATCTGCCGCCGCTCGATGGCGCGCTCATAGAAGGCCGCGTCGGCATCGGTACGCCGGGACCCGGCAGCAAGCTCAGCGTCCGCGGCGAACTCGCCGTCGGCTCGAATTTCGCCGAAAACCAGGCGCCCACCGACGGCGCCGCATTCGAAGGCAAGGTCGGCATCGGCACGACCATTCCGAAGAGCTGGCTCGGCGTCGCGGGCAACACGTCCATCGGCGCGCTGTACGCGCGTCAGTACGAAGCGCCGACCAACGGGCTCATCGTGCAGGGCGACGTCGGCTTCGGCACCGAAGCGCCGCTGAGCAAGCTCGGCGTCGCAGGCAACGTCAGCATCGGCGAACTGTTCGCCAGCGCGTATCCCGCGCCGGAAAACGGCCTGATGGTGCAGGGACCGATCTGGTCCGGCGTGCATGAGTCCGAATACGCCTTCCATGTCGTCGGCAACACCTACCTCGACGGCACAGCCGAAGTCACCGGCAACACGAAGATCGGCGGCACGCTCGACGTCGACGGCGTCACGACGATTCACGATCTGACGAACGTGCCCGTGATCCTGAACATGGCGAGCGTCAATCCCTCGAGCTTCCTCGGCAGCTTCCACAGCTACGGCGGCGGTGGGGTGGAGATGAACTGGAACGTGGGCATCGATCTCGGCGTGGGTCGCGATACCTACATCGGCCGCAACCTCACGGTCGGCGGCACGGCGAAGTTCAAGAACCTCATCGTCGAGAACTACTCCGATCTCGGCGGCAATCCCGATCCGGGCAATCTGCTCGCGCTGCAGGTGAAGGGTGAGACCATCCTGGAGAAAGAGGTCTCGATCACCGATGAAACGCAGTCCGCCGGCAACGCCACTGGCGCGCTGATCGTATCGGGCGGCGTCGGCATCGCGAAGGATCTCAACATCGGCGGCCAGATCAAGATCAACGACGCGGCCCTTCAATCCACCGCAGGAACGCCGTCGAGCTATCCGCTCTACGTCAACGGCGGCAATCACGGCGTCGCGGTGCATCTCAGCACGGATGCCAGCAGTGACAACAACTACGCGCGCTTCTCCGACAACGGCGGACAGCGCGGCGCGATCACAGGCGAAACCCAGGCCGAGCGTCTGGCGAGTCTCGACTACATTCTGATGACGCTGCAGCATGTGTTCGACCTCACCGATGCCGCGGTGGAGCTGATTTCCGATATCACCGATTTCCGCGTCGGTGTCGGCCTTGGTGTCGTCACCGTGACGCCGGGTGTTGCGAAGATCGTGTACGCCACCGCGAAACTCATCCTTCTCGCCATACAGGTCGGTGTCGAACAGGCCACCTACATCGCGGATTACGGTGTCGCCTACAATTCGGGCAACGCCGATTACGCAGAGTGGTTGGAGCGGGCCGATCCTTCGGAGAAGTTCGTCTTCGGCGACATCGTCGGCGCGCGCGCGGGGAAGATCTCCCGCACCATCGAAGGCGCGGACATGGTGTTCGTGATCTCGAAATCCCCGATCGTTCTCGGCAACACTCCTCCGGAAGGTCGCGAGGAATATTACGAGAAATGCGCCTTCCTCGGCCAGGTGCCGGTCAAGGTCGTCGGTCCCGTTTCGCCGGGTGATTACATCATCCCGTCCGGCCGAAACAACGGCATCGGCATTGCAGTCTCACCTGCGGATCTGACGGCGGAACAGGCCTCCGTCGTCGTCGGCATCGCCTGGGAAAGCCTCGCCGACGGTCTGCCCGGTTATGTCAACGTCGCAGTGGGCATGCCCATCAAATCCGGTGTCGAGGTACTCAAGCGTCAGCAGGAGACCATTGCCGCGATGCAGTCGCGCATCGGCGCGATGGAATCCGTCATGCGCGAACTCATCCCCGATCTCGACGAGCGCCTCGCCC
>CAZWNO010000155.1:2439-3134 GCA_964635845.1 uncultured Chromatiales bacterium
CGCAGTGCAGCCGGGTGCCCCCGCAGGCGTTCCCGCCGCTGTCTCCGGTAACGACGATCCGCTTCCCGGGAAGGGCGAGCCGAATCCGGAGCTGATCACGGATGAAGTGTTCGCCCAGGCCATCGACGTCGCGAAGAACGATCTTCGCAGCCGCGGCGTGAATCCGGAACAGAATCCCCTGATGTCTTCACTGATCAACGACGCCTCCTTCCGCGCGACATACCTCGCCGCGCTGAAGGGCATGATCCGCACCGGCGGCGACCGGACGGAACTCGAGCGTCTGATGAAGACGGTGAAGCAGTAAACGAGCACGAGCACGTAGAGCGAGCACGAGCACGTAGAGCGAGCACGAGCACGTAAAGCGAGCACGAGCACGTAAGACGAGCACGAGCACGTAAGACGAGCACGAGCACGTGCACGATAGACGAGAACGAGAACGAGAACGAGTAAGGGTACGGTGACGTGCTCGTGCTCGTTCTCGTTTCTACCTGCACGTCCTCGTCCTCGTACACGTCTTCGTCCTCGTACACGTCTTCGTCCTCGTCCTCGTACACGTCTTCGTCCTCGTCCTCGTACACGTACACGTCTTCGTGCTCGCCTTACGTGCTCGTGCTCGCCTTACGTGCTCGTGCTCGCTTTACGTCTTCGTGCTCGCTTTACGTCTTCGTGCTCGTCCAACGTGCTCGTGCTCGCCT
>CAZWNO010000155.1:3234-8241 GCA_964635845.1 uncultured Chromatiales bacterium
TACGTGCTCGTGCTCGCCTTACGTGCTCGTGCTCGCCTTACGTGCTCGTGCTCGCCTTACGTGCTCGTGCTCGCTTAACGTGCACGTGCTCGCAAATACGTACTCCTGTGTATTCCGCCGTTTGCGCAGCGGGAGTATATTTCCATCTCATACCTACTGCCCCACGCCTTCTGATCCTCTCCCGACCTCCTGCGATGTCGGAGATTCTATGGCGCGTGCGACACATAGCGACAGTTGCCGTCAAGGTTCACGCTTTCTCCTGAAGCGGACCACCAACAGCATCGGCCATTATGTATTCGTATATCCGCGCGAACAGAGCACTCCACATCGTAACTGATTATCAACCAGTGGAGCAGGATCAAAATGATATTTGCAAGTACTATTCTTCCACGGCATGTGTTGGGGATCTGTCTGGCCGCGGCATCGCTGCTGCTTACCCCGTTCGCGACGGGTATGGCGCAGCCGTCGTACTCCAACACAGATATAACCGTGACCACACTCGTCGACGAAGATGACGGTGTCGTCGGAACCGGAGCAGGGACGAGCCTTCGCGAGGCAGTCAAGTATTCGGGATCCGGTGACCGCATCCTCTTCGGGTCACTGAGTGGGACGATTTTCCTCACGCTCGGCGAACTCGTCGTCTCGCACGACCTGATCATCGAGGGTCCCGGAGCGGAAGTCCTCGAAGTCAACGGCAACGACCTGCAGCGCATTTTCCTCGTCAATACCGGCTTTCTGCTGCGGCTCGAAGATCTCACGCTGGCCTCCGGCCGCGCGGTCGACGGCGCGGCGATTCTCTCGCAGGGCGGACTCTGGCTGTCCGGCCTCGCGATTCGCTGGAGCACCGCCATCCATTCCGGCGGCGCGATCTACCACAACAACAATGGAATCCTCAGCGTCGCGAACTGCCGCTTCGAACATTGCGACGCCTACAACGAAGGCGGCGCCATCGCCGCGGTCGCAGGCACCGTCGGTATCGGCGGCAGCTCATTCGAGGCCAATACCGCGGGCGGCGACGGCGGCGCGGTCTACCTGAACGGTTCGGCGGCGCAGGCCGTCGTCCTCCTTTCGAGCTTCAGCCGGAACACGGCGGCGAATGCCGGCGGCGGCATCGCTGTGGGAGCGAGCGGCAACCTGCTGCTGACCCAGTGCACGGTCGATGAGAACCGCGCGGCATTCGGAGGCGGGATCTACAACTTCGGCACACTCGGCCTCACCCTCGGCACCGTCAGTGGAAACTCCGCCGATCACGAAGGCGGCGGAATCCGGAGCAGTGGAACCGCCGCATGCAACTACGCCACGATCGCGCGCAACGACGCGGAGTCCGGCGGCGGCATCTACAACAGCGGATCCCTGACGATGCAGCGCACGCTCGTGGCGGAGAATACAGCCGCGGGCAGCGTCGATATTGACGGCACCGTCACTTCTCTGGGCAACAACCTCGCCGGTATCGGCGCCGGCAGCAGCGGCTGGATCGGAAGCGACCTCGTCGGCACCGCGTCCGAGCCGATGAACGCGGCGCTTGACGACCTGCGCATGAACGGCGGTGCGACGAAGACGCATGCGCTCCTGACCTGCTCCCGCGCCATCGATGCGGCAGTGACCGATCCGGCGATCATACAGGATCAGCGCGGACTGCCGCGCGAAGTGAACGGCGACCACGACACCGGCGCACAGCCTGATATCGGCGCCTTCGAGCTGCAGTCACCGCTCGACAACACGCCACCGGTGATCAACGAACACCCGGCCTTCGTCGTCTATCTCGACGCCGCGGGCACCGCGACCATCGATCCCGACGACCTGCTCATCAACGCGTACGATGATTGCGGGATTCTCAGCACCACTGTCGGCCAGACGACATTTTCCTGCGTGGATCTCGGCACACCACAGGTGACGCTGACGGCGACGGATCGGAGCTATAATATTACATCGAAAAATGTAACAATAACCGTTGTCGACGACATCGCGCCGACGCTGACGATACCGTCGGACAAAAGCGTCAACGCGAATTCCGCGCCAGACGACTGCCTGACCGTCGTGACGCTCGGCTCGGCGTCCGCAACAGACAACTGCACGGCGATCGGTTCGATCACGATCTCGAACAACGCACCTGCCGAGTTCCCCGTCGGTACGACGTTCGTCACATGGACGGCGGAAGACGCGAGCGGCAACAAAGCCACCGGCAAGCAGATCGTGACCGTGACCGACGTCACCCTTCCCGTCGTCGTCGCACCCGCGAACAAGTCGGTGAACGCGCCGCCGGATAAGTGCACCGTGCTCGCCGGGCTCGTGGCACTGGGCACGCCGACGGTCACGGACAATTGCAGCTACGTCGTCACAAACGACGCGCCGCTGCAATTCCCGCTCGGAGCGACCGTCGTGACATGGACCGCGACGGATGCCTCGGGAAATGTCGGCACGGCATCGCAAACCGTCACCGTGGTCGATGTGACCCCGCCGACGGTTTTCGCTCCGGCAGATCTGCTGCTCGCGGTGGGCGATAACTGTGTGCGTAACGCGAGCACTTTTATTCTTGGCGCGCCTGTCTTTTCCGACAACTGTTCGGTCGCGAGCACTACGAATGACGCTGTCGCCGATTTCGATTATCCCATCGGCCAGACACCCGTGACCTGGACCGTGACGGACGGAAGCGGGAACCAGACACAAGCAGTGCAGATGGTGACGGTCCAGGATCTCGATCCCCCGTCCATCGTCGCACCAGACGGCCTCGAGGTGGAAGCGGACGCAGGGAAGTGCTACTGGACGGTCGATCCCACGGTGCTCGGTACCCCGACCGGCATCACGGACAACTGCGTCGTGAATGGAATCCCCACATACGAGCGCAGCGGCGGATGGACGCTCAATGTGGGCATGCATCGCATCATCTGGACAGCGATCGATGCGGCGGGCAACCGGTCGACGGATGTTCAAATGGTTACCGTCGTGGGCGAACCGCCCGTGCTCAGCTGCATCTCCGGCGCGAATCCCGGCGATCCCGCAATCACCGACACGACCGACGCCGGCGTCGCAGGCGCCGTGATCACGTATCCGGTTCCGACGCTCGTGGGTACGGGCTGCTCCAACGTCGAGATCATCCGCACCAGCGAACTCGGCAGCGGTGACTTCTTCCCGGTCGGCACGACGACGGTGTCGTACATGGCCATCGACGGGAGCAACCAGATAGACATGTGCAGTTTCGATGTCCTGATCGTCGACGAGGAATTTCCGAAGATCGACGTGAAGGTCGCGCCGCGCAATCTCTGGCCGGTGGACAACAAGATGAAGGAGATCGAAGCGACCGTCGTGGTCACGGACAACGTGCCGGGCGCCACGGCCGTATTGACGTCGATCACCTGCAATGAGGACATGACAGGCGACATCGCGGGTGATACGCTGAACATCTTCGACCGCTTCTACGAGTTCCGCTCGCAGCGCGACAACGGACCGCGCGAGTACACGGTCCTGTATACCGCGACCGATGTCGCCGGCAATTACAGCTCGGCGAGTGCCGTCGTCACGGTACCAACGACGAAACCGAAGGATTTCGAGGATGAAATCCTGCCCGCGCCTTCCACCATGACGCTCGCGCAGAATTATCCGAATCCGTTCAATCCTTCGACCGTGATCAGTTTCGGCACTCCGATAGACCAGTACGTGGAACTCCGCGTCTTCAATGCCATCGGCATGCCGGTGCGCACGCTCGTCGGCTCGCAGCTCGCGGCGGGCACATACACGATCGAGTGGGACGGTCATGACGACATCGGCGCTCCGCTTCCGAGTGGCGTGTACCTGTACATGCTGCGCGCGGGGAACGATCATCTCGAACGGAAGATGATCCTCGCCCGGTAAGATCCTGCATTCCTCCGTTCCCCCGGACGCGGCCGCCGCCGCGCCGGGGGATTTATTTTTCTGTACCATTGACTCCGATTTTCCCTCTTTTTACCTTGAGACATGACTTCCATCTGTATCGCCACCGCCTTCCCGGTTTTCCGGGACGGCCTTCGTCGCACCTTCGGGGAGCAGGGCTTCCGCATCGCGGCGACGCCGAACGACACCGCGTCCGTCGTGTGCGCCTGCCGTACGGAACATCCGGATGTCATTCTCCTCGATACGCTGTTCCCGGGAGAATCCGCCGTCGCGCTGCTGCGCCGGCTGAAGCAGCTGGGATGCGCGGCGGTGATGATCCTGTTCGGGAACTGGACGCCGGAGAGCGCCGACGCCGCGCGCAGGCTCACGGACTGTTCCATGCTCAGTTCATTTGACGACGCGCAGACCTTCGTCCGTGCCGTCACCAGTGTAGCGGCGGGAAACATGTTCGTCTCCGCCCTCGTGCGCGAGCAGCTGCGGCGGTTCGACGCGTCCGTCGAACCGGTGCGCCAGCGGATCGAACGTCTGTTGACGCCGACCGAGAGGCAGGTCCTTCGCGCGCTGGCCGGCAACCGGACGAGCAAGGAAATCGCCGGTAAGATGTACATCAGTTTCCGGACGGTACAGAAGCACCGCAGCAATATCGCGCGCAAGCTGCATATCGACGGGAGCAACGCCCTCCTTGCGCTCGCCGTCCGCCACTTCAACGAAGTGCGCTGAATACGGACATCAAATACGTACAAGTGTGTATACCGCGCAAGTGACGATCGGCGTACATTTACAGTTCATCGCAGGAGTTTGTCTGAGAAGCCGCGCTGCAGTGCTGCAGCCGGATGAAGACGTGTGATACGGCGCAAGCCGCGGGTAGTGGTGTGATGGTCCATTCCATCATTCATCACGAACTGCCGGAGGTTGTATCACGCCTATGAATTCCAGACACGCCGTTCTGGTATTGCTGGTATTGCTGCTCGCCTGGACAGCCCGGGCGCAGCGCATTGACCCCGCGGTCGTCGCGGTGTCGGGCGGTTTCGCGCAGACAGCTTCTGTCAGCGTTTCCTGGACCGTCGGACAGTCCGCGACCGATTTGCGCGCCGGACATTTCGGCACGCTCAGCGAGGGCTTCCAGCAAGCCTTCCTCAC
>CAZWNO010000156.1:0-7993 GCA_964635845.1 uncultured Chromatiales bacterium
GCGAGCACGAGCACGTAGGGCGAGCACGAGCACGTAGGGCGAGCACGAGCACGTATTACGTGTACGAGTACGAGGACGAGGACGAGAAAAGCTCTGGGACCGGCGCGCCCCAGCGCGCCCTCTTCGAGAACGAGTACGAGAACGTTTTACGAGTACGAGAACGAGTACGAGAACGTTTTACGAGGACGAGGACGAGAAAAGCCCTGGGAACGGCGCGCTCCAGCGCGCCCTCTTCGAGAACGAGTACGAGCACGTCTTACGTGTACGAGTACGAGGACGAGGACGTCCTTGGAACGGCGCGCTCCAGGACGTGCTCGTGAAACGTGCTCGTGCTCGTGAAACGTGCTCGTGCTCGCAATACGTGCTCGTGCTCGCAATACGTGCTCGTGAAACGTGCTCGTGAAACGTGCTCGTGCTCGCAATACGTGCTCGTCCTCGTGCTCGTGCTCTAACGCATCACCGCGTGACCAGCACTCTGTGAATGCTCTCGTATCCCAGGACGGAAATCCGCATGATGTAGGCGCCGGCTGCGATCGACGAGAGTGGGAGCTGGACGATGGATTCACCGTATGGCAACGAGGCCGCAGTCTCGCGATGGACGAGCCGTCCGAGGATGTCGAACAACGCGATGTCGGCCGCTCCCGGCTCCGGAAGTTTCAATCGAATGGTCAATACTCCATCGTCCCCGTCGAGCCGCAGCGGGAGGGGATGGCAGTGCACGGATAATTCCGCACGGACAGAGGTGTGGGGTTTGATGTAATACAGGCCGTCGATCGAAGCGCTGTCGGAAAGCTCGCACCAGGGGTGGCCCGGCTTCCGCACACCCTGTATCGCGTAGAGGGGACGCATATCCCGCGACGAAAATCCGTGTTCGATATCCAAGCTTGAGTCATCGAACGCGAGCACTCGAGGGGGAGGCGAGCTACCGGCCTGTTCAACATCACCCTTGAGAACGATCTCAGGACTCCCCTGCATCCGGTCACTGAAAGAGAGGTGCGAACGAGTCGACGCTGTCGCTTCCCTCCTGTTCACGGTAAGCGGTGCGCCGTCATCCCAGGAAATATCGGCATGCGCGGCGAACCGCTGTCCGGCCTGCGACCATCGTCCCCCATGCACGGCGATCCGCGTCCGGAAACACTCCCAGTCCTTCGATGCGGGATCGCTCCATGCGGCCTCGGCGAATGCGGCTATCCGTGGAAAGATGTACATGTCGCTTTCCACGGGAGTCGGCATCGCTTCGGTCCACAGACAGCATTCAACTCCCATCAGCGCGCGGCCCTCATCCGGCCACCCTTGTCGAGCCAGCGGATCGAAGCGGTACACTTCCGCGAGCGTATTGATCGAATCGGTAAAATTCAGGTAGCAGGGATCGATTGGCGAACTGAGGACGGTGAAGTCCGCTTTCGCGGCATCGATGGCAACCTTGAGATTATGCCACGCCTGTATGACCGTCGATCGCGACGCGCCGGCCATGATTTCATTCCAGCCGATGGGAACCTTGCCCAGACGTGACAGCATGTCTTCGACGCGACGGGTGAACCGCCACTGAAGTGCATAGCTCCCGGGAAGTCCATCACGGGCGATGCTCGCCTGGCAGGAATCGCACGCATCCCATTCATCGGTGGGACACTCGTCACCACCCACATGGATCCAGCGCGAGGGAAACAGTTCCGCCACTTCCTCGAGCACGGCCTCGACAAATTGAAATGTGGATTCCCTGCCGGCGCAAAGCACCGTGGTGAAGATCCCCCAGTCCCGCGGCACGGGGATCGGTTTCTGGCTGCATCCCAGCCAGGGGTAGGACGCGAGCGCCGCCGAGGTATGGCCGGGGAGATCGATTTCCGGGACAACGGTGATGTGTCGTTTCGCGGCGAATGAAACGATGTCGCGCACCTCCTCCTTCGTGTAGTAGCCTCCGTGGCGGTATGGCCCTTCCTGACGCCATGCACCCACGTTGGTCAACTCCGGATACGCCCTGATTTCCAGCCGCCAGCCTTGATCATCGGTGAGATGCCAGTGGAAGCGATTGAGCTTGAGTGCGGCGATCTGCTCGATGATGCGCTTGATGTCCTGCACGGGCATGAAATGTCTGCTGCAGTCGAGCATCAGACCGCGCCACGCGAAGCGGGGTTGATCGGATACCGACATACATGGAAGACGCCATGCGCGCGATCGGCCGCCGCCCTCGATGTTCGAGGGAAGAAGCTGTCGTATCGACTGCACGGCGTAGAACGCACCGGCGGCCGTCGACGCCACGACGCGCAATCGATCTGTCCCGATCCGCAGCTCATAGCCCTCGTCTCCCATGGGGACCTCGGCGCGACGGAATTCGATACGTGTTCCTGTCGCTGCCGGCAGGGTCGGATCGGTGCCAAGGTATCCAGCCAGGATGGCGGCCACGTTCGCGAATTCAGGATCGAAATGGATTGGCGTCGCGGCCGTCAGGATACAGGTGCCGGATTGAGGCTGGACATCCACCGGACAGGGAATGATCGGCAGGGTTGCAGGCGCGCACTGCGCCCGCAGGAGAACGGGACTTCCGAGAAATGACAGCGAGAGGAGAACATCCGTGATTGTCCGCAATGCACGGACCTGCGATACCAATGTCCAGCGCATACCTTCTCTTTCCTCCAGGATCGTTCCATTGTGCACGTGAGCGTTTCACATCCGAAAATCGTGATACAATCATTCGACACACGAATCCCGGAATAATTCCCACGCCCCACGCCCCACGGCATACGGAATTTATGATGCCAGCGATGTTCGCCCTCTTTCCGTCCTCCCGCCTTCGTACGCCTGCGGCGAACTACGGCGGTAGCACGAGCACGTTTTACGAGGACGAGGACGAGTACGAGAACAGCCTTGGGACCGGCGCGCTCCAGCGCGCCGTCTTCGAAAACGGGTACGAGGACGTTTTACGAGTACGAGGACGTGGACAGCCCTGGGACCGGCGCGCTCCAGCGCGCCGTCTTCGAGAACGTTTTACGAGTACGAGATCCCATAAAAAGCGAGGACGCAGGTTTAAACCTTTCGTACTCGCTTCATTTAATGCCCTAAAGTCAGACGCACGCGACACGTCCTCGTCCTCGTACTCGTTCTCGCTATTTGACTTTCGCGTACTCCTCGAAGAAGTACATCGTGGTCGCGAGGCCGGCGCGGAACTGCGCGAGATCCATTTTCTCGTTGGGCGCGTGCAGGTTGTCGTCGGGGAGTCCGAAGCCGAGCAGGATGGCGTCGGCGCCGAGCAGGTGCTGGAAGTCCGCCACGACGGGAATCGATCCGCCTTCGCGGGTGTAGAAGGGATCCTTCCTGTACACCTTCTTTATCGCGGCCGAGGCGGCACGCATGCCCGGCGAATCGAGCGGGGTCAGCGCGGCGTGTCCGTTGTTGTCGAAGAGCTTCACTTCCGCCCGCACCGTGTCCGGCGCGATGCTCTTGAAATAGTCGATAAACAGTTTCGCGATCGTGTCGGGGTCCTGCTTCGCCACGAGACGCATCGATACCTTGGCGTGCGCCGAGGCCGGGAGCACCGTCTTCACGCCGGCGCCGGTGTGTCCCCCCCAGATGCCGTTGATCTCGAAGGTCGGACGCGCGCCCGCGCGCTCGATGGTCGTGTATCCCTTCTCGCCGAAGGTCTTCGTCGCGCCGATCGCCTTCGCATAGTGGATGTCGTCGTGCGGAATCTTGGCCAGCGCGGCGCGGTCTTTCTTCGTCAGAGGCACCACGTCGTCGTAGAAACCGGGGATTTTGATCTTCCCGGTCTTCGGATCCTTGCACTGCACGAGCATTTCGGCGAGCACCTGGATGGGATTCGCCACGGCGCCGCCGTAGGTGCCGCTGTGCTGGTCGCCGCTGAGCGAGGTGACCGAGACCTCGAGGTAGGTCAAACCGCGCAGGCTGTAGGTGATGCTCGGCTTGTCCTTGGCGAGCATCTCCGTGTCCGCGATGAGGATCGAGTCACAGGAGAGCATGGTCCGATATTTCGTGATGAAGGACGTGAGGTTCGTGCTGCCGACCTCTTCCTCTCCTTCGACCATGACTTTCACATTGACCGGCAACTGCTTGCGGTTCTTGAGATATGCCTCGATCACCTTGAAGAGAATGTACACCTGTCCCTTGTCGTCGGCAGCGCCGCGGGCGAAAATCTTCCCGCCCTTGACGGTCAGCGTGAACGGCGGGGTTTTCCATTTCTCGATCGGCTCGACCGGCTGCACGTCGTAGTGCCCGTAGATCAGCACCGTCGGAGCGCCCTTCGCCTCGAGCCATTCGCCGTAGACGATCGGATTGCCCTTGGTGGGATACTGCTTCACGTTTTTCAGCCCGGCGTCCTTCAGCTGTTTCTCCACGAAATTCGCCGTCGCGGAGATGTCCTTGCGGTGCTCGGGATCGGCGCTCACGCTGGGAATCGCGATGAACTCCGTCAGTTCCCTGAGATACCGTTCGTCGTTCGCCTTGAAATAGTCCAGTAGATCCTTCATGCGTGTCACTCCGGCTTTGTCGTCTGGGTATTTGTACCTGAATCGCGGAATATACGAAAAAAAGCGCCAAAGTGCAGGACCGCGCGAGGAGCATTTTCACGGACGAACCCGCCCGATATCAGAAAGGTTTGATCGCGAGTTCGAGGAACACACTTGTAGCTATCCCGTTTCGTTTTTCGTACGCGCTATTGAAGCTCGAAGGGTGTTCGAAATCCTCCGGCTTGACCACGCGGTAATAATGCGGCCAGTAATAAGCCGCGAGGCGGACGCGGCGATGGAAGGACCAGGTGAATCCGCAGGCGGGACCGACTTTCTGGATTCCACTGCCGAAGGACATCCGCGATACCGATTCCCCTATGCCGGACGCCCCCGGTACGATGAATGTCAAATCACCCATCACACCGAGTCGCGTCGTGAAGCCTGAAACCTCGGGAGTGTGGTAAAAAGCGGCTGCCCGGAACATGACTGATGCATTACCGGATGGGAAGATCACAAGATCTTCTCCCAAATCCACGACCCAAAAATTATCACCGATATTCTCGTCGGCATATGAGGCCGCGAGATGCAATTCCAGATTGTCCGTGAGTGGGACGAGTAGCGCCAGCGCGCGAAGCGAGAACAGCCCGGCCGGAGTAACGCCGATACTTGCGATGCCGATAGAACTATTGGTCTGGAAGGTCTCGCCGCCGCTTTCCGCGTTCTGCGCAGTGAGCGTGGGCTGAAAACCGAACGCGAGCATGAGCAGAAAACCGATGGTGATGGTTTTCATAAGCGCACTCCCAGCGAGAGTAGACCGATCGAGTCGAAAAACCAGTCTTCCGATCGGCTCGATTGGCTATAGGTATCGCTCGCGGACCTCCAGCCTCCACGGGCGAACACGCGGTATTGCAGATGCAGCAACAGCGAGGGCGTCAGTGCATACCCTGCGCCGGCCTGCACACCGGTGGTGATGGAATGATCAGTTCCCTGGTACTGATATACTTCTCCAGGCGGAGTCACTGCATCCTCCTTCTTCCCCCATGCGATGGCGTAGGAAAGCAGCGGTCCGGCCGTGAAACAGAAATCACCATCGGTGTCGAGAATCCAAATCGGTGCGGCCGTGAGTTCGAGCCTGTACGAGATGGATGTACTTGTGTATAACTCATCCAGGTCACGCTGTTCATTGTTCTGACGACCAAACGAAGGCGAGAGGACAAAGCTCCAATGAAAGTTTTCCGAAACGGAATACCATATTCCAATCCCGCCTGAAAATGTTTCCAGCGAAAGCGACTTCACTTCGAACAGCAGTGCCGGCGCCGGATCCCCGAGAAAGCCGTCGAGTGCCGATGCCTGCTGCGCAGCAGCGTTATGCGGGAAAAGGAGAAATAACACGACAACCAGTGTGCCGAGAAATCGGTGGTTATCGCCGCGATGCGATATTTCACACCGTGTTTTCATACGGACTCCCATGTCACAGTCTCACGAGCAGGCCGAGACGTGCAGAGGACGCCAGGGACCAGCTATCGGATTCCATTTCACCGGACCGCCTAGATTCCTTCGTGGTTCCGTTGCCATAACCGATTCCCAGCACATACTCCGCATGCATCAGCAGTCCGTCCGTGAGCGCATACCCCGCGCCGAATGATCCATTAAGTCCGAACGTGTGATACTCGTTCGATTCGGAGCTGGAAGTCCCTTGGTATTTCCGCATCTGATACGCATAGCTGAATTCCGGTCCCGCGGTAAAACAGAACTCCTCTCTCCGATAGAGCACCCACATCGGTCCGAAGAAAACGCTGACACCGCTTGTTGTAGTTGTATTCTCGTATGGCGGAGAGTACATGGCGGTGTCCGACAATTTGGAAACGGACTCGGAAAAACTCGGCGAGAACGCCACGCGCCAGTGAACATGTTCCGATGCCGAGAACATCATTCCGATGCCCCCGTTCCACTGCTGCAACGTCAGCTCATTGATCTGGAACAGCAGCGCCGGACTGCCGTCGGCGAGAAAAGTCTCGAGCTTTTCGCCTTCCTGCGCATGCAGCGCGGCCGGTACGATCATGAATACGGCAATGAGGACGAACCATCGAGCTGCGTTTCCCATTCTGCTCCTCGCATGGATTGTGGTTGAAGATATTCACACGGGAAGATATGTTATTTATCGATAAACCGCCAGTATCAGACCGGGCACGGTGGTTCGCCGGTACATGGGCATTTGTCATTTGTCATCGATCCGGGAATCCCCGCGGGCGAACCGAGCAGGAATCCGGACGCATATCGGTATCGGCGACAGACAAGGTCACGGATCGCGTTCCGGACCGGGCACGGTGGTTCGCCCCTACACGGGCATTTGTCATTTGTCATCTGCCATCTGTCATCGATCCGGGTATCCCCGCGGGCGAACCGACCGGGTATCCGAAAACACATCGGTATCGACGTCGGACGGTGGTCACGGATCGCGTTCCGGACCGGGCACGGTGGTTCGCGCCTACGATGGTATATTGGGATCATGGTTATTTTTTCCGCAACGAATCTCAGCAAGACTTTTCTCGACCATCCCCTGTTCACCGACGTCTCGTTCGGGATGGAAGAGGGCGAGCGCGTGGGACTCATCGGACGCAACGGCGCGGGCAAGACGACGCTGCTGCGGATCATCGCGGGCATGGAATCGGCGGACACGGGCGACGTCGCGATCAACTCCGCCGCGAGCATCGAGTACCTGGAACAGATGCCCGGGTTCGCGAGCGGACAGCGCGTGCTGGATGCGGTGATGGACGGCCGCCGCGAGTTGCGCGAACTGCTGGACCGCCACGCGGAACTCTGCACGCTGGTGGCGCGCAGCCACGAGACGCAGCTGCAGCGCGAGCTCGACGAGGTCACCGCGCGGATAGAACATGCGGGCGGATGGACGCTGGAAACCGAGGCGCGCATCATCCTGCAGAAACTCGGCGTGCCGCTGTTCGATGCCGACGTGCGCAACCTCTCGGGCGGACAGCGCAAACGCGTGGCGCTCGCCCGGGCGCTGCTGCGGGATCCGGACCTGCTCATCCTCGACGAACCGACGAACCACCTCGACGCGGATTCGGTGCAGTGGCTGCAGGACCGGCTCCAGCAGTCGACCAAGGCGCTGCTGCTCATCACGCACGACCGCTATTTCCTCGACGCCGTGGTTAGCCGCATCGTGGAGATGGAACAGCAGCAGCTGATCGGCTTCCCCGGGAATTACGAGCAGTACCTCGAGCGCAAGGAATCGATGATCGCCTCGCAGGAAGCCGAGGCCGAGCGCAACCGATCGCGCCTGCGGCAGGAACTGGCCTGGCTGCAGCGCGGCGCGCGCGCGCGACGGACGAAGCAGAAGAGCCGCATCGACTGGATCGAGAAAATCCAGGCCGCGCCGCGTCCCGTCGTGATCAAGGACGTGCAGATCGACGTCGGCAATTCCTTCCTCGGCAGCAAGGTGATCGAGGCGGTGAACATCAGCAAGACCATCGGCGGCAAACTGCATTCCGGACGCAGCCGCAATGACCAGGTGGCCA
>CAZWNO010000157.1:0-7964 GCA_964635845.1 uncultured Chromatiales bacterium
CGCGCCAAGGAATGCACCATTGCCGCGGCAAAAATCGTGCTCGACGCGGCGGTGATCGGCATTCTCACGACGTTCTCGATGTGGCTGCTCGATGTTCCGAATTTCCTGCTCATCGGTCTCGTCGCGGCAATCGCCAACCTCGTGCCGTACCTGGGACCGCCCACCGCGGCGCTGGTCGCGAGCACTATTTCCGTCATCACGCTCGGGACCTTCGCGCAGGTGCCCGTCATCCTCGTGACCTTCACCCTGATCCGCCTGTTCGACGATTCCGTGGTGCAGCCGCTGACGATCTCACAGAGCGTCAAGATGCATCCATTGACCATCATCTTCGCGATTCTCATCGGGGGACAGCTGTTCGGCATCCTCGGCATGCTCTTCGCCGTTCCCATCGCGGGCGTCGTCAAGGTGGTCGCCTCGGAAGTGTATTTCGGCCTCCAGCGATACCGGGCGGTGTACTGACATGACGACGGAACTTCCCATCGAAGCAACGCCGCTGCAGCGCGGCTCGACCGTCGTGCTCGAGATCGAGAAGGCGGCGTTCGAAGGCCGCTGTGTCGCGCACCACGGAGAACTCGTCATGTTCGTCGACGGCGCCGTGCCCGGCGACCGCGTACGCGTGACGATATTCAAAAAGAAAAAACAGTACGCTGAAGCCCGCGTCGAGGAAGTGCTCGTTCCTTCTCCGCACCGGGTCGATCCGGCCTGCGCGCATTTCGGCGTCTGCGGCGGCTGCAAGTGGCAGCACATGCATTACGACGAGCAGCTGCGGTGGAAGCGCGAGCATGTGGTGGATGCCTTCGAGCGCATCGGCGGACTCGAGGGTGTCGCCGTTCGGGAGACGCTCCCCGCGGTGAGTCCCTTCTGGTACCGCAACAAGATGGAGTATTCGTTCGGCGAAATGCGCTGGCTTCTGCCCGACGAACTCGGCGCGGTCACGCGCGATGCGGAACTGTTCGTCCTCGGTCTTCACGTGCCGAAACGGTACGATCGCATCCTCCACATCGACGCCTGCCATCTCGAATCTCCCGAGAGTAACCGCATCCTCAACGCCACGCGCGACTTCTTCACCGTGCGCGGCGTCCCTTCATTCTCCACGCGCACGCAGACCGGCGATCTCCGCCATCTCGTCATCCGCGAGGGCAAGCACACTGGAGAACGCATGGTCTATCTCGTGACCTCGCGGCGCATGGATGAAGAGATGCGCGACTACGCGGCGCTGCTGCGCGACGAGGAGTTCGGGGTCAGCACCCTCGTGCAGGGAGTGACACAGCGGCGGTCCACCGTTGCCGTCGGCGAACAGGACATCGTCCGCTTCGGGGATGGCAGCATCCGCGAACAGCTCGGACCGAACGCCTTCCGCATCTCGCCCACTTCGTTTTTCCAGACCAACACCCTGCAGGCGGAGCGGCTGTATGCGCTCGCGGAGCAGGCCGCCGCGCTGAAAGCGGATGATGTCGTGTGGGACCTCTACTGCGGAACCGGCACGATCTCACTCTCCATCGCGCGCGACGTCAGGCAGGTTGTGGGTGTGGAGCTGAACGAATCGGCGATCCGCGACGCGGAGATGAACGCCGCGGAAAACGGACTTCGCAATACGAAATTCGTCTGCGCCGACATCGTGGACTTTCTCGCACCCGGCGCCGACCGCGACGTCCCCGCTCCCGACGTAATCATCACCGATCCTCCGCGCGCGGGCATGCACGCGAAAGTCGTGGATGCGATCGGGAAATCCGGTGCCGGACGGCTGGTATACGTGAGCTGCAATCCTGCGACCAGCGCGCGCGACTGCGCGATGCTGCGCGAGCACGGGTACGTCATCGAGCACATCACTCCCGTGGACATGTTTCCGCACACCTATCACATCGAATGCGTGATCGGCCTGCGGAAGAATCAGGGATAGGGAATATCAGATCTGTTTTTCCATCATGCCGATGAGCAGGTACTGCTCCGCCGGAAGCGGATGCAGCAGGCATGTGGCGTGGAGAATCCTCTCGGCCGCTCCCCGGAACGCACAGATGATGGGGACGGTCGAACCGCTCGTCCCTGTGTCATCGCCGCCGCCGCCGTCACGCCCTGCCATCGCGGAGAGAATCCGGCATGCGGTCGCTTCATCGGTGAGAAGGCTGCGCAGATTCAGGTGGCGCAGTTCATCCGGAGTGTAGCCAAGCCTCGCCGCCGTGTCGATGTCGCAGCCGTGCACGTTGAGATGCGCGTCGATGCGCAGGACCAGCGGCCTCGGAAGAGGTCCGGCCGCATCGCGCTCGAGCCGCTGCCGCATGCTGAGGAGCAGGCGCGCAACTTCCTCCGTCCCGGCTTTCGGAAGGATTTCGCCCAGGCGTTCCGATGCCTTGCGCTCCCGCAGCAGCGATGCGGCGCGGTCCAGCGGAATGGCGACCGACCCGGCGGTCCACAGCGCGAGCAGGCCGACGATGCCGATCAGCGCGAGCAGGGCGGGGACGAGGATGATGGGTGAACGGAGGAGAAACAGGGCGATCCCCTCGGCGAACATGTAATCGACGAGGATGACCGCGGCGACGAAGCAGAGCAGCACGACGAGCAGGTGCGAGAGAAAAATGCGATGGAACAGGGCGGGGTAACTGCGGGCATCTCTCATGCTATTCCTTCACCAACCGTTCGATGCTGCCGCGCGAACCCATGAGGATGAGAATGTCGTTTTTCATGATCCTCGTCTCCGGGCGCGGCACGCCGATGATGGTCTCGGTATCCTGGCCGCTGTCGGAAGCCTTCAGCTGGCGCTTGACGGTGATCAGGTTCACATCGTAATCGCGGCGCAGGTTGAGTTCCTGCAGGGTCCTGCCGACCATGAACTGCGGCGCGCGGATCTGGATGATGCTGTATTCGTCGGTCAGCGGGATGGTATCGAGAATGGTCCGGCTCACCAGCGACACCGCGAGCCGTTCGGCGATCGCAAGATCAGGCGCGACGACGTTCTGCACGCCCACCGATTTGAAGATTCGCGTATGGATCGGGGAGGTGGATTTCACGATAAGATTTTTACATCCGAATTCCAGCAGCAGCACGCAGGTCAGCAGCGCGCTCTCGAAGTCCTCGCCGATGGAAACGACGACACCGTCGAGATCCTCGAGACCCTGGTTGCGCAGTGTCTTCTCGTCCGTGCTGTCGAGGCGCACAGCGTAGGCGACCTCGTCCTTGATCTCCTCGATCTTCGACATCGTATTGTCGATGGCGATGACCTCGGCTCCCTGCCGGGTGAGTTCACGTGCCAGGTTGGTGCCGAAATATCCGAGGCCGATGACGGCGAAACGCTTTACCATGGAGGCATCTCCGGATTGCGCGAGGGTTGTTTCATCCCACCATGATCTGTTCGGTGGGGTAATCGAAGCGATTCAGGGGTGCGCGGCTCGTCATCGCCATGATCAGTGTGAGCGTGCCGACGCGGCCGATGAGCATGGTCAAAAGTAGCACAATCTTGCTGGCATCGGCAAGCGCGAAAGTGATGCCGCGGGTGAGTCCGACGGTACCCATCGCGGAGACGCATTCGAAGATGATGTCGAGTATGGGAAAGGGCTCGAAGTAGCTGACGGCGAAGACCGACAGCGCGAGCAGGAGGAGGCTGAAGAACAGCGCCGCTGCGGCGCGGTCGACATTGCTCTGGGGGATGCGGCGGTTGCCGATCTCGATGGAGGATTTCCCGCGAACGAGATTGATTGCCGAGAGCAGGATGAGCGTGGCAGTGGTCGTCTTGATGCCGCCGCCGGTGGAGCCGGGCGAGGCGCCGATGAACATGAGCGTCAGGAACAGCAGCGTGCTCGGCACCGCCATGGCGCCGATGTCGATCGTGTTGAATCCCGCCGTGCGCGTTGTCACGGACTGGAAAAAGGAGGCGAGGATTTTATCGCCCCAGCCGAGTCCCCGCAGGGTATTCCCGGACTCGATCACGAGGAACAGCACCGTCCCTGCCGCGAGCAGCAGGAGCGTGCTGACGATCACGACGCGCGAATGCGCGGACAGCCGCCTGCTCAGACGCCGCTGGCCGCCTGCCCACGGGCGCACGCTCACGATATTGACGATGGTGATGAAGCCGAGACCACCGAGGATGATCAGTCCCGAGATCGTCAGGTTCACCTGCACGTTGAAGGCGGAGGCGGATCCGGCGAAGTTGTCGCTGAAGAGCGAAAATCCCGCATTGCAGAAGGCGGAGACGGAGTGGAAGACCGCGCTGAACAGGCGCTGCTGCAGCGACGCGTAGATCGAGGCATCCCACGAGAAGAAGAGCAGGACGGCTCCGATCGATTCAATCATCAGCGTGACGCCCACGATTTGCGTCAATGTGCGGCGCACCTCACCGAGGTTCTCACGACTGAGGAAATCCTGCATCAGCACGCGTTCCTTGATGCTGAGCTTCCCGCTGAACAGCGTGAAGAAAGTGGTGAAGGTCATCAATCCCAGCCCGCCGATCTGGATGAGCACCATGATGATGAATTTGCCCAGCGTGGTGAACGATGTGGCGGTGTCGACCACGGAGAGTCCCGTCACGCACACGGCGCTGGTGGAAGTGAAAAGCGCATCCACGATCGTGATGCCCTGCGTCGTCGCGCGCGGCAGCAGCAGCGCGGCCGTGCCGGAGAGGATCACGAACACGAAGCTCGCGATGAACAGCCGGGCGGGCTGGATCTGCATCCCGGCGATGCGGCGGCTGACACGCACGGCACCAGAGAGCAGACTGAGCAGCATCACCGTCTGCGCGATGAGCACGAACAGGGCGGAGATGCCGTGCAGATGCCAACGCCGCGCCACGCCGGAAAAAAAACCCGGCAGCACGATCATGGCCGCGAGGCTGAGCAGCAGGACTCCGGTCATCGCGTACTCGAACCAGCGCTCCCGGACGTACTGGCCGCGCTCCGGGCTCATCAGCAGTTTCGCCGTCTGCGACGCGACAAAGCAGCACAGCACGGCGACATCGATGATCTCGAATGTCCGCACCGTCACGGTATCGAAGTAGAAGCCGTATTCGAGGACCAGAGAAACCAGCACCGCGGCCGCAAGCACGAGCATGACCGTATTGATGCGTCTGCTGATTGCTGCGAAACGTGTCGTCGACTGTTGCAGGGAGCGGAGTGATGGCATGGAGAATCTCGAATAACACGGCAAACTATAAAAGGCGTATACACCATGCAAGAGGAATTCTCGTCGGGTTGTTTCTGGACCGGTGGGTTCGTAGTTTTATGAGACAGACGCGCTATCCATCACGTCAGCACGATAGTTATCCAACGATGAACAGGCTGATCAGGAGCATCTCCGGAATTCGCGGTATCGTCGGCGAAACCCTTCTGCCGGGGACGATCGTGACCTATGTCTCCGCCTTCGCGCGCTGGTGCGGCGGAGGTCCTGTGGTGCTCGGCAGCGACGGGCGTCCGCACGGGCGGGTGCTCACCGATCTCGCCCGCGCGACCCTGCAGTTCGCCGGCATCGACGTGATCGAGTGTGGTGTCGTTCCCACGCCCACGGTCCAGCTCATCACCGAGCACAGTCCGGCGCGCGGCGGCATCGCGATCACCGCGAGCCACAATCCCTCGCAGTGGAACGGTCTGAAATTCCTCGGCGCCTCGGGCGTCTTCCTCGACGCGGACGAAAACGCCGCGCTGTTCACACTCGCCGATGCGGGAGAATTCCGCCACGCGGCATGGAACGCGCTGGGCGAGGTACAGCCGCGCGCCGACGCGCTCGACGAGCACATCGCCCGCGTACTCGATACGGTGCCCGTGGACATCGACGCCATCCGGCGCCGGCATTTCCGCGTCGCGGTCGACGCCGTCAACGCCTCCGGTTCCGTGATCGTGCCGCGGCTGCTGGATCGTCTCGGCTGCGAGGTACTGCCCGTGGCCTGCGACGGCAGCGGCGTCTTTCCGCACACACCCGAACCGCTGCCCGAGAATCTCGGCAGTCTCGGCGAGGCCGTGCGCGCGCAACATGCCGATCTCGGCATCGCGGTGGACCCGGATGCGGACCGCCTTGTCCTTTTTACGGAAGAAGGAAAACCCTTCGGCGAGGAATACTCCGTGACTACGGCGGTCGACGCCGTGCTGGGCATGA
This sequence comes from uncultured Chromatiales bacterium, assembly GCA_964635845.1. GTDB lineage: Bacteria > Bacteroidota > Ignavibacteria > SZUA-365 > SZUA-365 > SZUA-365. The sequence goes on from CAZWNO010000157.1 coordinate 6,076, forward strand.
TGTCCCCGCGGAAGGATCTCGCGGTCGCCGTGAACCTGTCCACCACGCGCGCGGTGGACGACGTCGCCGCGCGCTACGGCGCGACGGTGCTGCGTTCGCCCGTGGGCGAGATCAACGTCGTGAAGACGATGCGCGAGCACGACGCCGTCATCGGCGGCGAGGGAAGCGGCGGCATCATCATGCCCGCCGTCCATGCCGGACGCGATTCCCTCGTGGGCATCGCGCTCGTGCTGCACGTCCTCGCGGTGCACGGCGGAACGGCATCGGCCTACCGGGCAACCCTTCCGCGGTACGAGATCCGCAAGTTCAAATGCAGCACCGCGGGGCTCGACACCGCGGCGGTGCTCGCGCGGACGGTCGAGGCATTCGCGGGCGAACGCATCGACACGCGCGACGGCGTGCGCATCGACTTCGCATCCGGCTGGGTGCATCTTCGCGCATCCAACACCGAACCCATCATGCGTGTGATCGCGGAAGCCGCTGAATCCGAGGCCGCCGCGGCGCTCGCGACGCAGGTCGCGGACACGGCGTTTGCCGGTGACGTCCGCTTCCTCTGATGCGCACAGCGCGCGTTCCGCTTCACACAGACCACGAGAACAGTTTCCATCCATACAGACCAGAAAAGCGAGCAACAGTATGACGACGATTGTAGACCTATTCGCAAGGGAAATACTTGATTCCCGCGGCAATCCCACCGTGGAAGTGGAAGTCGAACTCGAGAGCGGCGCGCGCGGCCGCGCGGCCGTGCCCAGCGGCGCTTCCACCGGTGAACGCGAAGCCGTGGAACTGCGCGACGGGGACGCGGCGCGGTACGTCGGCAAGGGCGTTCTGCAGGCCGTCGAAAACGTCAACGACGAACTCGCCGACGAGCTTATCGGCTGGGATGCGTTCGACCAGGTCGGCATCGACAGCTACATGATCGAACTCGACGGCACGCCGAACAAGGCGCGCCTCGGCGCGAATGCGATTCTCGGCGTGTCGATGGCCATCGCGAAGGCGTCCGCGGAAACGCTCGACATGCCGCTGTACCGCTATCTCGGCGGCGCCAACGCGAAGGTGCTGCCGGTGCCGATGATGAACATTCTCAACGGCGGCAAGCATGCCGACAACACCGTGGACATCCAGGAATTCATGATCGTACCCTACGGCGCGCCGACCTTCGCCGAGGCGCTGCGCTGCGGCGCGGAAGTGTTCCATGCGCTAAAGAAGGTGCTGCACGACGCGGGATTGAATACTTCCGTCGGCGACGAAGGCGGCTTCGCCCCGAGTCTCAAGAGCAACGAGGAGGCGATCCAGTACATCCTCAAGGCGATGGAAGCGGCGAAGTACACGCATGACGACTGCTACATCGCGCTCGACGTCGCCGCGAGCGAGATGTACGAGAAGCAGGCCGACGGCAGCGCCATGTACCGCTTCTTCAAATCCGACAAGAGCCTGAAGTCCACCGAGGAGATGATCGAATACTACGCGCGGCTCGTCGAGAAGTACCCGATCATTTCGATCGAGGACGGTCTCGGGGAGAACGACTGGGCGGGCTGGAAGATGCTGACCGAGCGTCTCGGCGGCCACTGCCAGCTCGTCGGCGACGACGTGTTCGTCACCAACACGTCCATCCTCGCCGAGGGCATCGACCAGGGCCTCGCGAATTCCATCCTCGTCAAAGTCAACCAGATCGGCACGCTGACCGAGACCTTCGACGCGATCGAGATGGCCAAGCGCGCGCGCTACACCTCCGTCATCAGCCACCGTTCGGGCGAGACCGAGGACGCGACCATCGCCGATGTCGTGGTCGCATCGAACGCCGGACAGATCAAGAGCGGCTCCGCCTCGCGCTCCGACCGCGTTGCGAAATACAACCAGCTGCTGCGCATCGAGGAAGAGCTCGACAC
>CAZWNO010000158.1:0-7942 GCA_964635845.1 uncultured Chromatiales bacterium
GATCTCGAGCGTCGGGTGCACGTCGCGGGTTCGGCGGAGATCGTCGATCTGATGGACGCCTTCAACACCATGACCACGCGGCTGCGGCGCAGTCAGGAGGAACTCGCCGCCGCCGAACGCGAACTGGCGTGGAAGGAGATGGCCAAGCAGGTCGCACACGAGATTCGCAATCCACTTACTCCAATGAAACTTGCCGTGCAGCATCTCCAGCGGGCTTGGGCGGACGGCGCCGAGCAGATCGGCGAAATCTTCGAGAAAGTGACGCGCACGCTCATCGACCAGATCGAAAGCCTGTCCCGCATCAGCGACGAATTCTCCCGTTTCGGTCGCATGCCGCGGCGGAGCACGAGGCAGGTCGACGTCGGAGAGACGCTCGAAGAGGCGGCAGCGCTGTTCGGCAGCCATACGGAGGTCGCGCTCACCCTGCACATCGAACCCGGCCTGCCTTCCGTCGTCGCGGACAGGGAGGAACTGGCGCGCGCATTCACCAACCTGCTGCGCAATGCCGTGCAGGCAATTCAAGACAACGGACGGATTTCAATCACGGCGCGGCGGGAGGAAAAGTCGATCCGCATCGTTTTTTCCGATAATGGGGTCGGCATTCCGCCGGAACTGCTGACGCGCATCTTCGAGCCCAATTTCTCCACGAAAACCGAAGGCATGGGCCTGGGACTGGCGATCGTCAAAAAAATCATCGACGATGCCGGAGGCAGCATAGGTATCGAGAGCACTCCCGGCCGGGGAACGGCCGTGACCGTCATGCTCCCCGTTGCCTGATTTCTTCGCTTCCTTGCTTCTCAGCCAGCCCGTGCCTAATTTCCAAGGTTGAAAGATCAACAAAGGCTTTCATGGCATTTCTTGTTACCGCCCGGAAATATCGGCCTTCCACATTCCAGGAAGTCGTAGCACAGGGACACGTCGTCAACACCCTGCTGAATTCCATTCGGCTGGGCCGGATCGCGCATGCCTACCTGTTTTCGGGACCGCGAGGGGTGGGCAAGACGACCACGGCGCGCATTTTCGCGAAAGCGCTCAACTGTCCCAATGCGCACGAGGGCGAGCCCTGCAACGCCTGCGATACCTGTGTCGAGATTTCCGAGGGGCGCTGTCTCGACATCATCGAGATTGACGGCGCGTCCAACAACGGCGTCGAACAGGTGCGCACGATCCGCGACTCGGTCCGCTACATGCCGAGCAGGGAAAAGTTCAAGATGTATATCATCGACGAGGTTCACATGCTCAGCAAGGGCGCATTCAACGCCCTGCTGAAGACGCTCGAGGAGCCTCCGGCGCATGCGATATTCATTTTCGCGACCACCGAACCGCATCGGCTCCCGCCGACGGTGATCTCGCGCTGCCAGAGGTATGATTTCAGGCGGATCGCCATCGAGGACATCATCGGGCAGCTCCGGCACATCTGCGCTCAGGAGGGAATCGAGGCGGACGAATCGGCGCTCTTTACCATCGCCCGCAAGGGCGACGGTTCGATGCGCGATGCTGAGAGCATTTTCGATCAGGTCGTCGCCTTCAGTGGCAGCACGCTGACTTACGAATCGATGCGGCAGGTGCTGCACGTCGTTGACCAGGAAACTTTTTTTCAACTCACGGACCTTATCATCACCAATAATTCCAGCGGGGGATTTGCTCTCGCCGAAGAGGTCGTGATGAGCGGGTACGATATACAGGATTTTCTGACGGGGCTCGAGGAGCACTACCGCAATCTGCTCGTGGCGCGGGCCACGGGTGATACGCGGCTGATCGAGGCCCCCGAGGATATCCGCGAGCGCTACGCGCGCGTCGCGGAGCAGTTCAGCGAAGGCGACCTGCTGCGTCTGCTCAAGATCAACGCGCAGACGATGCAGGCGGTAAAGTTCAGTCCCCAGCCGCGTCTCAAGTTCGAGGTGGCGCTGATCGACATGATCAAGATGGATTCCACCGTCGAGATCAGCACGCTGCTTTCGAGCATGGGGCAAGGCGGGGGGAATGCGACCGTGCACGTACCCCGGCGGCAATCTGGTCCTGGCGCTTCGACCGCGGCACACTCCGCGATGCGCCCTGCAGCTTCCGCGGCCCGGCCTGCGACTCAGGCGGTCCAGGCAACGGAATCTCTGACCTCGATGCATCCTGCGTCCCCCTTTGTCGCCGCCTCGGCGGACGACGATGGTCAGGCATCGCAGCGTGTGCGGCTGGAGGAGACGCCAGGCCAGGAAAGGCCGTACGCAGTGCCCACGCCCGAAGAGCCTCCGGCAGCACACAGGGGACGATCCGAGCGCTTCGGGGCCCCGACGGGCTCGCGATCCTCGGCCACGGATGTGACCGAGCCGTTGCGTGTCGCGGAAGAGCGCTTCCGCCAGGCCCTTACGTCCGCCTCGCTTTCCGCTGCCGGTTCTCATCTGGCCCAGCCAGCCTCGGTGCCGAATCTGCCTCCCCATCCTATCGTACAGCTCCTCATCGACAAACTCGACGCGGTGGTCCTGCCCAAACAATAACTCATGGCGTCGGACCACGTCTCGCTTTCCCTGCAGCCGGATTAATACAACCACGGGATTCCCTGTATGTTTATCAGCAGTATCACCGGGACCGTCAGCGAGCTGACCCCGAATAACCAGACCCGCTTTCAATGCACGGTCATCCTCACCCTCCCGCTCGAGGAATTGTGTTTCATCGAACCGGGCCGCCTGATCGCCACGGAGAATGTCTTTTCCTCCGCGCGCGACAAGCGTTACACCGTCCTGCAGATCGTCGACGTGTTCCCTGTTCCGCCTGATGAAACAGGCGGCAAGCGCGGCACGATGATGCTCTCCTGCACCGCGACACCGATCGGCGAGGAACTGCAGTACAAAGCCGCGCGCAAGAGCGCCGACATCGTCACCGCGGATACGTTCCCGGCATTCGGGGGGGCGGTCGAAGTGCTCGACGACGACACGACGCGGGAAGTCATCCATCACATCGCTCCCGACAGTCGCGTCGAGGAAAACGGGACGCGCATCGACATCGGGACCTACCGCAGCAATCCCAACGTGAAAGTCGGCCTCGATGCAGCCACACTGCTGCGCGGAAACGCCGCCGTCATCAGCGCCCGGCCGCGCGCGCGCACGACGATCACCAACTCGATCATCCAATCGCTGCTGCAGGACACCGAGAATCCCGTGCACATCGTCTATTGCGATGTCAACAACACCGGCACGATGGGTCTCGCACCGCTGGTTTCGCGCTTCACGCATTCGAGCATTCTCTGCCTGAACGACAAATTCGTGCCGGCGAGCGTGTTCCTTGCGATGAAGAATCCCGGTGACCGTTCGGCTCACAAGCGCGCGGTGCTCGATTATCTCGACATGATGATCCTTCCCTCCGTGCTCGAGCTTCGCCGGCACGATTTCACGCATGCGGTGTCGAACTGGATGCGCGAAAACCGCGTCGCCATCTTCCGTCCCAATGAACAGACCGTCGACGGATTCATCAATGACATCCGCGTCGACATTCTCGACGGCGTTGACGAGGATGTCGAGGAATACATCTCGGAACTGATGAACGGCATCTCCGAGACCTTCCGCAACGAACGCTTCACGGAGAAGAACACGCACGAGATGCTCGACATGGTCGAGGAATTCAGCCAGGAATCGAAAAGCCATTCCGCCCGCAGGACGCTCTACGATCTCAAGGCCGAGATTCAGTCAGTGTTCGAGACCTACTCCAAGGACATCCCGAGCGCGGCTCGAAAATCGATGCAGGATGTCATCACCGAACTCAACAACGACGAACGGTCCAGCCTCCTTGTCGTACAGGGACAAAAACCGACGGACATCCTCCGCTTCGTCGGCAACCTGACGCAGACCCTGATCGAGGAGCGGGTCAAACGCCTGAAAATCCGTACCCCGGTGCTGTTCATCTTCAACAACATCGACGAGTATGTGGGACGCAACGGATCCGTGGCGCGCGAAGCGGGTTCGGATCGTTTCTACGACGCGGTGCAGACGCTGCTGGCAAACGGCCGCCGGCACGGGCTCGGCTTCTGTCTCACGCTCGAGAGCGCTGCATCACTCGACCGGTCCCTCGCGCGGCGCGTGCAGTCATATTTCATCGGACCCATCACGTTCGTCGAAGAACCCGCGCGCATCGCCGATCTGCTCAACCTGTCGGAAGATCTGGTGCGTCCCGCAGTCCGCTACGAGGACGGAGATTTTCTCTTCACGTCGGCCGATTCACCGTACCATCGCCGCGTTCCCCTGCCCGTGCATACGGAGAAAAGCACGGCGTCCATCCATGCCTGGCTCGATGATCTTCTCGTCGAACAGGAACGGCGTCGCCAGGAATATTTTGCGCAGGAAGAGGAGCGCCGGAAACGAAGCGAACAGGAACGCGAGGAGCGGAGACGCCAGCAGGAGAAAGCCGCGCAGGAGAAAGCGCGCGCGGACGCGGAAAAAGCGAAAGCCGATGCCGACCGCAGCAGGGCTGAGGCGGAACGGGCGAAGGCTGAAGCCGCGACAGCAAAGTCTGCCGAGCCACTCCTGCCAGAAGAAGCGGATTTCCCTGCACTGGAAGACACTCCGGACCAAGCCGCTGCGACCAAGGCGGCTGCCGATCGCAAATCCAAGGCGGCGCTCACAACACGGGAGCGCAGGAAACGCGGCGGACGTCACGGCAAGGATACGGACAGGAATCAGGAGGACCGTTCCGCCTCGGCAGCGTCGGCGGCAGCGGGGGATTCACCCGCTTCGGTCATCGCTGATTTCCCCGTGGACGTCGATGCACCTGAACAGGATGTCAGAGACGCGACTCTCACAGTCGAGGCCGACGAGGCGAAAGTCGAGGCCGGCAAGGCGGGTATCGATGCCGGTGCCGGGGATGATACAGATGCTGGAACGCATGCCGCACCCGCAAGAAAAACCGCCCGCGGTCACCGCGGACGAGGACGCGCGAAGGCTGCGAAAACCGGTGCCGATCATCCCGCAGGTACCAGTGCGCAGCCCGAAGAGCGATCGCGGACACCGAAAAACGAACCACAGACACCGAGAAACGAACCACAGTCGGATGTACCCCGCCCCTCTGGAAGTGAGCGCAGGCTCATGATTGAGGATTTCGATCCCGATGCCGGCAGGCGCAACGCCGATACCGGCAGCCGGAGCAGCCGGGATGACGCGGAGGCGAAGGCAAGCGCCGCGGAGGATCAGCCATCTGATGACAAAAAGAAAGCGCCCCGCCGTCCCGCACGCCGCCGCGGTCCCCGAGGGAAAAAGTCCGACGATCAGGATTCGAAGTCCCAGAAGGGCGATGCATGAAACTCGTCTCGTGGAATGTCAACGGCATCCGGGCCGTCGTGAAGAAGAATTTCTTCGAGTATCTCGAAGCGACATCTCCCGATGTTCTCTGCCTGCAGGAAACCAAGGCGCATGAGGATCAGCTCGACGAGACGCTCATCACGCCTCCGGGATATTACACGTACTGGCACGCGGGAGAGCGCAAGGGCTACAGCGGTGTGGCGACTTTCACCAAACTGCGTCCAATCGCGGTGCGGCGCGGTACGGACATCCTTTCCATGGACACGGAAGGCCGCATTCTCCGCACGGACTTCAAGGACTTCGCCCTGTACAACATCTACTTCCCCAACGGAGGGCGGGGCGAGGAGCGCCTGAATTTCAAGCTCGAATTCTACGACCGCATCCTCGACCATTTCGAGGCCGAACGAAAGAACGGCCTTCCCCTGGTGATCTGCGGCGACGTCAACACGGCGCACAGGGAGATCGACCTGAAGAATCCGAAGCAGAACGAAAAGACCTCGGGGTTCATGCCGATCGAACGCGCCTGGCTCGACCGTATCACCGCTCTCGGCTACGTGGACACATTCCGGCATTTCCATCCCGACGCCGTGGACCAGTATTCCTGGTGGGACGTCCGCACCCGCGCGCGCGAACGCAACGCCGGCTGGCGCATCGATTACTTCATCGTCACGCCCGACTTTCTGCCCCGCTGTAAAGGCGCCGCGATCGAAATGGATATCACCGGTTCCGATCACGCCCCGGTCGTCCTCGAAATCTGATTCCGTGCGGATCCGGGTTCAAGAAAAAGGGAATCCTGTCGGATTCCCTTTTTCTCTTTGGCCTGACGGCGGATCACAATCCCCGTTCATCTCCGCAATGCTGAAGGATAGCGAAGCAGCCGGCGCGCCGCGGAAGTGTGTTCCTCCTCCGCGCCTCGGATCAGCAGTTCCCCTCCATTGCCGATCTTGACGAAGAAACCTTTCCCGGGGACCAGCACACCATCGGCCGGAGCCAGGTAGCCGTACGCTGTGTCGTATTCGTAGGCCGAGAGCAGCATCCCCGTCGGATTCTGAACGACCGCATCGACACGGCACGGCCCGCTGGGCATGCCGATCATCTGCCATCCGGCCTGATCCGGGGTAAATGGAAGAAGCAGGTCGCGCTGGAATCTCCCGCGTAATTCAACGCTGTCCGTTTTCGCGAATTTGACCCAGTATGCCACGAACGGCTCGAGCTGGTAACGGCGCACGTATCCGGAGTCAGGATTCCATGCGAAGGCGGGCATCATCGCGTCGGGGAGATAGGTCGCGACATCGGGTTGGTCGGGAACGAGCGGCAGGGAGATGAGATTCCAGCCTTCCCGGTAGCGGAACAGCATCGTGCCCCACGATGGCCGCAGGGTGAAATGCACACTGGGTTCGAAGTTCGCCAGCGGGGTGAAGCTGCGCTGCGGCGGTGTGCTGCCATAATAGAACGAGTGCGGCGCGATGGTATAATCGCCCGAAGGGAGATCCGGCAGCTCGTAGGCGCCGTCGGCAGCGCTCCGGGATTCGCGCGGCAGTTCGCCTTCCGCCTTCATCGGGATGTCGGCGATTCCCGCACCGAGCGTGTCACGGACAAAACCTGACACCGACCAGATCCGCTTCGCGGTGACGTGGAGCACGACAGGAATCTGCAGGCCCTGATTGACGGCATTCCCACCGATGGTGATCGTCTCGTTGTGCGATCCTTCGGGAATCTCGGTTGTCGTCAGCCCGACGCTGAGAGTATCGTCGTTGCCCGTGGACTGTGTCGGCGACAGCTCCAGCCACCCCGCGCCTCCGTGGGAGGCAGTCCAGGTCAGCACGCTTCCGCCGACGTTCCTGATCGAGACAGTTCTCGGAGGCGGCACTTCCGAACCGCGGGAGATCGTGATCTCGATCGCAGCCGGATCAACGAGAAGAACTGGAGCCGGATCACGGATTCGGAGGTTACCGGATTCGTCCTCCAGGGGAGTTGGTGAGGGCGTCCGCACCCGCACGCGCGCCTCTTTCGTTTCCGGACCGGTAACCGGCCATGACAGCATGCCAGTCCCTGCAGCGCCTGCGTTGAAGATCACCTCGGGCCACGTTGCCCCCCCGTCGCGGGAGAGATCAACGGTCACGTAATGCAGTCCGCTCGCCGCACAGCGGATCGTACCCGTTCCGCCGATGGACCATTCTTCACCTCCCGCCGGAGCGATCAGCCTGAGCGTGGGCTGCGAAGGCAGGTCGAGCGTATTGTAGAAATAGAAATCCGAATACCCGTAGTGATCCTCGCCGTGATGGTTCTGCCCGGAGGCGTCGCGCACATCGCCATCGAAATGGTACGAGCCGACAAGACCGGATTCAGGACCGCCGAACTCGCGTCGATGGTTATCGGCGATCTCCAGGTCGCTCCGGCCGTCATTCCACAGACGCAGTTCATCGATGATTCCGTTGAACGCGTAAGTGATCGATGCGCCCGCCGAAGTCGAGGAGGCGCCGAGGATGTAGAGGACTTCGGTGCCCGGCCCCGCGGTCGTGTAGGTTTGCCGTCCTGCCGGCAGTCCGTTCACGAAAAGTGCAGCGGTATACTTGCTGCCGCTCCCCGCGAAGCGCGCCGCCACGTGCGTCCACTGCCCTTCCGGGACAGCGACCGTGCTTTCCATGAAATTCGTGCTTTCT
>CAZWNO010000159.1:0-7856 GCA_964635845.1 uncultured Chromatiales bacterium
CAGTGAGGGACCGAAGGGCGAGGCGAGGATCGAATCGATCACCTCATCTTCGGATCGCCCTGCAGGAGTGGGGGCGATCCGAAGACGAAGCGGTTTCCAATCAGTCGGCAGTTCGGCGCAGAGCGTACCCGAACCGTAGCGCAGCTCGATGTGCGTGCCTGCGCGGGCATCCATTTCAGTTGATGCGCAGTCCCGGACGGATGGTCAGCGTACCCATGCGGAAGCCGAGAATGCGGTCGAAATCCGCGACATAGATCATGTCGTTGAGCAGCAGCACGTCGCGCGGGGAAATGAAACCACGGATGGTGATGGGATCGATGCGTTCGAGAAATTCGCCGTTCCTGTTGTAATGCAGGACGGCAACCGCACCCGGATCCGCGACGTAGATATCGCCGGACCGGGGCTCGGCGGTGACTCCGTGGGGATTGACGAGCTCATCCTTGATGACGAGCTCGACGGTGAAATCCGATTTGCGCAGCACCTGCACCTGTCCGTTGCCGAAATCCGCGACGAGTACACGATCACCGGAAACGGCGATCCCGCGCGGATCACGGAACAGTCCGCCTGCATAGCGCTTGATCGGTGCAAGATTCTTGTCGAAGACCGCGATGCCGTTCTTGTCCAGCACGTAGATGCGGTTGTCATCAACGGCCACGTCGCGCGGATCCTCGAGATCGGAGCTGATGGATTTCTCCATCTTGTTGTCCGTGGTGAATACGCGCAGCGAATTCGCGTCCACGACGTACGTGAGGTTTGCATCGCCGTCCACGCCGCGCAGCGCGGTCGGTCCGTCGAAGTTGATCTCGCTGACGTAGGTGCCGACGCTGGTGATCCGCTGCACGATGCCCACGACGGGATTCACGATCAGGAGTCCATCTTCCTTTATCGCGAAGTACGACAGGTTGTCCAGCTGGCGTTTATTGGATTTCCTGAAATACTCGGGCGTGTCGATGGGGCCTTCGCCGGACACGCGGAAGTTCTCGAACGACGCGCCCGACGACACCGCGAAGAGTCCGGCATAGCCGGAGTTGAAGCGCAGCTCTTCCAGTGCGACGTTGCGATCGTTGACGAGCAGGGAATACGTGAAGTTCTCGGGATCGGTGTACACCTGGATTTTCACAGGCGCGGCGAGATCGCGGATCGACACGATACGCGTCTCGACGTACTGGCCGGTATAATCGATGTAGCCCATTGTCACGCCGCCTTCGACGACCATCACGACATGAGAGTTGCGAATCGCTCCCGGCAGTTCGGCGTTGAAGAGCAGACCGCCTCCCAGGCTGTGCAGGGTTGTCTCGAGCACGATGGGCTTGGTGTCCATGAGATCGCGGCCAAAGAGCATGGACAGATTCTCTCCTCCGCCGGTCACCCGCACTCGATCGCTCTCGACGGTCCAGGTACCCGACACTATCTTCCAGTCCGCCGAAAGAGCTTCCAGCGAGAAGCCGTCCTCGATCCAGACATTCTGCGGTTCCGCGTCCTGGGCGAAACCTGCGGAGGCGGCGAACAGGCCGATCAACAAGGTGAGTACGAAACGCATTGTATCTCCTGCAGTGATGATAGTAAAAAGTAAAATACGGTAAACAGATGCAATTCCACAAAGGGAAAGACGTTCATTCGTCCGGAAGCCGTATCCCGCCGCGATGCTCGAAGAGGCTGTCGTACAGCGCGATGACCGCCGCAGTATTCTTCCCGGCGTCAAAATGATCCCGTGCGAATGCGATTCCGCTGCGGCCCATGCGCGCGGCCAGCGCGGCATCCTCGATCAGTTTTTTCATCGCGCCCGCGAGCGCGTCCGCGTCGCCGGCGGGCACCAGGAAGCCGGTTTCATTGTGCCGGAGGAGTTCCTGCGGTCCCCCGAGATCCGAGGCGATGACCGGCAGCCCCATCGCGCTCGCCTCGATCAGCGGCCGGGCGAAATGCGGCACGGTGGAGGGAAAGCAGAGCATGTCGGAGGCGGCCAGCAGCTGCGGGATGTCGGATCGGACACCCAGGAAGCGGATTTCACTGCGCAGGGTGTCGGGGATCATTGAATACACGGCGGACCGGTATGCCCGCATGCCGTTGATTCTGTTTCTCCATCCGTCGTCCGGGATGGCGCCGGCGACGAGGAAGACCGCTTCCGGATGATCGGCCAGCAGCCGCACCGCCGCGGTGACGAATTCCTTCGTGCCCTTGATCGGATTGACGCCGCCGAGCATCGTGACGACGGGTAGCCCGGGTTCGATTCCGAGCCGGCCGCGTGTCTCGCTTCCGTCGATCGCGGCGTCGAACTGGGAGAAATCGATGAAGTTGTACACCACATGGACGCGCGGCGAGGACTCGAGCTGTCCGGCGTCGTAACGGCAGATGGGGATCACGAGGTCGGCGCAGCGCGCGATGATGCGGCGGATGAGCGCACGCCGCAGACCGAGATACCCCCGGTGCAGCGGCTCGCGTACGTGCCAGATCACAGGCAGCCCGGCGGACTTCGCAGCCAGGCCGAACGCCGTCAGCGTGCTCGTGTTCAGATGCACCGCGTCGAAATTCCCGGCGCGGAGCATGCGTCGGGCGCGAAAGAAGGTCAGCGGAAACTGGCATGCTCTGAGCAGCAGCTTCGGCAGCTGCCACCACGGGTACCAGAGCACATTGGTGTGGGAAAAATCGTGCAACGATTCGTCGACCACGGTCTCAATCCCTTCACGGCGGAACAGCTCCGCGGCCTCGCTCTCGTGGATGCAGAGCACCACGGGCCGGTACCGCGTCCGGTCCAGTCCTCGGATCAGATAGAGCAGACTCAGCGGCGCGCCGCCGATGCCCTTCCCATGATGGACGTACAGTATGCTCCTCACAGGCACGGAACTCGTGAAAATAGAGAGAGCCGTCCCCGCATGCGGCAGGGACGGCAGGGTACCAGAGCGAACTCAGTCAACGTAAGCGAAGCGGGCCGTGAAATGCCGCAGCATCGGCGCTTCGTAGGTAAGACGCAGCCCTTTCAGCTCGTTGCGCCGGTCGTGGACATGCTTCACCACTTCGATCACGTAGTCGATGTGGCTCTGCGTGTACACGCGGCGCGGGATGGCCAGGCGGACAAGCTCGAGATCCGGCGCGACGAACACGCCGTTTTCCATGCGACCGAACATGACGCTTCCGATTTCCGCCGCGCGGATCCCGCCGTCGAGGTACAGCGCGCAGGTGATTGAATGCGCGGGAAACTGTTCCTGCGGAATATCCGGACAGAAGCGCTTCGCGTCGAGGTAGATCGCATGGCCGCCCGGTGGCAGCAGGATGGGCACGCCGAGTTCGGTGAGTTTCTTGCCGAGATACTCCGTGCTCTTGATGCGGTAATTCAGGTAGTCCTCGTCGAGCACTTCCTCGAGTCCCTGCGCGATCGCCTCGAGGTCGCGTCCGGCCAGTCCGCCGTATGTCGAAAATCCTTCGGTAACGATCAGCAGGTTCCGGCACTTGAGTGCGAGATCGTCGTCGTTGAGGGCGAGCCAGCCGCCGATATTCACCAGCGCGTCTTTCTTCGCGGACATGCTGGAGCCGTCCGCGTAGGAGAACATTTCCTGCGCGATCTCGAGGGGAGTCTTGTCCTGGTACCCCGGTTCGCGCAGCTTGATGAAATAGGCGTTCTCCGCGAAGCGGCAGGAATCGATGATCAGCGGAAGACCGTATTTGTCGCAGACCGCGCGGGTCTGGCGGATGTTTTCCATCGAAACCGGCTGTCCCCCGCCGGAATTGTTCGTGACCGTGATCATGACCGCCGGGATGTTCTCCGCGCCGTATTTGACGATGGTCGCCTCGAGCTTCTCGATGTCCATGTTTCCCTTGAAATCGGCGATGAGCTCCGGGTGCTTGCCCTGCTCGTTGAGGCAGTCGACAGCCATCGCGCCTGAGAACTCGACGTTTGCGCGCGTCGTGTCGAAATGGGTGTTGTTCGGCACCACCTTGCCCTTGCCGCCGATGATGCTGAACAGGATCTTTTCAGACGCCCTGCCCTGGTGGGTGGGAATGATGTGCTTCATGCCCGTGATTTTGCGCACCATGGCTTCCATGCGGAAGAAGCTGCGCGAACCGGCGTAGGACTCGTCGCCGTCGAGCAGGCAGGCCCACTGTTTCGCGCTCATCGCCGACGTGCCGCTGTCGGTGAGGAGGTCGATCAGCACGTTCTCTGCATTGATGAGGAAGGGATTGAATCCCGCTTCGGCGAGGATGCGCTCGCGCTCCTCGTACGTGGTGAATTTGATGGGTTCCACGGTCTTGATCTTGAAGGGCTCGATGACCGTTCGGATGTAACTGTCTCGTATCATTGTGAATGGAATCTGATGTTGGTGGGATGGATGGATTGGATTCCCGGGCATGGTGACCCGAGAGTTGTAAAATAACCCTTTTTCGTCTGTTTTCAACGCACCGTGCAAAGAAAAAGCCGGGCTCAGCCGGCTTTTTCCCTGTCCGCTTCCACGGCCTTCTTCTTGCGGACGCGGCGGGATTTCTTCTCGCCGTCCGCGGAATAGTAGTAGTAATTCTGGTAGTAGTAGCGGTAATAGGAGTAATAGACCTTGTTGGCGTTGAAGCGGTTGACGACGACGCCGATGATGCGCGCGTTGTTTGCCTCGAGCATCTCCCGCGTTTTCTCGAGTCCGAGCGTCTTCGTCTGATCCGCGGACACGATGACGGCCACGCCGTCGGTGTATTTCGCGAGCACCAGCGTATCGGCCATGGCGATGACCGGCGGCGCGTCGAACAGCACGAGGTCGTAGTACTGACGCACGAGCTTGACGAACTTCTCCATCCGCGCCGATCCGAGCAGCTCGGCGGGATGACTCGGGATGTTGCCGCAGGGTGTTATATGCAGTCCCGGAACCGAGGTCTTCTTGATGCACTGGTTTACGGGTACCTCCCCGATCAGCGCGTTGGTCAGGCCGGGCTCGCGTTCGACGTCGAAGATCTGATGCTGCACGGGCCGCCGCAGATCGGCGTCCACCAGCAGCACCTTCCTTCCGCTGTTCGCGGCGCTCACCGCGAGATTGGCGATGGCCGTCGACTTCCCTTCTTTCGGGGCGGGACTGGAGAAGACCACGGCCTTCGATTTCCCCTGGTCCGGCAGGGAGTTTTCGATCGCGGTGCGCATCGTCCGGTAGCTCTCGCTCGGCGGAGACTGCGGCGCCGAGAGGGTCACCAGCGTCTGGTTGCGGTCGAGCTTGTTGTCTTCCGCGCCGAAGGTCGGAATGAACGCAAGCACGGGGAGACCGAGTTTCTCGACGTCTTCCGGGCTGCGGATCGTGGTGTCCATGTAGCGCAGCAGGATCGCGATGCCGAAGCCCAGACCGAGACCGACGAGGATGCCGAGGATCATGTTCATGGGACGATTCGGCTTCACCGGACGGCCGGGGATGCCCGCGCGATCGACGATATCGACGTTCCCCATGGTCGTCTGCTCGTTGATCATGGCCTCCTGATACTTCTCGTCGAGCAGGCCGTAAAGCTTGTCGTAGCTCAGACGCTTGCGTTCGAGCCGCGCGTACTGGATGGATTGCGACGGGATCTGCTCGAACTGGACGTTGTACTGCTGCATCGCCTTGTCGAGGTTTGCGATCCGCGATTTCTGCGACTCGATGTCGATATCCTGCTGAAGGATTTTCTGCCGCAGCTCGCGCGCGTACTCCACCGGAGCGCCCGTCACATTGTCCGACTCGACCACGCTCTTGCTGGCGCGATCGATCTGCTCGAGAACCTCGCTGAGCTGCTTCCTAAACTCGGCGATGTCCTTGGCGTGGAACGGC
This sequence comes from uncultured Chromatiales bacterium, assembly GCA_964635845.1. GTDB lineage: Bacteria > Bacteroidota > Ignavibacteria > SZUA-365 > SZUA-365 > SZUA-365. The sequence goes on from CAZWNO010000159.1 coordinate 5,766, forward strand.
TCGAGATCCGGCCGCACCTTCATCGTCTGCCTGCGGTTGTATTCGGCCGACTGAATGTCGGCCTCGAGCTTCGTCTTCTTCTCGACCAGGGCCTTGAGCTGGGGATCGACACCCTCCTTCAGCTGGCGCGCGAGATTCGGTTCGACCGACTTGAGCTGCTGATGGATTTCGGCGCGGATTTTCTCCGCCGTCGCGAGATCGATCCGGGCCTGCTCGCGCTGCGCCTCGAAGGTGGACAGCTGCTGGATCAGCTGCTGCGTCTCCGCGTCGAGACTGACGAAACCTTCCGATTGCTGAAAGCTGCGCACCTGGTTCTCGACGCTCGCAAGCGAATCCTTCTTCGAATCCATCTGCCCCTCGAGAAAACTGCGCGCCGTCGTCACGTTTTCACGGGCGGATTCGAGGTTCCGGAGCTGATACGCGTCGACGTAGAGGTTCGCGATGGTGGCGGCCTCGATCGGCGACGTGCTCTGCACGTTGATGCGGATGAAGTCGACGCCCCTGACCTCCTCCGCCGTCATCTGGGCTCGCGCGCGGGCGGAGACCACGACCGGGTCGGCCATGAGTGTGGACGTATCGAGTCTCGCCAGTCCGAGCGACACCGCGAGATCCTCGACGCCCAGGGTCCGTGCGATTTTTCGCAGCGTGGAGGGCTGCTGGCGCGCCTTCAGGATGGGCAGGGTGTCGCTCGCGGCGTGCTGCATGTCGGTGCGGTCGACGAGCATCTGCGCCACCCGGTCGGCCACCGCGGCGCTCTGGATGATGAGGATCTCGTTGGCGATGATGCGTTCCCCACCCCATCCGAGAATGTCGAATCCGGGCTGGGACGCCTGACCGCTGAGCAGGTCCTTCGAAGCCTTGAGACGAACCGTGGCGCTGGCCTGATAGATGTCGTCCTGCTGCATGGTGTAGAACCACGTGGCGGTGACGACGATCACGAAGATGGCGAGAATCACCCATTTGCCCTCGAAGGCAATGCGGAGGTATTCCTGCACCTGTTTATTGAAATCGTCTCTTGCGGTCATTCAGGTGTCGTATGTCTATTGGAACCGAGACTCGCTCTTCCGACGACTCAGCCCTGTTGGCCGGCTGCGTCGACGCACGTCATTTTGAGGCGATGTTGATCACCGCGACTGTGGACGTGATCACGGAAGCGATCGCGACGACGATCTGCGCGATGCGCAGGATGGTGTCACCACGATCTTCCTTTCCATCAACAATAATCAAATCCCCCGGGAACAGCAAAAGGTCGGATGTGACCGTCGGACTGGTCCGCAGTTCGAGATACTTCTCGACGTTGACCTCGAATACCTCCGCGATTTCGTTCTGCTGCTCCGCCCCGCCCTTGCGGATGATCTTCACGCGATCGAGAAATACATCCGCACCCCGGTCGTTCGGGCCTCCGCAGTATGAGAGCAGGTCGAGCAGGTTGGTTTCGCAGGGCACACGATACCTGCCGGGATTGCGCACGAATCCCCAGACACTGACGAGGAGATCGCAGCCGCTGCCGCTCGAAAAATTGTAGAACGAGCCTGTCGGCGTCGAGAAGAACTGCGACGCGGAAGTGTTGCCGTCCGTCAGGATCTGCGCCCGGAGCCCGGACACGGATCCTGCGAACAACACGAGTGCGATCAGCAGATTGCGCAGCTGCACTTAATCTTCCTCTTCCTTGGCTGCCTTGTATTCGTCGATGATGCGCTGCTGCACGTCACCGGGCACTTCCTCGTAGTGCGAGAAGGCCCGGCGGAAAATGCCGCGTCCCTGCGTAATCGAGCGCAGCCGGGTGGCGTAACTGTAGAGTTCGGAGAGCGGGACCTTGGCGCGGATGATCTGGAACGGACCTTTCGCGTCCATGCCCTGGATCTTGCCGCGGTGCGTCGAGATATCGCCCATCACGTCGCCCATGAATTCATCGGGGATCGTGACCTCGATATCGTAGATCGGTTCCAGCAGCATCGGACTGGCATCGTTGACCGCCTTGCGGAATGCCTGCTGGGCGGCGACCTTGAAGGCCATTTCGTTCGAGTCCACCGTATGCTGGCTGCCGTCGTAGAGGGTCACCTTCAGATCGATCATCCGGCAGCCCGCGAC
>CAZWNO010000160.1:0-600 GCA_964635845.1 uncultured Chromatiales bacterium
AGGACAGCCAGGTCAGCGCCAACCGCATGCCGCGCTTCCGCAACACCAGCCTGCTTTCACGCTACGTGAAAGTGAACTGGGAGCTGGATCTGCGACCCGCGTACTATCAGGTGCTCGCGGGCGACACGCTCCGGGACATCCAGGGCGTGGAAAACGTGACGTCCACCGATTTCATCACCAGCTCCGGTCCGTGGATGAATGGTCCGGCGACAGGCGGCTGGACGACCTGGGGTCTGACGCTGCGCGAGGACACGCCGAAGAAGATGTATGATGACGGGACGAACGGCGACGCTGTCGCCGGTGATACCATCTACACCGCAGTCTTCTTCTACGGTCCCGACAGCACCGATGCGAAGAAGTTCATCGGACAGGAGTACAAGTTCGGCATCAACGGCGGCGATAACGAAGGCGGCTTCGGCAACAACCACATCGCCAACATCGACGATTCGCAGGACGAGGTCACGATCCGCACCCAGTGGGGTTCGATCGATCCGAAGTTCTACAGCGCGTGGAATTACGATACGGGCACGCCAACCGCAATCGCACGCCTGGACGTGGTTCCGACCGGATATACTCTCGGACAGAACTACCCGAATCCCT
>CAZWNO010000160.1:610-7769 GCA_964635845.1 uncultured Chromatiales bacterium
AGCATCACGTACATGATCACAAAGTCCGAGTACGTGACGATCACGCTGTACGACATGCTCGGCAAGGAGATCGGCAGGCTGGTCAACAGCTACCAGGATCCGGGCACCTACCAGGTGACGATCGATGCCGCGAACCTCGACAGCGGCACCTATCTCTACCGCATGAACGCGGGCAGCTTCACGCAGACCCGCAAGATGAGCCTGGTGAAATAGGGTTCATCTCCGTTCGTAACGAAACCCGTCCCGCGTTTGCGGGACGGGTTTTTTCTTGACGCGTTGTTCGGACGAACATTCGCGCATCGGCAGCGATGTAGTCCGGGCAGCTATTCCCGCAGGAACTTGCCCGTCAGCACCTCTCCCCGCAGCATCGCCGTCATCAGGTACAGTCCCGGACGCAGCGCGGAGACATCGAATACGAATTCCTGGTCCACTCCTGATACTTGCGCGCTCTGCTCCGCGACGGACTTGCCGAGCAAATTGAAAATCCGCAATGCGACGGCATCCCCATCGGCCGGCCCGTGCAGCCGGACCCTCAACTCCGCTTTCACCGGATGCGGGTAGAGCGAGAGCGTGAACGACCTCGGTTCGTGCGGCGGCTCCGCCGACAGCACGCTGACGAGAAACGGCTCCGACTCCGATTCGCATCCGTACTCGTTCACGACGCGCACCGAGTAGCGCCCGGTCTCCTGGAGCTGCAGCGATGCCCCTGTCTCTCCTTCGAGCGCTGCACCGTCGCGATACCACTGGACGGTACCTGACCCGTCGATCACGAGCGTGTTGAATTCCCTGCGCACGACTGGTTTGGCCGGCCGCGGCTGCACTGTGACGCGGACGGAATTCGTGCGGCCGACATTCCCTTGCATATCCCGTACCGCGGCGAAGTACGTCCCGCTAATGCGCACGGTGATGATTCGCGTCCGTTGTCCGCTGTTCCATCGGTAGTCCGAGTACCCCTCGCCCGCGTCGAGCCTGACGCTGTCGCCCTCGCAGAACGTCGTTGAACCCTCGGTTGTGATCCTTCCCTCGAATACGGGCGGAATCCATGGAACGACGAGTGTGTCCTCGCAGCGGCGGTAGAGCACGCCGTCGTTGCGCAGTTCGACGCGGACCGGCATTCTTTCCCCGCCGAGCGGCGAAACGATGCGCACGCGCCATTCCACCGCCGCGGACTGCCCGGGCGGAAGTGACGATGGATTCAGGATTTTATCGTATGCTTCTCCGCTTTCGACATACAGCCCTTCGGGGAGCTGGAGCAGCGCGCTGAGCGCTCCGCTGCCGACGACCCCGGGATTGAAGACCTGCAGGTCCAGATTGAACGGATTCGGTGCGAACACCTTGGCTGTTTCGATGTACTGGATGGAGGGCATCCCGATGGCGCAGGTGAGCAGCATCCCGGCTGCCGGGATGTTCACGGGCGCGCAACAGCGCAATTCCCCGGCGCCCGTGAAATTGCTCCGCACGCAGAGTTCTCCCGTACGCGCGTTTGCCTGTGGCTTGACGCGGAGCTTCCATTGCAGGCTGGCCTGCCCGAGAGCATGCAGCGTGTCGAGGAGCTGCACCGGCGTCGCGGGTTCGAGAAGATCGAAGACGGATGCATCGTACTCCAGGGTCACGGACCCGTTCGTGGCGGGAAGCGTTCCGACGTTTCCGAGATCGACGCGGAGAATCATCGGTTCAGGTTCATAGCGGTGTTTCGTTCCGTTCCACGTGAGAGTCGGAAGCGTCTGGATGCCGCAGCTGAGCTGTGCTGTGCTCGCGGCGACGCGGAGCACGCCATCGCTGAATTGCGGCAGAATGCAGCCTTTGTCGAATACCGCCTTCGTGACATGGACGCCGTACTCCGCCGGGGACGCGTGCAGCTTCGTTCCGAGCACCGCATGGCAAAGGATTCCGGTTCCGTTGAGCACACGGCTTTCCGGGATGCGAATTCTTCCCCCGTTGCTCAGGTCGGCGATATGCAGATCCATTCCTGCGAGCAACGTCCCGGGCGGTGTCTCGGCGCGGAGGAGTTCCAAGGCGCCACGGTCGAATGCGAGATCGATGCTCGAGGGATACAGCAATTCGTTCGCGAAAGGCGAGTCGAGAGACAGGGGCATGAAGATTTCCGCCCCACCCATCCCCGAAGCATCGCCGAGACTGAACTCCTGCTCGCGCAACGTACTGCTGTCGGACAGCGCGACGTACGACCTTTTCATCGACGCATTGCCGCCGCAGATTCCCTTGATCTGCAGTTCGACTTCATGCGATGCGCCATCGCCGCATCGGGGATTGTAGTTCAGCATGCATTCCTGGAAATAGTCGTACAGGATGGTCGATATCTCACGGTAGATTCCCGCAAGTTCGGACGCGTTCGGTGTCTGATAATACACACCACCCGTCAGCGCGGCGAGCTGCCGGAGATCGTCCTCGGCAATATTCTCGCCGTATCCGATGGGGAACACGCGGATATTGGAACGCACGGCGAACGCGATGATGTCGGCGAGACCATGCCGTGTGGAGGAATTGTCGTCCCCGTCCGAGAGCACGATGACCGCGCGGCACTGGTTATGCCCGTTGTTCTGCACAATGGCGAGCGCCGTGAAAATCGCATCCCAGAGCGCCGTGGCGCCGCTGGCGGGCAGCAGCGAAACGGCGGTCTTCAGCAGTGTCGTGTCCACGGTCATGTGCTGGTACACCCACACCGACTGGTTGAAATGGATGACGCAGGCCTCGTCGATTGCATCGTCCATGTTCCCGATGAACGTCGCCCCTCCCTCCTTCGCGCCCTCATTCCCCTCTCCCGTCATGCTGTCGCTGGCATCGAAGACGAGCCCTACGGTGATGGGGCAGCGCGTGGTGGGATCGGGACACCAGATACCGAAGTCCGTGATCTCACGTCCATCCTCGTACAACCGCACGTCGGAAGCCTTCAGGGAATAGTCCTTCACGCCGTTGCATCCGACGGAGAAATACACCTCGACGAAAGGCCAATCGAGACGGATCCGCTTGAAATTCAGGTCTGGCTGTGCGCATAGCGCAGCGGGCAGCAGGGAAACGAGACCGAGGAGTATCGCGAGGCGCAGCCGAAGGATTGTTGAATCTGCCATGGGAATCCGATGATGGGCTCAGGCGAGCGATGAGAAGCCGGACTTTCCCGCCGGTCCACACCCGTGCGGCGGTTGCGGCGGATAACCTGATGAATATAACACACAAAAAACGATAATGTTACGTTATTTTCAGTTCGCGGAATCGACGAACGCAGCAACTGTCGTCATACATGGAGCACGCCGGATGTCTTGCATTTCTGAGCCATCTCGTGTAACTTGTTATTCTCATTACGGCGGGTTAGCTCAGTCGGTAGAGCAGTGGAATCATAATCCACGTGTCGGCGGTTCGAGTCCGTCACCCGCTACAAGCCATCCGCAGGGATGGCTTTTTGTTCCCATGCCGAAACACACCATCGATACAATCTCCGACCGCCGCAGACAGCGGTTTGAGGCGGTCCTGCGCAGGCGGCAGCGCGATCTGACGATCGTGCTCGAGAATATCTGGGATCCGCACAATGTCAGCGCAATCCTGCGCTCCGCGGACGCGGTTGGCATCCAGCGGGTGCATCTCCTCTACACCATCGAGAAGGCCCCGAATCTCCGCCGCTACGGGAAACAGAGTTCCGCCAGCGCGAAGAAATGGCTCGACATTTCGGTGCATGGAGATACCGGGGAGTGTTTCTCGGCGCTGCACGCGGAGGGATTCAGGATTTACGCATCTCATTTGAACCGGGACGCGGTGTCGCTGCACGACATCGACTTCACCGAGAAAACCGCACTCGTCCTCGGCAACGAGAGCCGCGGAGTGTCAGACGAAGCCTGCGACCTCGCGGATGCTATCTACATGATTCCGATGATGGGAATGGTGGAAAGCCTGAACGTCTCCGTCGCCGCCGCGGTCTCGCTGTATGAGGCGCTCCGGCAGCGGAAACAGGCAGGATCGTATGACACGCCGCAGCTCGGAGACGCGGGAGTTCAGGACATGCTCCGGGAATGGGCGAGACGCTGAGTCCCCGGCGCGGAACATCCTGGTCTTGACCGGCATCCCTGCAGCGGGCTACTTCACGAGCATCATGTTTCGCACGAGCTGTTCCCCTCCAGCTTCCAGGACGGCCAGATAATCGCCCGCCGGCAGCATCCGGGCATCGAAGCGGTGCGTGTATGTCCCGGCCTGCATCCGCGCATCGAGCAGCGTGCGCACGACACGGCCGTGCGCGTCCATCACCCGCAGCCGTACATGCGTATCTGCCTGCAGCTGGAATGAAATCCGCGTTTCCGGGGAGAAGGGATTCGGATGATTGCTCATTGACGGAACGGACCGGCGCCGCAGTGCCGGTTCGCAGATCCCGTCCACGAGCAGATGGCCCCAGTTCCCTCCCGAATCTGTCGTCAGATTGATGCGGCAGCCGGTGGACAGCTGAACGCCTGTGATCGGAAGAGCGCTCCAGGATGAGAATCGCGATGTCTCGCGGGCGCGCACCCGCAGGAAAAAGAGAATCGAGTCTCTGTCTCCGCTGATCCCCGTCACCAGGAACTCCGTCCTTCCCGGCGAGAGCTGCTGCATGACCACCCCACCCCCTTCGCTCAGCGTCCCCCGTGTCTCCGCTCCCACGACCTCGTACGGATACCCCGTCTCGTCGATGACGACCCTCGCGGTCAGCGCGCTCTCCGCGGGAAGCGATGCGGCGATCCGCATCGGAACTTCAGCGATGCTGCCGTCACCGGGCAGGACGAAGGCCGTGGTATCGCCGATGAAAATGAAGTCCTCGCACTCCGCCACGGTCAGCCCTCCGCCCTTTACGCTCAGTGCCATCGGGCAGTAACTGCTCATCTGCGCCGCGAGGAAATCGATCCCCGCTATGGCTGCCGTTTCCCGGGGAAATATGGAGAACACGAGTTCGAACAGGGTGCCGGTCGGCATCGCTGGATAGAAGGCATCAGCGCGTATCTCGAGTGTTCCCGGTGCGTCCTCGCGAACCGCCACGGTCTGTCCCTGAGACATGGTCCCCAATTGATTAATCCTCATGTAACGCATGAGATCAACGTCGTAATGCAATGTCATCATAAAGTTTACAGCGGTCAACATCGAGAATTGCTCAGCGACTATCATGGGCACCGTGAGCGTGTCCCTGGCGATGACACGCGGGGGAGTCTGCGCCGAAAGTGTGACGGGAGTGAGATCGAACGGAACGGTGTAGAAGCTGTCCGCGGCGCTGCCGAAGCCGGAGCCGGAAAGGAGCAGTTCGATGTCGCGCCGGGTGCCGTCGAGGCAGGGATTGTCCGACGTATAGCGGAGAACGCAGGCATCCGTCAGCAGCGTGCCGGCGATGCTGTGGAACACCTCCATCAGGTCGGCCGGCTGCGGTGCGAAATGGAAACGGCCGCCTGTCGCAGCCGCGAATCCGGCCAGCGCCCCGACGTCGGCATCGCCCCCTATGCCGATGGTGTACACGGGAATGCCCGCGTCCACAGCCCTGTCGATCGCCGGTGTGTGGTAGGACTCACCGAACTGGTTTCGTCCATCGGTGAGAACGATCAGTACGCGTCGGCCGCGACGGTTCTCGAGCAGATCGACGGCATCGATGATCGCCTGCCAGAGACGCGTCCCTCCCGTGGCCGCGATAGGGACGAGTGCTCGTTTGACCGCTGCCGCGTCAAAGGTGAAATCCCGCTCTACGGTGAAAAGATGCCGGAGAGTGAAATTCTGTGTCGTGAAACTGAAAAGCGCGGATTCATCGCGCGAACCGAGAAGGTCGAGAAAGGTGCCGATTGCTTTTTTCGCTTCGCGAATTTTCGTGCTGTCGGGATCAGGGACATCACCGATCCGCGCCATGCTGGCGGAACGGTCGAGAAGCACTGCCAAGGAGAGGCGGATGCTGTCTTCAGGACAGTCGAAAAACTCCACACGCTGCGGGGCGCCGTTTTCCTCCAGCCGGACGTTCTGTACCGTCACGTGCTGTTGAGAACCGGATCTTGTGACTGAAACCTGGAGTTCGACGGTCGGGAACCGGGAGATGTCGATGTTCTCGATACGGGACTGGACGGATACGGACTGCGAATGGAGAGACGGACCCGCAAGCAGGGAAGCCGCGAGCAGTACGCTGACGCTCACTGCCAGGTGCCCTCCCATCGCCCGCTACCTCGTATAGACCACGTTTCGCGTGCGAAGCACCTCCCCTTCGCGGAGCACGCACAGGTACACCCCGCTCGGGATATCGCCGGGATACCAGGTCGCGGTATACGCACCCGCCGGCTTCAGGCCCTCGTCCAGCACAGCCTGGACGCGGCCGAATTGATCGAGGATCTCGAGACGCATCGGCGCAATCCCTGTCACCGTGTAACTGAAGCTGGTCTGCTGTCCGCGGGACGTGAAGGGATTGGGATGATTCTGTTGGAGGGAGGGATTCGGTCGGAGCCGCAGGAGCGGATCACAGGGCCCATCGATGAAAACCCGCTCACCGTAGAGCGTCACCTCCGGCAGGCAATTGTATCCCACCAGTCCTATGGCGGATTGCGCGACGGTCACATCCTCGAGCCGCAGCTGCACGAGCAAGGCAGACTTGGTCTGTACCGCGCTGAAAAACACGTACAGCAGTACGTCGCTTGTATCCGACGGCACGCCGGGCTGGGCGATGACATCCAGCACCCCCTGCGCCGCAGACGCGTCCACATCCAGCAGCCGCGAGATGGTTCCCGCCGTCTCGATGTGATCGAAGGTCACGAGCGCATCGTCGAAGTGGAGCCTCAAGGTGTATCCCAGGGATTGCCGGAAATCCACTCCGGGAGTAAGCATGATCGGTACACGGAGCATGCCGCCGGATGCCGCGGCGAGCGTCGTATCGAATCCGAGCGTGACGCGCTCCGGGCATCCGTGTATCGCGAAATCCGAACCTTCGGTCGACGGCACGATCTCGCAGTGCTGCTCCGCGAAATCCACCGCGAGTCCAACACCCGTGATCGCGACGGTGTCGTGATCGAGCATGCGCATGCGGAGAGAGAACAGCGCTGAAGGATTCCCGGACGAGACCGGCTGTAATGGGACCGCGCCGTTGGCTTCGAAAAGAACGGTACCGGGTTGTGTCTCCGTCGCGACGATATCCCCCGCGTCGAATATCCCCGGTCCGGCCTCCAGG
>CAZWNO010000161.1:0-7698 GCA_964635845.1 uncultured Chromatiales bacterium
CGCCGACCAGGTGGGATTCAAGCGATCACTGCTCGCCGCCTTCATCCTGCTGTCGCTCGGGTATTTCCTGATGGGGTATCCCGTGTGGTTCGGCGGACAGGTGATGAGCGACATGGTGTCGAGCGAGATCACGGCCGGCGCCGGTGTGCTCGTCCCGGTGATGTTCGGCATCCTGATCATCGGCATGGGCGGTTCGGTCATCAAGCCCTGCATTTCCGGCACGGTGCAGAAGACAGCCGGCGCCCGCGCGACGCTGGCCTTCGCCATCTTCTACATGGTCATCAACATCGGTTCGCTGGCGGGACGGGGCATCAGCTACTACGTCCGCACCACCTACAATCTGAGTTTCATATTCGCGGTCGCCGTGGGCTTTTCCGTCGTCGCGTTCTTCGTCGTGCTCTTCCTCTACCGCGACACCGCCGAAGACATACAGGCGCGGCGCGAACGCAAAGGCCGCCGCAGCGTCGGCCGCATTCTGGTGGACATGGTGCTCGTGCTGAAGAACGTGCGCTTCGCCCTGTTCCTGCTGGTGTCCAGCGGATTCTTCTTCATTTACTCCCAGGTGTACAACGTCCTTCCGCTGTACCTGAAGAAAGTCGTAGAAACGGATCCCGCGGTGGACATCTACACGATGGCGAATCCCGTCACCATCGTGCTCTTCCAGCTGCTGATCACGAAGCTGTTCGGCAAGATGAAGCCGATACGTTCGATCATCGTCGGCATCATCATCATCGGGGTGTCGATGCTCATCAACATCGTTCCGGTGTATTTCGCCGACAGCGTGCGCATGCAGGTCTGGGACCTTCTGCCGATCGGCTCTCTGTTCATCGTCCTGACCGTGGCCATGATCGCCTTCGGTGAACTGTTCACCTCGGCCCGCACCTACGAGTACATCGGCGCGCTGGCGCCCAAAGGACAGGAAGGTCTGTTTCTCGGGTACGCGAATCTCCCCATGGCGATCGGCTCGCTGATCGGCGGTCCCGCCGGCGCGGCGATCTTCAACGAGATCATGTGCCACAATTCCACGATGATGGAGAACGGCCTGCTGCAGCTCGACCCGACCTGGAACACTCTCGGCTGGGTCGTGCTCATGGCCATTGGACTGTTCTCCGCGCTCAGTATGTGGCTCTACAACCGCTGGCTCCAGAAACAGGTCGCGTAATTTTTTTATGACAGATGGCAGATGACAGATGGCAGATTTGTCATCTGCCATCTGCCATTTGTCATTTGTCATCATTTCCTGATCGTCGCAAACAACGCGACGGCCTTGTCTCTCTGCTCCGCATGATCAACGATGGGAGAAGGGTAATCCTCGCCGATGATGCATCCGGCGGCTTGCTGCTGTGTGATATGCGATTCAACGGGCCAGTGGATGCGTCTGTTGTCGAAGCCGCGTAATTCGGGGATCCAGGTCCGGATATATGCGCCGTCGGGATCGAACTTGCGCGACTGCAGCACGGGACTGAAGATGCGGAAGTAGGGTGCGGCATCGACGCCGGTGGACGCCGACCATTGCCATCCGCCATTGTTGGATGCGAGTTCGAAATCCAGCAGTCCCGCCGCGAAATACTCCTCGCCGCGGCGCCAGTCCACGAGCAGATCCTTGGTCAGGAACATCGCGACGATCATGCGCAGGCGATTGTGCATCCAGCCCGTCGCGTTGAACTGCCGCATCGCGGCGTCGACGATCGGGTATCCCGTCCGGCCTTCACACCAGGCGTCGAAATGTGCGTCCGTGCCGGGCCAGACGATCGCATCGTACTGTCGATGGAAGGCGTGATTGACGACGAAGGGAAACATGTCGAGTATCGACTGATAGAATTCCCGCCAGATCAGTTCCGAGAGCCAGCTGTCCGCTCCCGGGGAAGGGTGTGCGCGGACTGCACGGACGCATTCGCGAATGGAAATGGTGCCGAAGCGCAGGTGGGCCGAGAGTCCCGAGGTGCCGGTACGCTGGGGATAATTCCGATCCTCGGTGTAGCGCGACATCCGGGGAATGAACTTCGACAGCCGCTCACGCGCGGCCTCTTCGCCCGGCGCGAGCCAGGTGGCTTCTTCCTCGAAACCGAGATCCCGGAGTGACCATGGATCGCCGTACCCGTGCAGCGCGGCGGTCGTGGCGCAGCGTCCGAGATCGGCCTCGCGCGGCAGATCCGCTGGTGCGCCGTGCAATCCCTCCTCTTCGAAGCGGCGCAGCCAGGCGTTCCTGTAGGGAGTGAACACGGAATACGCGCTGCGGTCGGGCTTCGTCACCTCATCGCTTTCGAAGATCACCTGATCCTTGAACCCGCGGAAGTGCCGTCCCTGCACGGCGAGTGCGCGGGCGACGGCATCGTCGCGCGTCTTCGCATACGGTTCATAGTCGCGGTTGACGTATACCGCATCGGCATCGAAGGATTCCGCCATCTCGACGATGCAGCGCAGCGGATCGCCGTGCAGCACGATCAGATCCGACCCGTAGGCGCGGAGACGCAGGCGGAGTTCCTTCACACTTTCGTGGATGAATGTGACGCGGCGGTCGCGCGGTTCGGCGAGATCGTCGAGAATGTCGCGGTCGAACACGAACACCGGCACGACACGGACGGCATCGTCCGTCGCGGCCGCGAACCCGGCATTGTCCGCCACCCGGAGGTCGCGGCGGAACCAGAAGATGATGGTGGAGGCGGAGTCGTTCATCGCGGTGCTCCTGGCTTCGGGAAACGTGAAATCGCATTCGTGACGCTCACAATTTACTAACAATCCGCTCATTTTGCCCTGACAGGAGCGCGGTAGATTTGTTCATGCACGCTTTGCATCACGACATCCGAATGCAGGCTGTGAAAAACAACACAACACCCACTGGAGATTGAATGAAACGGATCCTGTTAGTTCTCGCCCTCACCCTCACGATCGCTCCGGGCACGCTCCGCGCGCAGCAGGACGATGTCGCGACGAAAGTCGAGGAGATCGAAGGCCGCATCGGCGGGATGGACGAAACGATCAAGGAACTGCAGACCGACCGCGACCAGATGAAGAAACTGAAAATCAGCGGATACATCCAGATGAATTTCGAGAAATCGGAGGCGGAAAACGGCTTTGCCGCCGATCCCTACGACGCATCGGACGACATCAAATCGCGCTTCCGCCTCCGTCGCTCACGCCTGAAATTCACCTACAGCGAGAGCTTCGGACGCATGGTCGTGCAAGCGGATTTTTCGAACGCGAAAATCGAGCTCAAGGACGCCTGGTTCGAATTCGACGAGCCGTGGCTGCGAATGATGTCGCTGCGCTTCGGCGTGTTCAACCGTCCCAATTACGAAGTCGAGTACTCGTCGAGCCAGCGGGAATCGGTCGAGCGTTCCGCGGTCGTTCGCGCGCTCTACCCCGGAGAACGCGATCTCGGCGCCATGCTCACGATCGCACCCGAGGATCTGTTCACACTCCAGATCGCGGCGTTCAATAACACACAGCTCGGTACTTTCTCACAGGGCAATCCGAACTACGGAAGCGAGCCGCTGTATTTCATGGGCCGGCTCACGAAGTCCTTCGCGCTTGGTGAAATCGGACTCGACCTCGGCGTGCATGCCCGCGTCGGCAATGTCCGCCTCAATACGAACAAGGTGATCGAAAGCGATTCCCCGACTGCGGGCAACGCGGCTGTCGTGGATTCGACGACATACGCGGTCGGCGACGCGGTCGGCAGGAACTGGGTCGGCGTGGAAGCGCAGTTGTACTACGATCTGCTTGGCGGGATGAAGATTCTCGGCGAATACATCATGGGCTCCGATGTCAATCAGCTCGGCACGTCCGCCGTGCCTTCGCCCGCTCGACTGCGCGATTTCAGCGGCTGGTACCTGATGCTGGTCAAGAATCTCGGCACCGATTTCCAGTTCGCCGTCAAGTACGACAGCTATGCCGCCAACAGCGCCCTGGATTACGAGAACATCAACACCCCCTCCGAACTCACGCGCAGCACCCTCGGCATCGGACTGCACAACTACACGTTCGAGAATGTCCGCCTGACGCTGTGGTACGACATGAACAACTGGAAAACCAACGCGACGATCGACGCAGATCCCAAGGACAACCTGCTGACCTTCCGCGCGCAGTACAAGTTCTGACCACGCGGCGGAAAACATGGAAAACGAGTCAAAAATCTTTTAATAAATAGGATCAAGGAATACAGACCATGAACTACAAAGGCATCGCACTCTTCCTCCTCTTCGCGATCGGCGCCGCCGTCGCTGTCGGCGCGGCGGAAAAGATCACGGTGAAGGGCTCCGACACGATGGTGATTCTTTCGCAGCGCTGGGCCGAGCGCTACATGGCGAAGAACAGGGGCGTCACGATCCAGGTGACCGGCGGCGGTTCGGGTACCGGTATCTCGGCGCTGATCAACGGCACGACCGACATCTGCAACGCCTCGCGTCCGATGAAGCCCTCGGAGATAAAGAAGCTGAAGGAGCGCTTCGGAACGATGGGCGTCGAGATCCCTTGCGGCAAGGATGGCCTCTCGCTGTACGTCAACGCGAAGAACAAGGTGAAGGGACTCACCCTCCAGCAGATCAAGGACATCTACACCGAGAAGATCACCAACTGGAAACAGGTCGGCGGCGAGGACGCGAAAATCGTGCTGTACTCGCGCGAGAATAACAGCGGAACCTACGTCTACTTCAAGGACAACGTGCTCAAGGGCGCCGATTATTCACCGTCGTGCCAGAACCTCCCCGGTACCGCTGCGGTCGTGAACGCTGTCGCGAAAGACAGGAACGGTATCGGGTATGGCGGCGCAGCTTACGGGAAGGGTATCCGCGAGCTGGAAGTGAACGGGTATGCTCCGACCAAGGAGAATGTGGCGAACGGAAAATATCCGATCGCGCGATATCTGTACATGTACACCCGGACCAAACCGACAGGCGCCATGAAGCAGTTCATCGACTGGATCCTCAGTCCGGAAGGACAGGCTGTCGTCGCCGAGGTCGGCTATTTCCCTGTCCGCGGCTGACGTGTCGACCGTGAAACCGATCGTACAGAATGAAGAGCAGACCGTGCAGCCGCTTCCCGTCAGGGAAAGAGCGGCTGCACGCCTGCTCGTTCACCCCCCGTTCGACGGGGGAAAGAAATTCTATCTGAGTGAATTTCTCGCGGAGCGCACGATACAGGCTGTCGCCTTCCTTTCGATCGCGGCGATCCTCGCGGTCAGCCGCGGCGCGGGTGAAGTCGCGCCGATCCTGTTTACCGGAGCCGCGTACTTCCTTCCCGAACTTCCGAGCGGCCTTTCCTCCCAGTTCATGGAACTCGGGTACCATATCTACGTGCTCACCACACAGTCCACCGACGTCGAGGCCACCAAGCCGCTCCTCTACGCGACGACCTTCGTTCTCCTGATCCTCACGTTCACGCTCAATTTCACCGCGATATTCCTGCGCTCGCGCGTCCGCGCGCGGATGAGCCGTTGATCCCTTCCCATGTCACACAAGCAGAAAGAAATGAAAAGCACAAAGATCAGCGTCGAGAATCTGAATCTGTTCTACGGCTCGAAGCAGGCGCTGCACGATATCACGCTTGACCTTCCGGAGAACAAGGTCACGGCATTCATCGGACCCTCCGGCTGCGGAAAGTCGACCTTCCTGCGCGCGCTCAACCGCATGAACGATCTCATCGACGGCGTGCGCATCACCGGAACCGTGCGCATCGACGATGTCGACATCTACGGGAAAAACGTCGATGTGGTCCGTCTGCGAAAACGCATCGGGATGGTGTTCCAGAAATCGAATCCCTTCCCGAAATCCATCTACGACAACGTCGCGTACGGACCGCGCGTCAACGGCATCCGCGACCGCGGCGCGCTCGATGACATCGTCGAGGAGAGTCTCCAACAGGCGGCGATCTGGGACGAGGTGAAGGACCGTCTGAAGGACTCCGCGCTCGGACTCTCCGGCGGCCAGCAGCAGCGCCTCTGCATCGCGCGGTCCCTCGCCGTCAATCCCGACATCCTGCTGATGGACGAGCCCGCGAGCGCGCTCGATCCGATCTCCACGGCGAAGATCGAGGAACTGATCTTTGAACTGAAATCGCGATACACGATCTTGATCGTCACACACAACATGCAGCAGGCGGCGCGCGTCAGCGACTATACCGCGTTCTTCTACATGGGGGAAATGATCGAATTCGACAAGACCCGCACGATATTCACCAAACCCGGCAATCCGAAGACCGAGGAGTATATCACCGGGAGATTCGGATGAACAATTCAGGAAAGATGATGGCAGACCATATCCTCAAGCGCTTCGACGATGAACTGATCAAGCTCACCTCGCGCATCGGCAAAATGGGGGATGTCGTGCAGCAGCAGGTCGCGGAGGCCATGGCGGCGCTGCGTGAAGGCGACAACGCGCGCGCGGCCGAGGTCGTGGAACAGGACGACAGGGTCGATCTCTTCGATATCAAGATCGAGAAGCTCTGCATGCGCCTGCTCGCGCTGCAGCAGCCCGTGGCGCTCGATCTGCGCACGGTGCTCTCCGCGATGAATGTCAACAGGCATCTCGAACGCATCGGCGACGGCGCCGTCAACATCGCGGAGCGTGTTCCCGCTCTCGCGGGACATTCCGCGCTGATTCAGCGCTCTCGCGTCCTCGAAATGGGCGAGGTGGCTGAGGGCATGATCAGGGATGCGCTGCAGGCCTTCCTCGACAGCGACGTCGCCGCCGCCCGCGCCGTGGCGATGCGCGACAGCATCATCGACGAGTATGATGCGCAGAATTTCGAAATCCTTACCGGCATCATGGCCGACGATCCGTCGCAGATCCAGGCGTCAAGCCACCTGATGATGGTCTCGCGCAACCTCGAGCGTATCGGCGACGAGGCGACGAATATCGCGGAGGAGGCGGTCTTCGTCGCAGACGCCAAAATCGTCAAGCACGGCGGCTGGGATGTGAATCCGTTCGACGAAACGTAGGGGCGGATCAGGGGAGTACTTCTTCCGCCTTCTGGAGGATCTGTTTGCCCTGATCGGGGAGCGTGTCAAGTCCGAGATAATGCATGACGATCGCGAGGGCGATGATGATGACGGCGACGGAGACCGCGAACTTGAGGAGTTTCTTCACGATCGTGAAGATGAGGGTGACGACGAGGCTCACGAGCAGCACGCCAAGGATCGGATATTCTGCGAGGGCGTTGATGAATGCTTCCATGCGTGTCGCGCCGGGTCGTGAAGGGGGTAACCACTGTCGGATGAATCTACGAAAACGAGGGCTCATCTCCCACCCAGGTGATTAAGTCCGCGAGCCTGCGTACATTTGCAGGATGAATATCCGCATCAGCATTCCGTTCACACTGCCCGAAGTGTACCAGGGTCTCGCCGAGGGACACGGCCGCGCATCCGTCGACGAACAGGGTTTGCATCTGGAGTACCGCATCGAGGACGCGGTGGTCGGCATGCTCAAATCCCGCGTTCACGAGCTGCATATCCCTTTCGCGGAAATAGACGACATCCTTTTCAGCGACCATTGGTACCGCCGGAGGATCGTCGTTCATCTGCAGAGCATGCATTCGCTCGCCGATCTTCCGACATCGAAAAGCGGACGCATCGAGATGAAGATCGCACGCGAACACCGCGGTCGCGCGCGCGAGTTCTTCTCCTACCTGTCTCTGCAGCTGTCCGAGGAGCGCATCCGGCAGCTGGATCGACGGGATGAATTAATGGCTGATAGCTGATAG
>CAZWNO010000162.1:0-7627 GCA_964635845.1 uncultured Chromatiales bacterium
AAACTCCCGGAATTCTCAGCAGCATCGGACTTCCTCCTACGAAAGATGGAATACGAGTGATAGTAACACTATTTTCACTGGAAATCCAGAGAACAGGAACGGAAAAACCGTTGGAGCTTCATGACGGTGTTTACACAAACGTGGCGGGCAGGATCTTGCGAGGAGACACTTGAACCAGATCTCCATGTCCTCACGCAAGATCATCTGCCCGAACCACGTGGGGTAGTCCGTACCGCGGAGAACGTATCCGCGGTACCGGTGCTACCTGCAAAGCGCGATTAGCGAGTCAGCAACAACACGGTGAAACACCATTCTTGATATTGTCGTCGTATTCTCGTATTATATCCGCACAATTACATTTTTCAGCCACGATGGGGGCGCCATGAAGAAGATCCGTTACCGTGGAATGGGCATCGTCGTTCTTCCACTCCTGCTTCTGGGCAGTGTACTGCCCATGGTGCAGGCAATCGCGCAACACAAGGTGCTGGAGCAGCGGACAGAACCGCAGGCCGATCCCCAGATCACCTCCTCGCCCGTCACGGAAGCGCTGGCGGGAAAACCGTACGCCTATACCGTGGTCGCCGCGGGCACGACGCCGTTCACGTTTTCCCTGCCTGAAAAACCGCCCGCGATGTCCATACAATCCACACGCGGCGTGATCGGATGGTGGCCGGAAAGGCAGCACATGGGTGTCCATCATGTTCGCGTCGTTGTGAGCAATTCCGTCGGCAGCGACGAGCAGGAATACGACGTGGAAGTCTATGCATCGCCACAACTCGCCTTCATACCGGACCTCCCGATCAACGCGGGTTCCGAGTTGCGATACCTGGCAACCGCGGAAGCACGACCCGATCCGACGTATTCCGTGGAGGAAGGGCCGGAAGGACTTGCGATCGATCCGGCGAGCGGCATGATCCTGTGGTCCCCGACCGAGGAGCACGTGGGGCTCCACCAGGTGAAAATCACGGCGAGCAATCGTTTCGGCACGGACGAAAAAACATTCACCGTGGAAGTGCTGTCCACACTGCACACCGCCATCCTCCCCGCGGCACGCGCCTTCAGCATCCTGCCTCCCTATCCCGTTCCGGCAGCCGATGTCGTTCGTGTTCCGGTCGTGGCGGATCGGTCCATGGTATTGCAGTATGAGTTATACAATCTCCTCGGGACACCTGTGCACCGTGGGAATATGGATGCGACCGGCAACACGACGGACATTCTCACGCTGCGTACCGCGGATCTGCAGCCCGGAACCTATGTTATCCGGCTACGGAACGGTTTCTGCACGCAACACATGCGGTTCACCGTGATCCACTGAATCCGCTCCCAACGCAGGAGCCACGCATTCCTTGTCCGCATCACGGTGCACGAGCTCAGCGGCAACCCGTGCGTTCAGGCAGGGGACTTCTTTCCTGCTCTCCGTTCCGTGACATTCGCGGTGAGGAGTTTCTCCCCCGCTGCGCGCTGGGGCAGCTTGCCTTCGGCATCGGATTTCTTCATATTTTAATCCTCATCATCAGAAGCAGGAAAGAATCATGCGATATGACCTGTCGAGCCAGACACTGCGCGTACGGGATATCTATCGTCTTGGCTGGGATATCTTCACGCGGAACCGAATAGTCATGCTCGTCCTGTTCATCACCAGTACCCTGCCGTCCGCGCTGTCGGAAGTGATGCTGAACAATTACTGGGACGTGGATCTGCAGCAGCCCGGGGACCTCGGATACAGCATCCTCAGCTCGATGATCGCATCGCTGTTTTCCTTCATCGCGGTGATCGGCCTGACCTGGATGACAGCAAATGATGTGCGGGAAAACCGCTTCACGATCGATCAACTCTTCGTTGCCGTGGGCCGCTGCTTCCTGCCGATTCTCATCGGGGCCATCGGCTGGGCCATTCTTTTCTTCATCGGTATGCTATTCCTATTCGTCCCGGGCATCCTTGTCATGGTATGGTACGCGTTTTTCCCGGCGTTCATTGTGATTGAACGGAAAGGGATCCTGACTGCTTTCTCGGACAGCTACCGTCTCGTCCAAGGAAGGTTTTTCCACGTTCTGGGAATGTCCCTCGCCGTGACCCTTCCCGCGATTGCCATCGGCATGCTGATGGAGCTGGGTGTCACCACTCCGTTGAGCATGTTTTTCGTGCTCGCCGTCTCCTCGCTCATCATGTTCTACCCACAGGTGATGTTCACCGTCTTCTTCCTCAACGTGCGCAGTACCTGGAAGCTGCCCGAGGAGCGCGGAGGAGTATCGTCCGAGACAGGCCAGGGCGAATCGGGACTGCCACCGCTCGAACCATTCCCATCCGAAAGCCCGGCGCCCTGACATCAGGATATCGATGTGTTTGCATTCGCATCACGTAGATTCTCGATGCCGTCGTCGTTCCCTCGCTGATACGCTGGACACGGAATTTCCGGCCGGAGTGCATTACCTGTTCTTCAATGCAGATCAGCTCCCACACGGTATATATTCCATTCGACTGAGAACTCCCTGTTCAGCTGAGGTACCCGGATTCCTATGTAACATTCCACCGCGACATGTGTTGATCCGTCATCTCATCATCGAGCAAGGCGGAGAAATGAAATGATGAAAGCGTCAGTATCCCTTCTGTTGCTGCTCTGCTTCATCGGGACACTGCAGGCACGTGAGGCCTCCTCTCCGCTGCCCAAGCTCGAGGAATGGACGAATAGTACTGTGTCAGATGCAGACGCGCAATACGCGTGTGAACTGATTGTGAAGTCCGAGAACAGCCCGCCCTCCCCGAGAAGCTACACCGTTACAGCGCGCGTCAGAAATATTGGCAGCAGTGCTGGTACGATCATGTCCGCGGCGGTCGGACTCGACTCTGGACTGTATCTTCCGTCCGGGCAGTCTGCGATGATTCAGATGGGGATTCTCCTTCAGCCGGGCGATACCACTGCTGCTGTTTCATGGGTAGTACGTGCCGTTGCTCATGTTGCGCCGGCACGGCTCGGGATTGACGTGACGTTCATGGACATCAGTGGAAATCCCATCGTCTGCCGGGACTCTATCGATATTCCCGCGGATCCGAAAGTGGAGCTAACTCTCGATTGCAGCGCGGACCCGACTGAGCTGGTACCTGATCCGCTGCACGGAGGATACGTGCAGGACAGCGTCGAAATCCGTCTCCGCATAAGCAACACCGGTGACCTGACGGTATTCGACCTCGACGTTGCCGCGATCACTCTCGGTGCTTCCCTGAAGATTGCGGCCGACCCGAACCCACGGAGAATATCCCGTCTTGATCCCGGTACGCCGGAGGTTGAGGTGATCTGGTGGCTGATAGCCATACCACAAAAGACCGACGACAGCGCGTGCGTCCTGATCCTCCTGACCGGAGATGATGCAAATGGAGGGAAAATTCCTACACACGAATGCCGGCTCTGTATCTGGATCCCAAAAACATCCGACGTGACCCGCGTACAGCAGCCGCCACTGGTCGAAGAGATAATCCTCGAGCAGAACAGGCCAAATCCCTTCAGCCCGGTCACTGCGATCGACTACACGCTCCCGAGAGAAAGCCATGTCCGCATCACGGTGCACGATCTCCTTGGCCGGTGCGTCGCGACGCCGGCGGACGAGCGCGTGACGGCCGGCAGACACAGTGTTCGCTTCAGTGGCAGCGGATTGCCGGCAGGTGTGTATATATATCGTCTCGAATGCAATGGTAATAGCGTCGTACGGAGAATGGTTCTGCTGCGATAATGCGACGTGGGAATGGTATGCAACAATCTCCGCGGCAACGTGTGCGTTCAGGCAGGGGACTTCTTTCCTGTCGTCAGTTCCGCGACAAGCGCGGCGAGGAGTTTCTCCCCCGCTGCGCGCGAGGCGGCAAGCCGCGCTTCCAGCTCGTCCACCAGCGCCATCAGCTCGTCCACCTTCGCCACGATCCGTCGTTGTTCGGCGAGGGGAGGGAGAATGAAGGGAATACGTTGAACTTGTCTCGTCGAGATGTGCGGTACGCCGTTGCTTCTCCCCGGATCGATTGAATTCACGAACTCAGATGATTTCAGCCAGATCATGAAATACGAAAGGTCGAGTTGATTGTGCTTCGGGATCGGCTTCGCGACTCGCTGAAGAAGAAGGCATGGAAGGTCAGCCTTAGTCACTCGTGCCACTTTGAGGCCCGTAGCGATCAGGGGACGATCGAGTGAGAGCACAATGTCGCCTTCACTGAGAGCGAATCGCTCGAATTCCTTCGCGACCTTGTTGTCAACGAATGCGGTCTCTCTCCAGTCAAGGATTCCATGGCTCACGTTTGTGTTTCTACAGAGACGTATTCCAGACGGCTTGAACCACTCACTCTTGAATGCGTAACCGTTTACGAACTCAATGTGGTCACCAACCGTTTGCTCCTCATCTACCGTGTCGAAGTGAACGAGTTTGCCTTGGACAGCGAGAGTGAGTATGGATTTCCGCAAGTCTGAAGGCGCTATGCTGAAGGATGAATGGAAGAGGAAATCCAGGTTGGCCGGGGTGGGCGCGTCGGCGAAGCGGGCCAGCGACGCCCGTGCCAGCGCGGCGTGTCGTGTATCCCGCTCCTTCTGCTGCGCCTCCAGCCGGTCACACAACGACATCAACTCATCCACCTTCGCCACGATCCGCCTCTGCTCGGTGAGGGGAGGGAGGGGCAGTTTTGATGACTCCAAATCGGTTGTCCCCAAACGGGGCATCTTCATGCCGTAGTTCTTAGCCGCCGCGTATCGCAGAAAGTGTGGCGAGCGAAGAAAGAGGCGTAAGTAACCTGGTGCCAAGAAGGCGTGCGGGCGGAGTGGAATGATCTCGGTAGTGCAAAAACCAGAACGCTCGGCTACAACCACTTTATTCAGGTAAGGGCGCAGCTTCCCGTAGAGCACATCACCTGCCTGAAAGGCGGCTTTGGTGCTGAGAGAGCGGCGTTGCGCGTATGTGACCGTGGCGATAACTTTACCCGCGCCGCCGTCAATGTCTTCAAGGTCCAGCACCCAGTCGGAGTCTTTGAGGGAGGAGGAATCAACTTTGGTAACAGCGCGACAATTAGCGGCATTGTTCAGCGCGACCCACTGCCAATGCTTCGGAATAGGAAATGGGGCTGATGGTGCCGTCATGCAGGGATGCCCGGATGAAAACAGGCTACCTCGCACCGCCAACTCCAGCACCAACTCCCTCATCTTCGTCACTGCATCCGGCACTTCGGCGAAGAGGTCGAACTTGGAGAAGAATGTTTGAAGGGTGAATGATGAATGGTGGATCTTGCCGGATTTCATAATTCAAACTTCTTCCTATATGCTTTCCCCTTCCACTTCTTCGTTCCCGGCGTAGGACGGCCCGTAGCCGGGCACGGGATTGCTATGGTTCTAAGCATCTCCCACCTCCTTGCCGAGTTGTTTGAGGAAGCGTTCCATTTCCTGCTTCTTTGGCATCTCCACGGCGTAGCGGGAGACGAAAAGCTTGTTCGGTAGATCGCCTAACGCGAACTCGACGAGGGCTTCGTTTTTACGGGTGCAGAGCAGGATGCCGACGGGGGGTTGGTCGCCAGGAGTCATTTCGTGTTTCTTGTAGTAGGCGACGTAGGTATTGAGCTGGCCGAGGTGCTCATGGCTGAAGGCGGCGGTTTTGAGTTCGACCAGCACATGGCACTTCAGGACCCGGTGGTAGAAGACGAGGTCAACAAAGAAATGCTCGTCGCCGATGAGGATGCGCTTCTGGCGGGCCTCGAAACAGAAGCCGTGGCCCATTTCGAGGAGGAAGTCCTGGAGGCGGTCGAGCAAAGCGTCTTCGAGGTCGGACTCGGCCATGACGTCACGGGAGCGCAGGCCGAGGAACTCGAAGACATACGGATCACGGATGATCTGGGCGGGCTGGAGAGCTTCCGCCTTGGCGTGGGCGATTGCGGAGAGCTTGGCCTTGTCTTGGGAGAGGCCGCTGCGTTCGTAGTACAGGCTGGCGATTTGGCGGCGTAGCTCGCGCACCGACCAGTTTCCGCGGGCGCATTCGATCTCGTAGAAGTGGCGCTGGGTGTCGTCGGAGAGTTCTATTAGTTCGGAGAGATGGGAAAAGGAGAGCCGCGTGAGCAATTGTGGAGTCACAGACTCCACCATTTGAGATTCGGGAGACACTGTCTCCCGTTTTGCCCACCCATCCAAATCCAGGAGGGGTAGCAATGTGGCGGATCCCGATTGAGCAAGCAATTCGGGAGTCACTGTCTCCCGAATCTGGGGATAGACGGTGTAGAGTTGGCGAAACCGGCGCAACTCACGGGTGTCCACCCGTTTAAGGCCCGCCGAGGAAAGCCTTGCGGACAGTTCGGACAACAACCGTTCACCATAGGTTGCCCGGTCGCGTCCCTGTTGCTCGAATTCAACGATGCGTTGTCCGATAAGCCAGTTGCGCAGCGTCAGGCCAATGTTGACCGCCTTGGCGGCGAATTCCCGCGCCTGCTGATGAATCTGGACAATCGAGCCCACCAACGACTCAAAGTCATCCACCGGGGCGGGCTTCTTGGAGACCTTCTTCTTCATCGCTTCAGCGCCTCCATGAGCTGGGCCTTGAGCTTGCCCCGCGTCTCGGCGATACGGGCGAGAAGCTTTTCGTATTCGGGCAGGAGGTGGTCCACGTCGCCGGGACCTTCATCGGCGCTGTGCGGATTCTTGAGGTCGAGGTTGAAGTTGCCGGCCTTGATTTGGTCGAGGGAGACACGCCAGGCGAATTCGTTTTCCACGCGGGTCTTGAAGCCATCGGCTTCGTCGCCCCACCAGGCCTTTTCGGGCTCGAACTCCTCGATGCGGATGGGCTTGGTCTTGTTGTAGCTCTTGACGCCGGGCGGGTACGGATGCTCGTAGTACCAGATGTGCTCGGTCTTCGGTCCCTTGGTGAAAAAGAGCAGGTTGGTGCGGATGCCGGTGTAGGGATTGAAGACGCCGTTGGGCAGACGGACGATGGTGTGGAGGTTGCAGTCGGTGAGCAGGGCCTGCTTGATGCGGGTCTTGACGCCTTCGCCGAAGAGGGTGCCGTCGGGCAACACGAGTCCGGCGCGGCCGCCGGGCTTGAGGATCTTCATCAGGAGCACGAGGAAGAGATCGGCGGTCTCGCGCGTGCGGAATTCCGAAGGGAAGTTGGACTCGATGCCATCCTCTTCCATGCCACCGAAGGGCGGATTGGTGACGACGACGTCCACGCGTTCCTTCGGACCCCAATCGCGCAGGGGTCGGGCGAGCGTGTTGTCGTGGCGCACGTTGGAGGGCACGTCGATCCCGTGCAGGAGCAGGTTGGTCATGCAGAGAACATGCGGCAGGTGCTTCTTTTCTATGCCGGTGAAGCATTCCTGGATGGCGCGTTCGTCGGCGTCTGTCCTGGCCTGTTTGCGCAGATGCTCGATGGCGCAGACGAGGAAGCCGCCTGTTCCGCAGGCGGGATCGAGGATGGTCTCGCGTTTCTTGAGGCGGGGATTGACCTGTTCGACGATGAACTGCGTGACGGCGCGGGGAGTGTAGAACTCCCCGGCATTGCCGGCGGACTGGAGGTCTTTGAGAAGCTTTTCGTAAATGTCGCCGAAGAGGTGGCGGTCGTCGGTGGCGTTGAAGTCAATGCCGTTGATCTTGTTGATCACCTGCCGCATGAGGGTGCCG
>CAZWNO010000163.1:0-1187 GCA_964635845.1 uncultured Chromatiales bacterium
TTCTTCATCTTCGACGACGTGCGCTATTCCAGCGGCGAGAACCACGCCTACTACGAGGTCGACTCGATCGAGGGCGGCTGGAACACCGGCCGCGACGAAGGGCCGAACCTCGGGTACAAGCCGCGCTACAAGGAAGGCTACTTTCCCGTTCCCCCGACCGATCATTTCAACGACCTGCGCAACGAGATGGTGCGCGTGCTGATGGAATGCGGGCTGCACGTGGAGACGCAGCATCACGAGGTCGCCTCGGGCGGACAGTCGGAAATCGACCTGCGCTTCGCGCCACTGGTGAAGGCCTCGGATGACCTGCTCCTTTTCAAATACATCATCAAGAACGTCGCGCACCGCAACAACCGCACCGTGACCTTCATGCCCAAGCCGGTCTTCGGCGACAACGGATCTGGCATGCACGTGCACATGAGCCTGTGGAAGGATGGCAAACCGCTGTTCTACGGCGAACGCTACGCCGGCCTGAGTGAAATGGCATTGCACTTCATCGGCGGACTGCTCAAGCACGCGCCGGCGCTCTGCGCCATCACCAATCCCACCACCAACAGCTACAAGCGCCTGGTGCCGGGCTACGAGGCTCCGGTGAATCTCGCTTACTCGCAGCGCAATCGCTCGGCCTCGGTGCGCATTCCAATGTACTCCTCCTCGCCCAAGGCCAAGCGCATCGAGTTCCGCACGCCCGATCCCAGCACGAATCCGTATCTTGCGTTCTCGGCGCTGCTGATGGCCGGACTCGACGGCGTGATCAACCGCATCGATCCGGGCGATCCGCTGGACAAGGACATCTACGACATGGCTCCCGAGGAACTGAAGAACGTGCCGACCACGCCGGCCACGCTCGAGGAAGCGCTCATGGCGCTAGAGCGCGACCACGACTTCCTGCTCAAGGGCGGCGTCTTCACCGAAAGCGTCATTCAGACTTGGATCGACTACAAGATGTCCCGCGAAGCCCGGCAGATAGCGCTGCGTCCGCACCCCTACGAATTCGGAATGTACTTCGACGTGTGAGCGGCGGCGCTTCGCGCCGCGACCTTGGCTATTGGCTATTGGCTATTGGCTATTGGCTGTAGGCTGTAGGCTATAGGCTGTAGGCTATAGGTTGTAGGCTGTAGGTCGAAGACTCGCCGTGGCGAGCTGTTGGCCGTTGGTCGAAGACTCGCCGTGGCGAGCTGTTGGCA
>CAZWNO010000163.1:1287-7612 GCA_964635845.1 uncultured Chromatiales bacterium
GTTGGCTTTTGGCAGTTGGCTTTTGGCAGTTGGCTTTTGGCAGTTGGCTTTTGGCAGTTGGCTTTTGGCCATGAGCCGTTCTGGCTGTGCGGATGGAATCACTTTGTACGGAGGATACATGGCGGAATTGAAAACCAAAGTCAACGATGCGAGCGTGGAAACATTCCTTGCGGGCGTGGAAAATGCCCGGCGCAGGGAAGACTGTTTCGCGGTGCTCGAGCTGATGAAGAAGGTCACGAAAGAGGAGCCGAAGATGTGGGGTACGAGCATCGTCGGCTTCGGATCGTATCACTACAAATACCCGAGCGGCCAGGAAGGCGATTGGCCCATCGCCGCATTCTCCCCCCGCAAGCAGGCGCTGACGATCTATCTGATGCCGGGATTCGAAGGGGACTCAGCACTGATGGCGAAACTCGGAAAATATAAGACAGGGGTGAGCTGCCTCTACATCAACAAGCTCGAGGACGTGGATGTGAAAGTCCTCGGTGAACTGATAAAGCTGAGCCTCGCATACATGAAGAAGATGAAATGAGGGGGATGAAGGGAATGAGGGATGAAGGGAACAAAGGAAATGAAGGTAACGAGGGAAATGAAGTGACGGGATCCGACAATGATTCGACGCGCGCGCGTCAGCTGCGGCGGTATCTGCGGATCGGGAAATCCGTCGGCGTCCTTGTCCTGCTGCTCGCCGTCGCGCTTGTGGTGAACGGCGTGAACAGCGGTCGGCGTCCCGTCATGTTCATCCTGTCCGGTCTCATCCTCGCGGAAGTCGGCATCGTTTTCATCCGATTTTTCCGGCGTGCGAGCACGCGGCAGAAATGGATCCAACGGCATTGTCCGCCGCGGACGATGCGCTTCACTCGCGAGAGCGGGGACGCGGGAATAACACTCGCGGCTCTTTTGTATCCCGAGCACGGAAATGCCGCGGAGGTCAATCCTGTATTCCGCATCCCGATCGCGGATCCCGATCGGAAGCGGATCCCGCGAGGTGGTCTCGAAGCATGCAGCGTGTACATCGATCCCGAGACTGCGCAGCCTGCGGTCATCGAAACAGAGGATGCAGTGTTCTGGGCGGCGGACTAGGGGCGAGTCCCGCCGGAGCGAGTCCTATCCCCGCCGGAGCGAGTCCGATCCGCACCGGAGCGAGTCCGATCCGCACCCGATCACTCAGAACCGGATCTGCATCCCGAGTCCGCCCGGCTGCGGGATCAGCATGATGCCGGATTCGTCGGAGACGTCGAACGAAAACAGTGCGGCGTCGACGTATGCGTCGGCGAGCTGGAGGAGGTAGGTGACCAGCAGCCACCATCCGTAGGTGTCGCGGCGGTCACGGTAGAATTCGCGGTAGCGTTTGTAGAAAAAATCCCCATCCGGTTTGTCCTCGGTGATCGTCGCCTGGTAGAGACGATCATAGTCCTTGTAGTTGCCGTGTTCGGTAATGACGCCCCAGACGAGGAAGCCGGTGAGTCCGACGATCACCGGGACCTTGAGGTACGACTGGTTGTAGAATTGTCCCCAGCCCGGAAGCACCGCCGAGCGCAGCACCGCACCGAGTGTGGATTTCGTGGGAATGGTGTCCTCGACCTCGACGGCGATCCCTTCCTTGAGGGTGACGCGCATCGAATCGTCGGGCGGTGCCAGAGGATCGCGGGCTCCTTTTTTCACCGTGATGCCGAGCGAATCCTCGAGTCCCAGTGGCGGAGCGACGACCTCTCCCGGCCGTACGGTGCGCGAGGTATCCTCCTGTGCCCGCAGTCCCGCGGCGCAGAGGAGGAGCAATGCAAGCAGATATCCCGCGCGTCTCATTCGATCAAATTAGCGCGCAATGGGAGGAGATACAATAACGCGTCATCCGATCCAATGCCCGACCGGTCGAAGGAGGAATTCCTCGACGGCGATTCCGTCGCCACCGACAAGAAGGGTACGATGCGGACGGAATGCCGCTGCGAAGCTGTCCGTACCGGACCGCGTGTCCTACCGCGTGCATTGAGTAAAAACACTCAGCGCATTGAGTAAAATCAAGCGTCCTCCCCGGCGCGTTTCTTTCCCTTCCGTGCCTTCATGAACCAGGACGCAGTCCCGAGCGCAAGACCGAAAGTCGCGGAGCGGAGGAGATCGTCACCGAGCGACGCGTCTTCATTGGTGAAGAAATTCATTCGGAGTTCGAGGAAATAGAACGCGGCAGCGATGATTCCCGTCAGCAGCGCCTCGATGCGCGCCTGCTGAAGGAGCCGGGGTGTGCGGGTGACTTCCTCGCGGACGGCCGTGTAATACCCGCCCTTGATGTGAAATGCGATGAGCACCAATCCACTCAGCAGCCAGGGCACAACCAGCAGGAATGAAGGATCGGACAGTACGGGCCAGTCAAGAAATCCCTGTGCGATCATGAGTGCCATGGCGAAGAAGAAATAGAAAATGAACGCGTACAATCCTGCTTCCGCGGCGATGCGATTCAGACGCTCGTCTTTTTCCGGTGTGAACATCCTGCAATCTCCGATGGAAGAAATGGATACTCGGTAAATGAATCAAGATGTGAAAATCGGTTAATCATGTTCTTCCGGTGCGTCCTTGGGGCGATACCTGCGGAAATACAGAAACCACATGAAGAACGCGAAGAACACTCCCTCGAACACCGCTCCTCCGATTTCGAGCCAGTGGTTTCGTTCAACGACCGCTTCCCCGCTCAAGATGCCCTTGACATACAGGTCCCCCAGATACATGAAAACGGCGAAGAAAACGCCTGAGCCAACGGCTACCCAGATCAACTTTCGGTGCACTGATGGACGCCGCCCGACTTCCTCGCGCATGCTCGTGTAATACCCGCCCTGCCTGAGTCGAATGATGTACACCAGACCGCCGGTGAACGACGGCAAGAGGAGAATCGCCGGTGGGAAAAAGAACGACGACATATCCACGAACAGTCCAAGCGCCATCAGCACCGTGAGGAAAAAAAATACAACGATGAATGCGTCGTGTCCGGCTCGGTTCCGGATGGCGATGAGGCGTTCATCTTCTCGAATTACCGTCATGTTTCAATCCTCCGTTTTTTCTGTCTGCCGACGTCCTTTTCTTGCCAGCATGAACCACACCCAGAGCGCTGAAATGATCGTGACAACGAGCGTGTCGATCACATCGCGTCGAAGTGAAGCAATATCGTGGTCTAAGATATCCGATCGCTTTATCAGGAACATGACTCCGGCGTACAGCACCGTGCCGACCGCGAGCCGCCATCGTGTCTCCTTCAATTTCCCGGGCGATCGCGTTGCCTCGTCCCGGAATGTGGAATACACGCCTGCTGTCCAGGACATGATAACGTACGTGAATGTCCCGACCAGAAAGGGGACG
Organism: uncultured Chromatiales bacterium; assembly: GCA_964635845.1. Classification (GTDB taxonomy): domain Bacteria; phylum Bacteroidota; class Ignavibacteria; order SZUA-365; family SZUA-365; genus SZUA-365. The sequence goes on from CAZWNO010000163.1 coordinate 4,633, forward strand.
CCCAGCATGAAACTCGGATCGCCGAGCGGATCGACATCGGTCATCATGCTTGTCATCATGAGTAGTAATGTCGCTGCCCACATGCAGTAGAAGGCGATGGCTCCTGCGCGTTGCATCGCGGTGCGCATGCGTTCGTCCTTGGCTACGTCGAACATGATTCAATCCTCTTGGTCTTTCAGGTAAAACAACTTCTCGAACGAAACGTCGAGTTCGCGGGCGAGACGCAGGGCGAGGTAGGTGGACGGACAGTAGGTGCCGTTCTCCACGTAATTGATCGTCTGCCTGCTCACCTCCACGCGCTCGGCGAGCTGCGCCTGCGTCCATCCCAGGCGCTGCCGGATCTCGCGCAGATTTGTTCCGATGAGGGCTTCTTCGTTCATGGGGACAACGTACGCATGTACCGCGAGAATGTCAAGTATGTTTGACACGAGTAACGAGAAAGGGGAGAGGGGATCGGAGAACGAAGTACAGTTCCCGAGGGATATAAAGCCTGTCGCGATGCTATCTCAGCGCCGTTCGAAAGCCTCGGCAACGGTGGCGAGCGGAAGATACAAGTGGTGTTTGTCGTCGACGAGGGATTGGAAGCCGAAGGATTTGTAAAATGCCTCCGCCGTATTGTTCAGAGCATGCACTTCGATGGCGTGCAGCCCCGCAACGGAGGAAATGATGACGGCTTTCTGCAGTGCATCCACCAGCAGCCGTGTTGCGTGACCTTCTCCCTGATGCCTCATCGCGGTCGCGAGGCGTGCAATGCGCAATACAGGAATGGCGTGATGCGGGAGACGCCGTCGGGTGCCGGGAGGAATGTCTGTCCGAAGGATTTCTCCCAGGCACAGCGTGATGTAGGCCAGAATTTCTGCATCCTCGACAAGCACCCAGGTTCGGCTGATATTCTTTTGCATGTGCTGCAGGGCGTATCTCCGAAGGAATTCGTCGAGTGACGACTCTCCGCAGTCGAAGCCCTCGCGGTCATGCGTATTGAGCAGCAGGGTGATCGACGGCTCACTCGCCATCTTCGATCATGATCCCGCGAGCATATCTCCGAACCGCCTTGAGAAGTTTTCTGTTCGGTCGGGGCGGATTTGCGAGAAGCCTGTCGAAGGCTTCCCAATCGTTGGGCGAAAGATGCGTCCGCTCCTGTTCCTCGACGATGACACGAGCCTCCGGAAGCGCGTGCGTCAGGACAAACGAGCTGACGGACTGTCCCTGTAACGCTGCTGCGCGCTCGAGCAAGCGCTTCGCGGCTTGGTCGACACGGATTTCGATGCGTGTGGTTTTTATGTTCATGAAATCAATGTACGGAATAACGCCGTACAGATACAACCAGTTTCCTTCCCGCATTATCTCAGGGCTTACGCCCTGGGCCGGTGTGTTTTGTATGCTCTTGGTCCCTTCTGTCCCTCTATGTCCCTTCTGTCCCTCTAGATCCCCAGGGCTTACGCCCTGGGCCGGTGTGTTTTGTATGCTCTGTGTCCCTTCCGTCCCTTCCGCTCCTACCCCTCTACCCCCCTACCCCCCTACCCCCCTACCCCCCTACCCCCCATATGCGCTAACTTAAGGAGTTGACATTTGTCACCTCATTGACTAGATTCCGGCCATGGATGCACTCGAAATCTTACAGTACGAATGGCCGTATCTTCTCAGTTATCTCCCCTCGCCGTCCGTTCTTGACTCAACCGCACGGCAGTATGGTGCGTTCTCTCGCGCCCGTGAAATCAAGAGTGCGGAAGCCCTCCTTCGAATCGCTCTCGTTTATAGCTTCTGCAACAAGTCCTTACGCGATACTGCCGCGTGGGCCACGCTGCAAGGTTTGGCCAATATTTCGGATGTCGCCTTACTCAAACGGCTCCGCAAGACGGATCGTTGGCTTGGACAATTGCTCGCAATAAAGTTAGCAGAGCGTGCGCAACCACCGAGCGTATGTGCCGATCTTGCCTGTAGGATACGACTCGTCGACGCGACATGCATTAGTAAACCAGGCAGTACCGGGACGGATTGGCGTTTGCATGTGGGCTTCGATCTCGCGTCGTTTACCATCGATCACGTTGATTTGACCGACCGTTCAGGCGGCGAGTCCCTCACCCGCTTCACATTCAACGAAGGCGATCTGGTCATTGCAGACCGTGGATATGCACATCGCGCAGGCATGCATGCGGTCGTCAGGGCACACGCGGACTTTCTGGTGCGAGCGACTTGGCAGAACATCCCGCTCCAGGAACCATCTCGAAAACCGTTCGATCTTCTTGCGGCACTTCGTTCGCTGCCCGAGGGGCGTCCTGAGGAGTTCTCTGTGCGCATCGCACCGTTCGCGAAGCAACACCTCCCTGCGCTGCCCGCGCGGTTGCTCGCTGTACGTAAAACCGAAACCGCCGCAACACAGGCGCGCGCGGAAGTCCTGCGTGAGCGCTCCAGAAAAGGACGCAACGTTGATCCTAGCACCTTGGAGGCTGCTGGCTATACCTTTCTACTTACCTCGCTGCCAGCGAGCGTGCTGACCGCGACCGATGGACTCGAGCTGTATCGATTCCGCTGGCAAATCGAACTCGCATTCAAACGCCTGAAGAGCCTGCTGGCGTTGGATGAACTCTCGGCAAAAGGAGAGGAACTCGGCAGAAGTATCCTCTATGGCAAGCTGCTTGCGGCACTGCTTGTCGAGGATTTGACCGAGAAGTTCTTGGATTTTTCCCCCTGGGGATATCGATTGGGAACATCGCCCTCCCTCCCTGTGGCGTATTCAGCGCGTGCTCACTGATATAGTCCGTGAAGCCTTTACTGGTGTCATCACAGCACAGCAGGTCTGTCGGCACGGAGTAAACCTCAAACGGTATTTCTGTGATACACCAAGAAAACGCCAATCACAGCGGGCAAGAGCGAAGTGCATGCAAGGGCTACGGTTAAGTTAGCGCATATGCCCCTACCCCCCTACCCCCATATGCGCTAACTTAAGGAGTTGACATTTGTCACCTCATTGACTAGATTC
>CAZWNO010000164.1:0-7609 GCA_964635845.1 uncultured Chromatiales bacterium
TTCCAAACCGCGGCCAGCGTCTCATCGAACGAGGCCTCCGCCCGCGCCCAGTCCGCGTCTTCGAGCATTCGTATGGTTTCGATCGCGATGCGCCAATCCGCCGGATCGAGCCAGCGCACGTACTCGTGGCGGATGCATGCGATGAGCACGGGGTAGAAGCCGCGGAGGTAGGAGGAGGTCCAGATCGCGGGGAGATGCGCCGTCCGGCGGGCGAAATCGATCAGGAGGTGGACGCGGAGCAGCGGTGAGGCGGTGCGCGAGATACGGCGCTGCGTCTCGCGCGCCGCGAGGTCGAGTGCCACTGGTGTGTCAATGGCCGTGCGGACCGGAGATTCTGCGGGCACGGGTCCTCTCCGCTGTTGACGAGGAGTCGCCTGAAGCTTGTGATTGCTACCGCGGTTCGATCTCCACAGCCATCGGTTCGATGGGGATCGTGACGCTTCCGATGCGGAAGCTTCCGTCGTGCGCGGGCGCGAAAAGTTGATCTATCCCGCTGAACCGGAGGCGGAGCTCCGCGAACCGGGCGGGATCACAAATAACATAGCCGACAAGATGCTCTTTATTTTCCTCGAAAACGCGGACGATCACGCGGCCCTCGTCGAGATACCAGGTCTGACGGAGGACGAGGTCCTGGTCCATTCCCACGGAGCTCTGCGCCGCGAGACGGAACGGGCGGTTCGTGCCGGCGAACCCGGCACTGGCTTCCTCGCCGCTCGCTTCCGTTTCACTCTCCGCCTGCTCCATATCCTCGATCGCAAGCAGGGCTTCGTACTGCTCGCGGCACCAGGCGCAGCTCTCGATATGGGGGTGGGAGCCGCGGCGGGCGGCCAGCACGATCAATGCGATATCACTCAGATGCGGTCCGTTCATGGCTTTCTGAACACCTGGCCCGCGGATTCATTACGCGGGACGTCATGCAATAATTGCATCCGTTGGCGCGTCGTGGTGAAAACTGTGCGAAGAATATACTCATAGACATTCCGATGATGCGCACGGTAGGACTCGTGCGTCAGATCCGGGAGCAGATCGCGCAGATAGCTGTAGTGTCCCCGTTCCTCGCCACGGGCGAGGTCGGTGATGTACCGGGCCGCCGCCGTGAGCATCGCTTCCGTTTCCTCGATTCTGAGTTTCCCGCGCGAGACGTAGGCGGAGATGACCCAGGTACGAAGCGAGGAGAGGGCGGCGAGCGCCTCTTCCTTCAGCGGAAGGGCGTCTTCAGGTTCATCCGGCATCCGCGGGTATACCGGCGTTGCCGACTCCTGATCGGTGTGCAGAAGGGTCAGCGTGATGTCGAGCACGTCATCCTCGGCGATCGCCTGGCGCAGTTCGGGGAAGGACCGGAGCGAATCGAGAAGTGCCTTCAGCACCGCCGGAGCGGGCTGAACGAGTGTGCTCGGGGGATTGAGCATCGCGTGCAGCACGTCCTGCGGCGCGGGCGGCAGTTCCAGTCTCGCATCGTGATCCGCGGAGGAATACCAGAATCCCGCGACGCCTTCGTGCCGCACGATGTCAGGCGAGGATTGCGCGAAGCGTCGCAGCGAACGCAGCAGCCTGGCCCGCACCGGTTGCATTTCCATGAAGACGCGCGCGAGGTTGAGGCGGACCGTGCGAAGCACCACGGCCTTGAGCGCGAGTTCGGGCGACAGTCCGGCATCGTCGCCCGAAGTGAGGTTCAGCAGCGCGCGGCGCAGGCGCGCCATGTGCTCGCCGTCAATTTCCGAGACGAGTTCGGCGATTGTGTCCGCCGCGAGATCGTCGATCGACATGCCGAGGGGAACGAGCGTATAGTTGCGGTTCCACATAAGCCAGCGCAGGTACGCGCGCGCATGCGCGAGCGCGGCGCGGATGATCGCGTCGGTACTCGCACGTGAGCAGCGTTCGCGGATCAATTCCGTCAAGGCGGTATCGAGCTTCATTGCGTGATCGAGCTGGCTCAGGTAGATATCGTGAATTTACACTCCGTCGGTCTCGAATCCAAGACCGCCCGCCCGAAACGCGCGCGTGAGAGCGCCTTCATGCGGGCAGGGCGGGCGGTCGGCGTGCCCGGGTCAGAAATGCGTGCACGCGAAACTCGGGGCCGGGAAATCGTATAACCCTGTCGGGTTCTGTCACCATCCGGGAGTACCGCACCGACCTTGCTACGCCTCTGTCCATCAATCCGGAGGCAACATGGAAATCACCGCATTGTCCGACCTCATCGCCTACATCGTCGCGCTGAGCATCGCATCCGAACGCTTCGTCGAAATCATCAAGGGCATCGTCCCGTTTTTCCAGAAACAGGCGGAGACCGAGGAGTACGAGAACCTGCGGCGCGTGTCGCTGCAGCTGCTCGCCGTGGCCGCGGGTGTCCTGACGGCGCATCTTGCGATGCCCGCGGTGCGGGACCTGGTTCCCGCCCAGTGGCAGACTTTCCCCGGCATCGTCGCACTCGGACTCCTCGCCAGCGGCGGCTCGAGCCTGTGGAATTCGGTGCTCGACTACGCCAGCGCGGTCAAGGAGATCACCAAGCTGAACGCCGAACTCAAGAAGCTCAAGAAACGAAACGGCTGATCCGCCCCACCCGGCTGATCGGACGCGACCCGCGAAGTGGGCGCGTCCCGCGAAGAGGGCGCGTCCCGCGACACCGGGCGGAACGCGGAGCGGTGAATACGCACTTATGCGTATTACATACACGACACGTCCGGATTACCTTGTATGCAGTCATACCCATCGTCACACGCCATCGGATCCTCTCCATACCCCTACGATGTTGGAGACCGGTTCATGCGGGCGGCGCATACCGACGACAGCCGTTGTTAGAGACGGTTCCTAAGGGACCGCGTCACCGACGGACAATGTCCCGTCTGAAGCGTCTACCCGCGCGCATGGATGCTCTCCTGCATTGAAACTGATTATCAACCAGCGGAGCAGGATCACAATGATATCTGCAATTTCCAATCTTCCACGGCGTGCCCTGGCGTACTGTCTGGCACTGTCCGCGCTGCTGCTCGCGCCATTCGCGACCAGCCTGGCGCAGCCGGTGTTCTCGGGCACACAGCATACCGTGACCACACTCGTCGACGAGGACAACGGGAATCTCCTTCCGATTTTCGGAGCGGGTACCAGTCTTCGTGAAGCGATCATATATTCGGCATCCGGTGACCGCATCGTTTTCGCGGGCGGAGTGACCGGCACAATGTTCTTCCCGCTCGGAGAACTCTCCGTCACGCATGACCTGATCATCATCGGACCCGGATCGCTCTTCCTCGAGCTGAACGGCAACGATGTACAGCGCATCATGAACACGGCACCCGGCGTGCTGCTGCAGCTCGAGCGACTCACGCTGTCCTCCGGACGCGCCAAGGACGGCGCGGCTATTCTCTCCCAAGGCGGACTGTGGCTCTCTCAGATCCTCGCGCGTTGGAACACCGCGACCGTGCGCGGCGGCGCCGTCTTTCATGGCGGCGGCTATCTCAACATCGCATCGAGCCGATTCGAGCACAATGACGCCGGTCTCGTTGGCGGAGCGGTATCATCGATGTCCGGCTCGACCATCATTTCCCTGTGCGAGTTCGAGGCGAATTCCTCCGGCGGAGGCGGCGGTGCGGTGCATATCGAATCGAACGCGAATCCCGGGCTGCTCGAAAATTCGAGCTTCAGCGGAAATACCGCTCAGGGAGCGGGAGGTGCGCTCCTGGTTTCGGTCGGCGCGAATATCCAGCTGAGCCGGAGCACGTTCGACGGTAACCGCTCCGCATCCAGCGGTGGCGGCATTGCCAATGCCGGCACGCTCGCGATCCTCGGCAGCACGATCAGCGGCAACACCGCTGACGCAACGGGCGGCGGATTATGGAACAATGCGACCGCCAGCTGCGATTATGTCACGATCGCGCGCAACGACGCAGCCAATGGCGGCGGCATCTTTGACGGTAATGCCCTGCAGCTCCGCCGGACGCTCATCGCGGAAAATACCGCCGCGAACGCCTTCGACGTTGCCGGCGACGTGACATCGAACGGAAACAATCTCGTCGGCGTCGGTGCCGGCAGCATCGGCTGGATCGGGAGCGACCGTGTCGGGACGACGGACGAACCGATGAATGCGGCGCTCGATGACCTGCGAATGAACGGCGGTGCGACGAAAACCCACGCGCTGCTCAGCTGTTCCCGCGCGATCGATGCAGCCGTTGCCGCGCCCTTCATCGCGATCGATCAGCGCGGGATGCTGCGCTCCGCGCACGGCGATCACGACGGTGTCGCGCTGCCCGACATCGGCGCATTCGAGCTGCAAGCACCGCTCGACAATGTCGGACCGGTCATAAACGAGCATCCGGCGTTTGTGGTGTATCTCGATTCCACCGGCAATGCGACCATAGATCCCGACAAACTGCTCATCAGCGCGAGCGACGCGTGCGGCATTCACAGCACGGGAGTCAGCAAGGTGAACTTCACCTGCGCCGACATCGACACCGTCATCGTGACGCTGACGGCGACGGACAAGAGCTTCAACGTGACGACGAAGCAGGTGAAAGTCGCGGTGGTCGACAATATCGATCCGATTCTCACCATTCCGCCGAACAAAGTCGTGAACGCGAATGCCGCACCGAACACCTGTCTGACCGCGGTGGCAATCGGCACGGCCTCCGCCACGGACAACTGCAGCGGGACGATCACGATCACCAACAATGCGCCCGCAACCTTCCCCGTCGGCACGACCACCGTCACATGGACGGCGGAGGATGCGAGCGGCAACAAGACGAGCAAGAAGCAGACCATCACCGTCAACGACGTCACCGATCCCGTCGTCGTCGCACCCGCGAACAAGTCGGTGAACGCGCCGCCGGACAAGTGCACCGTCCTCGCCGGGCTCGTGGCACTGGGCACGCCGACGGTCACGGACAACTGCAGCTTCGTCGTCACCAACGACGCTCCGGCGCAATTCCCGCTCGGACAGACCATCGTCACCTGGACCGCGAAGGACGCATCCGGCAATCAGGGCACCGCGCAGCAGACCGTTACCGTGGTCGACAGCACGAATCCCGTCGTCTTCGCTCCCGCGGATCTCGTGCTGGCAGTGTCGCCCAACAGCTGCGTGCGCAACGCGGCCACCTTCGGCCTCGGCGCTCCCGTCGCTTCCGACAACTGCTCGGTGGCGAGCATCACGAAGGACCGTGCCGATGATTTCGATTATCCCATCGGCTCGACGATCGTGACGTGGACCGTGACCGACGGAAGCGGAAACCAGGCGCAGGCCGTGCAGACGGTCACCGTCTTCGACGCGGATCCCCCGTCGATCGAGGCGCCGGACAATATCGAAGTCGAAACGGATCCCGGCGAGTGCTACTGGACGGTTGTCGACAGTACCCTCGGCACACCGACGGGCGCGACGGATAACTGCACGCTGTCGAACAACCTCATCATCGAACGCAGCGGCGGTCCGTCACTGAGCGTGGGTACGCACCGGATCATCTGGACCGTGATCGACGCCCAGGGCAACCGCGCCACGGACGTGCAGCTCGTGACTGTCGTGGGTGAACCTCCGGTGCTCAGCTGCATCTCGGGCGTGAATCCGGGCGATCCCGCCATCACCGATACGACCGATGCAGGCGCCGCCGGCGCGGTGATCACTTATCCCGTGCCGACGCTCGTCGGTAACGGTTGTTCCGATGTCGAGATCATCCGCACGGGCGGACTCGGCAGCGGCGATTTCTTCCCGGTCGGCACGACGACGGTGTCCTACATGGCCATCGACGGCAGCAACCAGATCGACGTCTGCAGTTTCGACGTGAAGATCATCGATGTGGAGGAGCCGAAGATCGACGTGAAAGTCGCGCCGCGCAATCTCTGGCCGGCGGACAATGGCATGAAGGAAATCGAGGCGACGGTCGAAGCAAGCGACAATGTCCCCGGTGTGACCGTCGTGCTCACTTCGATCACCTGCAACGAGGATGCGACCGGCGACATCGCCGCCGCATCGACGGGGCAGTACGACACGTTCTTCGACCTGCGTGCCAAACGCAGCTCCACGCAGCCGCGCATCTACACGGTGCTGTACACTGCCACGGATGCCGTTGGCAACGTCAGCTCCGCTTCCGCGACGGTCACCGTGCCGCTGCTGCAGCCGAAGGACATCGACGGCGAAATCCTTCCCGCGCCTTCCGCCATCGAACTGGCACAGAACTACCCGAATCCGTTCAATCCCTCCACCCAGATCAGCTTCGGCACTCCCACCGAGCAGCATGTCGAACTCCGCATTTATAACGCCATCGGCGTTCCGGTGCGGACTCTCGTCAGCACGCAGCTCGCAGCCGGGACGTACACGATCGAATGGGACGGACACGACGACAGCGGAAACCCGCTCTCCAGCGGCGTGTACCTCTACATGCTGCGCGCGGGCGATGCACACGTCGAACGCAAGATGATACTGGCGAGATAAACCCTCCCGCTGGTATGCCCCTCACACGGTGTTCCCCGGCCGCGGATTCGTCCCGGCCGGGGAATTCCTTTTCCGCGCTTGCGAACATTCGCATCACAGCTTATTATTATGCATGATCTCCGTCGCCATCGCCACCGCCTTTCCGATATTTCGCGAGGGTCTTCTCCGCTCGCTGCATGCGGAACGCGACGTGCTCGTAAAATCCGTCGCCTCGGATTCGGATGCGGTGCTGCGTTCCTGCAGCCACAGAAGTTCCGACGTGCTGCTGCTCGATGCCGATCTTCCCGGTCTCGGCACGGTTGCGCTCCTCCGCCGCCTGCGTCAGAAAGGATGCGCCGTCGCGGTGGCTCTGTTCGGCGCGTGGAATCCGGAGAGCGCCGCCACCGCGTGCCGTACTGGCTGCCTGGCCGTGCTCGGCCTGCACGACGACCCCGATGTATATGTGCGCGCCATCCATTTCGCCTCGGCGGGCGATCGTTTCGTTTCGGACCGCGTTCAGGCCATGCTCCGCGCACCGGAACCGCGCCCGGACGGCGGCGGAGGCAGGGTGGAGCGGCTGCTGACTCCCACCGAACTGCAGGTGCTGCGCGCGCTCGGCGAGAACCGCACGAGCAGGGAAATCGCGGACATCATGTTCATCAGCTACCGCACCGTGCAGAAACATCGCGACAACATCGTCCGCAAACTCGAACTCGACGGGAGTAACGCGCTGCTGGCCTTTGCCATGCGCCTGTACGCGCGCAAACGCTGAATTCACCTCCCGCAGAGGCGTCGAAGCAAATGCAGGGATACGCACAAATGCGTATGTATTCCGGATACACAATGTCGTAGATTGGGGTACTCATCGTAGGAGTATGTACGGGAATCCACGCGGTCGCAAGAAGGCCGCGGTCGATTGCGTGTGATACGGCGCAAAGCGCTGGAAGTGGTATGATGGTGCTTCCATCATTCATCACGATCAGTCGGAGGTTGTATCACGCCTATGAATACCAGACAAAGCGTTCTGGTTCTGCTGGTCTTGCTGCTCGCCTGGACAGCCCGGGCGCAGCGGATCGATCCCTCGGTCGTTGCGGCGTCGGGCGGTTTCGCGCAGACGGCGAACGTCAGCGTTTCCTGGACCGTCGGACAATCCGCGACCGATCTGCGCGCCGGACATTTCGGCACGCTCAGCGAGGGCTTCCAGCAAGCCTTCCTCAC
>CAZWNO010000165.1:0-7582 GCA_964635845.1 uncultured Chromatiales bacterium
GCTCGTCCTACGTGCTCGTGCTCGTCCTACGTGCTCGTGCTCGTCCTACGTGCTCGTGCTCGTCATACGTCCTCGTCCTCGTGCTCGTGCTCGTGCTCGTGCTCGCCCTTACCTCATCTCCGGAAGCCGGCCCGGGGTCCACGGCGCACCCTGCTCCTGCAGCGTGCGCTCGAACGCGGGTATGTCGGTCGTGCCGAGGACGCGGAGCGCGTCGATGACAGGTCGCAATTGCGTCACGACGTGTTCGACTTCCTGACGATGCTGCGGTGTCGGAGCCGAGGTGGAATTCCACTGTCCCCACGCCACTTCCGACAGCCGCTCCATGATCGCGGGTGGCTGCGATCCGTTGCGTTTTCCGATCGTCCTGTCGCCGTCGAGCTGCCGCTCGATGTCGCGCACGCGGTCGCGCAGCGCGGTCCACCGGGGACGGAGCGCCGCGTCCAGCTTCGGCGTGACAAGCATGGTCTTCTCCAGCACGAGCAGACGTTCGCGCAGTTCGGCGGCGTAGCGCTGAACGCCGATGGCCGCGCCCTGCACCTCCATCAGCCGACGGTGGAATGCCGCGAGCGCGCCGCGATCGGCGGCCGGAAGTGTCGCCGCTTCCAGCACGCGGGCGGTGAATGCGACGGGTGCCGTCATGGGAGTCTCTACTCCGTTTTCCACTTTCGCGATCGCGACGGTGTACCGGCCCGGCATCGCGAGCATGGACTGGTGGTCGTTGGTCCTGCTGTCCTTTCCGACGGGCGCGGTACTCGTGTAGCGGAGATTCCATATCGTGCGCTGCACGCTGGCTTTCACGTCCTCGCGCAGCCGCCGAATCACGTTTCCATCCATGTCGCGTATGGTGAAAAGCAGGTACGGCGCTTCCTGCTCGTCCTCGGCGCGGAGGGCGTCCCAGTCCGGGTACGGCGGCGTTTTATTCTCTTTCCGGAGTTTTTTCTCCTGTTCCTGCCGCCGCTGCGCGAGCGATTTGTATCCGTCCTTCACATAGTACGTGAATACGGCGCCGAAGGACGGGTTGGGCGCGGCGAAGAAGGTCTCGCCCTGGCTCTCGATGGCGCGGTGCCGGGCTTCGACGTACATCAGGGCGTCGCGCACCGGGAACAGCGCGGCGTCCCGTTCGAGCAGCGCCGCGTCGACCGCGCGCAGCGGCGTGTAATCATCGAGCACGTAGAAGCCGCGTCCGAAGGTGCCGAGCACGAGATCGTTTTCCCTTTTCTGGATGGCGATGTCCTTTACGGCGATGGTGGGCAGACCGGATTTCAGCTGCACCCATTTCCCGCCGCCGTCGATGCTCGCATGCACACCGGATTCCGTTCCGACGAAGAGCAGCCCGGCTTTCACATGGTCCTCCGCGAGCGTGTACACCGGAGCGCTGTCCGGCAGATTCGCGGCGAGGGACAGCCATGTGCGTCCGCGGTCGGTGCTCTTCAGGACGTAGGGTCTGAAGTCCGCCATCTTGTGATTGTCGAAACATGCATAGACGACATCCGCGTCGTGCTGCGAGGCGCGGATGCAGCTGACGTACGTCGTTTCAGGCACACCCGCGATGCGTTCGATCCTCCACCAGGTCGCGCCTGCATCCTCGCTCACCTGGATCAGTCCGTCGTCGGTGCCCGCGTAGAGCAGACCTTCCTTCAGCGGCGATTCGTCGAAGGCGACGATGTTGCCGTACAGCGACGTGCTCGCATTCTTGGCCACGGCTTCGGGTCCCCACACCTTGCCCATCACGGGCAGCGTGTTGCGGTCGATGCACCGCGTGAGATCGGGTGATATCACGGTCCAGCTCTCGCCTCGATCCTCGCTGCGGAAGAGCCTGTTGGCGGCAAAATACAGGCGCGTGTTTTTATGGGGACTGATGAGCAGCGGCGAATCCCAGTTCCAGCGGTAGCCTTCCTCTCCGGGCGCCGGCTGCGGCTGGATGCCGAGCCGCTCGCCGCTGGCCTTGTCGAAGCGGATGAGTCCGCCATGCTGTGACTGCGCGTAGACGATGTTCGGATCCGCCGGATCGATCTGCGATTCGAAGCCGTCGCCGCCGTTGGTGACGAACCAGTCCTCGTTGAAGATGCCGTCGGCCTTGATCGTGCGCGAGGGACCCCCGAGACTGTAGTTGTCCTGCGTTCCGCCGTAGATGAAATAGAACGGCTGCGCATTGTCCACCGCCACCCGGTAGAACTGCGTGACGGGGAGGTTCTCCTTGAAGCGCCATGTCGCGCCGCCATCGTAGGTGTCGTACACGCCGCCGTCGCCGCCGATCCGCAGATGTGCCGTGTTCGCGGGATCGATCCACAGCGCGTGATCGTCGACGTGCCGGCGGCGGTTGCCGATCGCGCGGTTCGTCTTGAATCCATCGGTGCTGACACGCGTGTAGGTGTCGAGGGAATACACCTTCTCCGGATCGAGCGGGTCGCAGACTAGTTCGTTGTAGTACTGCGGACTCACGCTCATGTACGTGCTCCGCCGTTCCCAGCTCGCGCCGCGATCCGTGGATCGGAATACCCCGCCCCTGTCCTCCGCGGCCTCGACGATGGCGTAGATGTAATCCGGGTTCACCGGGGAGATCGCGAGACCGATGCGGCCGACATCGCCCGAGGGGAGTCCCCCTGCCAGCGTATCCCAGCTCGCGCCGCCGTCGGTGCTCTTGAAGATGCGGCTTTCGGGACCCCCGTCAATCAGCGTCCACACATGCCTGCGACGCTGATAGGACGCGGCGTACAGAAGTTTCGAATCCCGTGGATCCATGACCACGTCCGTCACGCCCGTATTCTCGCTGATGGTGAGGACGGGAGTCCATGTTGCGCCCGCATCGGTGGACTTGTAGAGGCCGCGATCGCCGCCGGGTCCCCAGAGCGGTCCCTGCGCCGCGACGTACACGACGCGCGAATCGGATGGATCGACGACGATCTTCCCGATATGCTCGGATTTCTTCAGACCCATGTTCTTCCAGCTCTTCCCGCCGTCGGAGCTGCGGTAGACGCCGTCGCCCCAGGAAACCGAGCGCTGCGAATTGTTCTCCCCGCTTCCCACCCAGACGACATGCGGATTGTCCGGATCCAGCGTCACGCAGCCGACCGAGTACGAGCCCTCCTTCTCGAACACCGGCGAGAAGCTTATTCCATCGTTCGTCGTTTTCCACACGCCGCCGGATGCAACGGCCACGTAGTATTCCGCCGTGTTCCGCGGATTGACCGCGAGGTCCGACACGCGTCCCGAGGTGAGTGCCGGACCCACGGATCGGAATTTCAGTCCCGACAGCAGCGACGGGGTGAGTTCCTTTTTCTTCCCGTTCTCAGCCTGCGGCTCTTCCTCCTCCTGCGCGCGAAGCGGCGACGCGACGAGGATGAGTGCGAGGAACGCGACGGCGAGGCGAAGCGATTTCTTCATGGGATTCCCGGGAGAAAATGAAAGGATGGCAGCCGCCCGAAGGCGATGGAGGGAAGATACGATATTCGGATATAATTCCCCGCGAACATCCCTAGCGCAAGGCGCGGCGACGCGGCTGACCGATTCTCAGAAAGAAATCGGGTACGCGATGGAGAGACCGAAGCCGCCGTATGCACCTGGCCCGGTTTCGTAGTCCGGCTGCTCCGATCCCGGATTATACCGGCCATGGTCGTGATGATGCACGACGATCGAGGGCGCGAGTCCCATCCGCAGCTCGAACTGAACGCGCCAGCGGTCGAGGAACCATCCGAAACCGAGGGTGACGAATGCATTGCTCATCCAGTCGTCATTGACGAAGCGGGCAGTCTCGGATACGCCGCCGCCGCTCATCGTTTCGAGTCGGTAGCGCCCGAGTTCATCGCGATTCCACACGTAGTCGAAGCCGAGGATGAAATGCTCGGCGCGACCGGCATGCAGGAGCAGAGCAGCGCCCGCCGCGGCGTGCAGCAATCCGTATCCGGCGCGGGGATAGAGCGAGAGCAGAAGCCGCCGGTCTCCGTGCCGCAGCAGAGGGAATTCCTTTCCCGCCTGGATGGCCGGGAGCACACCGAAAGGACGCGCTTTCACATTGTAGACATTATATAGAGCGCCGATACCGACCTCAAGATCCGGCACCCGTAACGCAGCGCCATCGATTTCCCGCGGAAGCGAGACTCCGATGGCAGACTCCGTCGTCATTCCGACGACCGGGTCGACCGACAGGGATGCATTCATCGCGCGGCGTACCTCCGGCGGTGGCTCCTCGTACATGATGCTTTCGCGCAGATCCTCGACGAGATCCTCCGCGGTTTCGGCATTCATGGCGCGGGCAGGAAGCAGATCGCCGGCTATGGACGCAATCACCACGCCCGGCAGCATGCTGACCGCTCCGGAGACGAGGAGTGCGATAGGAAGAGGAATCACGGTGGTCCCCGTCCCTCCCGGACCATCATACACGTTGCGCTGAGCTTCGCTGATGGCGTACATGATCAGTCCGTTGCTGACCATTCCAGCCAGCCAGCCATGCGCGGGAGAATGTATATGAAAGGATCCGCGAATGGAATCGACCTCCGAGAGTGCCGCGATCACCAGCGCGGAGCCGGCACGGCGGTGGTCGTACACGTCGCCACCCGTCCACATCGCGATACGGGAATCAGTCACCGCGAGGGGAATGCCCTCCACGAGACTGCCGTCGCGGAGAACGAGCCGCTGAACGCGTCCCTCGTTCTCTTGCGGCGATTGGAAAGCGAACACCCGCTTCTGCATGAAAGAAGAGAAGCAGCGCTGCCGCGCGGGATCGGGCAGCGCACGTCCCACAACCGCCAGCGCGCTGTCCTGTTCGCCCATCCGCTCGAACAGATCGAGGCAGAGCGCGAACACTTCCGCTTCGCAGACGCTGAGCGAATGCCGTTCGACTCCCGTGTCGCAGGACACTACGATTGTCATCCCGGAATCAGAAAGTGTGACTGTCGCGCTCCGCGGATCCTCGGCATCGGGGAACAGTCCGAAGTATGCGATCTCATCGGCGTCGATTTCCATCCCGGTGCGCAGCAGCGGCAAGGGCTGCGCGGAGGATGGCGGAGCGAGCGCGAGCGCGAGCACGAGAACGAGGACGAGCACGTGCACGATGTCGTGTACGTGTACGAGGACGAGGACGTGTCCCAGTCTGTTGACTTCACGGTTCACGTACTCGTGCTCGTACTCGTTCTCGAATATGGCGCGCTGGGGCGCGCCGATCCCAGGCTTGTGCCGGTACCCTTTCACGTGCTCGTGCTCGTTCACGTCCTCGTCCTCGTACTCGTCTTCGTGCTCCCGCCTCCGTTCGCCTTCGGCAAACTCCGGCGGGCAAGCGTGCTCGTGCTCGTTCACGTCCTCGTCCTCGTCCTCGTTCACGTAATCGTGCTCGTTCAAGGAAATTGATTATTTTTCGTTTATGGAGCAAACGCAGCGGCAGATCGTCGAGTATTATGACGCCTTCTACGACACGGAGGACTTCACGTACTATCCGCCGGAATTCACACGGATAATGCTGCGGGCGCTCTGTGCGAAAGCCGGTGTGGCGCCGGGCGCGCGGGTGCTCGACGTCGGCTGCGCGACGGGGTACTACAGCGCGATCCTCGCCTCGCTCGGATACGAAGTGACGGGCATCGACATCAGCGGGACCGGAATCCGGAAAGCCAGAGAACGATATCCTGATATCCGTTTCGAGGTGCAGGACGCCACGGCGCTCCCCTACTCCGCGGGTTCATTCGATTTCGTGTTCGCCCTGGGCGTGAGCGTGGCCAACACGCCCAACCTCGGCGAACTGCACGCATGGCTCGCGCATCTGATGGGCGTGCTCGTGCCCGGCGGAATCCTCGCCCTGATCGGCGGAAGCACGCTCACTGGTGACGTGTCGGAACAATCGGACTGGTTCAATCACACATGGGCGGACATCAGACGCTTCGCGCCGCCCGGGGCGAACGATGTGCGCGGTCCCTGGCTGACGCATTTCCGCCTGATGAAGATGCTCCCCGCTCCCCTGTCTATGAACGCCCTCACATCGCTGTGCATGCGCCTCCTGCCTCTGAAGTTTCAAAGGTGCGTTGTCCTGTTCATTTCGAATTGACCGACTGCCCCTTCCCATCTTTCCTTCTTTCCATCTTCCCATCTTTCCATCTTTCCATCTTCCCATCTTCCCATCTTTCCTTCTTTCCATCTTTCCATCTTTCCATCTTCCCATCTTCCCTCACTCCCAATTCGTCAACACCGGCCAGATCAACAAAAGCAGGGACAGCACGAAGAACCATATCTGCATCGGCAGGTGCCATTTGAACCAGCGCTCGTAGGGAATCTTCGCCATCGTGAGCGTGCCGATGGTAACGCCTGAGGTGGGGATGATCATGTTCGTGAAACCGTCGCCGAGCTGATAGGCGAGCACGGCGGTCTGCCGCGTGATGCCGGAGAGATCGGCAAGCGGACCCATCAGCGGCATGGTGAGCGCGGCCTTCGTCGAACCCGAGGGGATGAAGAAATTCACGCACATCTGCATGACGTACATCGCGTCGGCCGACAGCATGCGCGGGAGGTTCGAAGTCATCGACGCGAGGCCGTACAGAATCGTGTCCATGATGTTGCCGTTCTCCAGCACGACGAGAATGCCCCCGCTGAACGCGACGATCAGCGCCGCGCCGGCCATGTCCTTGACACCGAGGATGAAGTTCTTCGCTAACGTATTGGGATGCTGACCTGCGACGAGGCCGGCGATCACGCCCATCGCGAGAAACAGCGCGGACAGTTCGGTGATGTACCACTGGAAGAGCGTGACGCCGACGACCATGCCGACGACGCCGGCCGCGAGCACGAGCAGTGCCAGAGCATGCCGCGGCGTGAAGGCGCCGAGTTCGCTCTGCTGGCGGAGGATCTCCTCGCGCCGCACGCTGTCGAGATCGTGCATCGGGCTGCGCTCCGGATCCCTGCGTATCCGCGCGGCGTAGATCATGATCCAGGCGGTGGTACTGACCGTCACGACGACCCAGACGACGATGCGGTATTCCCAGCCCGAAACGAGCGGCACGCCGCTGAGTCCCTGGGCGATCTGCAGGGTGAAAGGATTGAGGAAAGCGCCCGCGAAGCCCACGCCCGCGGCGAGAAAGCTGAGCGAGATTCCCACGAAGCTGTCGTAGCCCAGCGACAGCGCGAGAGGGACGAAAATCAGTACGAAGGGCATCGCCTCCTCGCACATGCCGAACACGGCTCCGAAGAGGGAGAACAGCGTCATCACGATCGGAATGATCAGAAATTCCCTGCCCTTCAGCAGGCGCACCAGCCGGCCGATCCCGGCCGCGATCGCACCCGTTTCATTGAGGATATAGAACGCACCACCGACCAGGAAGATAAAGGCGACGATTTCCGCCAGCCGGAGGAAGCCCTGCATCGGTGCGGTGAACACCGCGAAGAGCTGCGGGTGCGATTCGCCGAATGTGAACGAGCCCGGGACGGGAACCTCGCGTGAAACGCCGCCCACCTGCTCGGTCACCCGCTGATACGATCCTCCCGGCACGATCCAGGTGGCGAGCGCTGCCAGCAGGATCAGCGTGAAGACGATGACATAGACGTCGGGGATTTTCTTTTTGCGAGTCATGCGGGGGGGATGGGCGTTGGGCTATTGGCTATTGGC
>CAZWNO010000166.1:0-7571 GCA_964635845.1 uncultured Chromatiales bacterium
GAGCCAGCCAGAGGCCTGCCTTGAATCCCTTGTCGTGGATGTCGTCCACGGAGGCCTTCATGCCGCGCGGGAACCTTTCGTAATTGCAGTCCCAGTCGCCTACAGCCATCTGCCATCCGTCATCTGCCATCTTTCCATCCTGTCATCTTTCCATTTTGTCATTCCGCATCGCATCAGCACTTTCCGCATCGTGCCTCATCCTTCAAGCAGGGTGCCAAGCTTGCCCAGCACCTGATGCACGGTAATGGCGGGCACGGAACACAGGAACGAAGCGTTGCGAGCCCGCCAGTCCATGCTCTTGACCTGATCGGAGAGGATGACGCCGGAGGCCTTCAGTCCGTCGGGGACCGCGACCTCGAACGGATACCCTTTCGCCTCGCTGGTGAGCGGACAGAGGATCGCCAGTCCCACCTTGCGATTGTAGGACCGGGGCGACAACACGAGCGCGGGGCGCAAGCCCGCCTGTTCGTGTCCTTCCCGGGGATTGAACGTTATCCAGATCACATCACCCCGGCCGGGACAGTACGCCGGTTTCACCAGACCTCCCTGCCGACGGCTGCGCCGGTATCGACTTCGGAAGGGAGATTGTTTTTCCTGACGTCTTTCAGGAGTTCCTCCAACGTGTACTCGGGTTCCACCCGCGGATCGATCACAATCCTGCCTTCCTCGACGCTCAGCTTGACCGCGGTTCCATACGCGAGCCCCGCCTCCTTGACGAAAGCCTGTGGAATCCGTATCGCGAGACTGTTACCCCATTTCCGGATCTTGCCCTGCATGATCGTTCTCCTGTATATACAATGAAGATACCTTGATGCCGCCCGAAAATCAAGGCCCAGCCGATCATTTCCTGATGCGCTTGTACCTCCGTCCGCAGTCGGCTGACTACGACGGTCAGAGGAGCGTCCGCCCGGGAGGCGTTCCACCTTCTGCCCATTATTCTGTATCTTTGTATCCGGTATTCGGAAACAGAGGACGCTCAAGCAATGGACTGGTACATTCAATGGGTCACGCAGCAGCCGATGACATCGGCGGCGATACAGTTCGGCATTCTCGGCACGCTGGGCGAGATCATCTCGCACGTGCTGAGGACGAAGAAGATCGGACTGCCGAACACGCCGGCGGAGATGCTGGGCAAGATGCTGGGCTGGGCGCTGCTGGGAATCGTAATCAAGTACGGCTTCACGATGATGAAGGGCGCGGTGCTCGTGCTGGTCGAGCACGGCATGCTGCCGGGCGCCTGCGCGTCGGGACTCGCCTTCGCATTCTCCGCCTCGGTCGCCACCAACGTGTTCTTCGGTCCGCAGATGATGTACTTCCACCGCATCGAGGACAACCTCATCCTCCGCCGCTGGAATTTCACCGGCATCGAAACGGCGCTCAAGACCCTGCTCTGGTTCTGGATCCCCGCCCACACCGTCACTTTCGCCCTCCCGAAGGAATTCCAGATCGGCCTCGCCGCCGTGTGGAGCGTGGCGCTGGGGATCATTCTCGGGTTGAGCATCAGGAATAACAAGATGACAGGATGACAGAATGACAAGCTTACGATATGGAATCTCAGTCCGACCTGATTCCTTCCATTTCGCCATCTTGTCATTCTGTCATCTTGTCATTTTGTCATTTCATGCAATCGGCTCTGATTTCCACATACGTAATCCTTGTGCAAGTGCTCCGGGATTCCGATCTTTATAGAGATGCGTGAAATGCGCGAAGTTGTACAATCTCCGAAACGTATGATCGAGCGGCTGAACAGACGAACACATCCCGCGACGGCGCAGACGCCGCCCGGTACGTGTATGGCCTACGACCGCTGCACGACGCGGTCACGGAAGATCCTGCAGTTCAAGCACTATTGCACCGACGCCCCCATCTGACCCGCCACCCCGGCCGCGACCTGTCACCCGACAGCATTTTTTTTAATCAGATAATTCAATTTTTCCATTTCATCGGGCGGCGCTTCCGTGCCGCAAGGAGCATGCAACCGTGAAAGCACAAGACTTCCTCACCGTACGGGATCTGAGCAGGGAGGAGATCCTCGAAACTTTCGACATCGCGCTGGACATGAAGGCCGACCGCATGAAGTACGCGGACGCGCTGAAGGGACAGGCCCTCGCGCTGATCTTCGAGAAGCCCTCGCTGCGCACGCGCACCTCGTTCGACATCGGCATCCAGCAGCTCGGCGGCTACTCGCTGTACCTCTCGCCGGCCGAAATCAGCCTCGGCAAGCGCGAGTCGGTGCATGACGTGGCGAAAAATCTCGAGCGCATGGTGCAGGGCATCATGATCCGCACCTTCGCGCACCAGATCGTGATCGACATGGCGAAATATGCCTCGGTGCCCATCATCAACGGACTCACCGACTACTCGCATCCCTGCCAGGCCATGGCGGACTTCCTGACGATAAAGGAGAAGAAAGGCGACTTCAAGGGTCTGAAACTCTGCTATATCGGCGACGGCAACAACGTCGCGCACAGCCTGATGTTCGCCGGCGCGCGGCTCGGGGTGGACGTCACCGTCGCCTGTCCCGCCGGCTACGAGCCCAACCTCATCGCCTGGCAGCAGGCCACAGAGGACGCGAAGGCCACCGGCGCGAAGATCGAGGTCGTGCATGATCCCGTCGCGGGCGTGAAAAACGCCGACGCGGTGTACACCGACGTCTGGGCATCGATGGGACAGGAAGCCGAGGCCGCCGAACGCCGACGCATCTTCATGCCCTTCCAGGTGAACGAGGACCTGATGGCGAAGGCGAAGAGCGACGCGATCTTCATGCACTGCCTGCCCGCGCACCGCGGCGATGAAGTCACCGACGGCGTCATCGACGCGCCGAATTCGGTGGTCTTCCAGGAGGCGGAGAACCGCCTGCACGCGCAGAAGTCCATCATGTACCAGCTGATGAAGAAATAAAGGATCCGTATGTCCCGTACAGCACTCATTGCCATCGGCGGGAATTCGCTCATCCGCGCGGGTGAGCGCGGCACCATCGACGAGCAGCTGGCCAACGCGCATGCGACGGCCCGCAGCCTCGCCGCGATGGTCCAGCGCGGCTGGCGCATCGTGATCACGCACGGGAACGGTCCCCAGGTGGGGGCCGCGCTCCTGCGCTCCGAACGCGCGGCAGGCGAGGTGTACACGCATCCGCTCGACGTCTGCGTCGCCACGACGCAGAGCGAGATCGGCTACCTCCTGCAGCGCGCGATGGAGTTCGAACTGCGGCAGCTCGGTCTCACCACGCCTGTGCTCACCGTGCTTACGCAGGTGCGCGTCGATGCCGACGATCCGGCGTTCAGGAATCCGACCAAGCCCATCGGTCCCTTCTACACGAAAGAGGAAGCCGATGCGAAGAAACGGCGCCTGGGTTGGGACATCGTCGAAGACAGCGCGCGCGGCTATCGCCGCGTCGTGCCGTCGCCCGAGCCGAAGGAGGTCTTCGAACGGCATATCATCCGGCATCTGCTGGACGAAGGGATGATCGTCATCGCCTGCGGCGGCGGCGGGATTCCCGTCATCGAATACGACGGCGACCGCATCGAGGGCTCCGAGGCCGTGATCGACAAGGACCGCGCATCCGCCCTGCTCGCGGCGCAGCTGGAGGTGGACCTCTTCGCCATCAGCACCGACGCGCGGCAGGTGTATGTCGATTTCAAGAAAGCCACGCAGCGGGGACTCGACCGCGTGACGGTCGAGGAACTGCAGCGCCTCTACGACGAAGGTCAATTTCCGCCGGGCAGCATGGGTCCGAAGGTCGAATCGGCCCTCCGTTTCCTGCGCGCCGGCGGGAAGGAAGTGATCATCACTTCCTTCGAATGTCTGACCGATGCCATCGAGGGCAATGCCGGCACGCATATCGTGCCGGCATGACCTGCACGCAGGCCGCGTCCGCAGGACACGAGCGAGGCGTGCGGGCGAACCGCACGCGCGCGCATTCACCACAGCAGAACGAGTGAAGCCATGAATATGAGGCATGTCGTCGAATCCCAGCAGTTCACCGTTCCCCTGCTCATGCAGCTGTTCGACCGCACGCACGCGATGGAGAAAATCGTGGCGCGCGGCGGCACGCGCGACTACGAACGATTCATCATGGGCACGCTGTTCTACGAGCCCTCCACCCGCACGCGCTTTTCCTTCGAATCGGCCATGTACCGTCTCGGCGGACGCGTGCTCTCGACCGAGCAGGCGCACGAGTTCTCTTCGGAAGTCGAGGGCGAGCAGCTCGAAGACACCATCCGCATCATCGGCCATTACTGCGACGTCATCGTGCTGCGCCACCACGAGGAAGGCGGCGCCAAGCGCGCGGCGGCCTTCTCGACCGTGCCCGTGATCAACGCCGGCGACGGCGAGGGCGGACAGCATCCCACGCAGGCGCTTCTCGATCTCTACACGATCTACGACGAATGCAAGACGCTCGACGGACTCTCCGTCGCGTTGATCGGCGCGCTCGACCAGGGCCGCACCGCGCGTTCGCTCGCATACCTGCTCGGGAAGTTCGACCGCATAAAGCTGTATTTCATCGCTCCGGACGAAATGCAGATCAAACCCGACATTCTCGAATATCTCGACAAGCACAACGTGTCATACGAGCGCACGAGCAAGGCCGACGGCGTCCTCCCGCATGTCGATGTCGTCTACCAGACGCGCATCGACCGCGAACGCCTGCGCAAGCGAGACATCGATCTGACACCGTACAATATCGACGGCGGCGTGCTCGCGTCCATGAAAGCCGATGCCATCGTCATGCATCCGCTTCCGCGCTCGGTCGAAATCGACCGCGCGGTGGACGCCGATCGACGGGCCGCGTATTTCCGGCAGACACAGAACGGTCTCTACCTGCGCATGGCCCTGCTGACCATGCTGCTCGACACGGAATAATCAGACTCATTCATTCTATTTCGCAAAGGACGAATCATGAACAGCAAGGATTTCATCGCTCTCGAGGATCAATACGGCGCGCACAACTACCACCCCCTGGATGTGGTCGTGCACAGTGCAGAGGGCGTCTGGGTGACCGACGTGGACGGGAAGAAATATCTCGACTGTCTCGCCGCCTACTCGGCGGTGAACCAGGGGCACTGCCATCCGCGGATCTTCGAAGCCTTCGTCGAACAGGCGAAGAACGTCACGCTCACCAGCCGCGCGTTCCGTAACGACCGCCTGCCGCTGCTCTATAAGAAACTGCACGACATGACCGGCTACGAGATGTCCCTGCCGATGAACTCGGGCGCCGAGGCCGTCGAGACCGCGATCAAGACCGCGCGCCGCTGGGGATACGACGTCAAGGGCATCCCGGAAAACAAGGCCGAGATCGTCGTCGCCTCGGGCAACTTCCACGGCCGTACGACCACCATCGTCGGCTTCTCCGACGATCCCGCGTCGTTCAAGGGCTTCGGACCCTACTGCGCCGAGGCCTTCCCGATGCACGAATACGGCAATTTCGAGGACCTCAAATCGAAGATCACGGCCAACACCTGCGCCGTGATGATCGAACCGATCCAGGGCGAGGGCGGCATCGTGATCCCGCCGGACGGCTACCTGAAAGCCGTCGCGGATCTGTGCAAGGAGAAGGGCATCCTTTTCATCTGCGACGAAATCCAGGCGGGGCTTGGCCGCAGCGGCAAGCTGTTCGCGCATTACTACGAGGGCGTGCGTCCCGATATCGTCATCATCGGGAAGGCGCTTTCCGGAGGCTTTTATCCGGTTTCCGCGATCCTCGCGGACAAGGCCATCCTCGGCGTGATCAAGCCGGGCGAGCACGGATCGACCTTCGGCGGCAATCCCCTCGGCGCGGCCGTGGCCGTGCGCGCGCTCGAAGTCATCGAGGAGGAAAAGCTGATCGAGCGTTCCGCCGAACTCGGCGCGTATTTTGCGGAGCGTCTCCGCGCCATCCCTTCCGCGCACGTCGTGAAGGTGCGCGCCCGGGGATTGTGGATCGGCCTCGTGCTCGACACGAAGGCGCGTCCTTTCTGCGAGGCGCTCAAGGAGGAAGGCATTCTCTGCAAGGAAACGCATGAAAACATCATCCGCTTCGCTCCGCCGCTCGTGATCACGAAAGACGAGATCGACTGGGCGCTCGCACGAATTGAAAAAGTCCTGACGACGAAATAAACACTGTCTCTCATCAACCAGCTGAGTGATCCATGCCAACAACGAACCGCATCAACACGATCATCGTCGGCGCCGCCGGCCGTGATTTCCACAACTTCAACATGGTCTACCGCGACAACGACCTGTACAACGTCGTGGCCTTCACCGCGGCGCAGATTCCCGACATCGCCGGGCGCAAGTATCCCGCTTCGCTCGCCGGCAAGCTCTACCCGAAAGGCATTCCCATTCACGTCGAAGCGGATCTCGAAAAACTGATCGCAAAGTACGATGTCAAGGAAGTCGTCTTCGCATACAGCGATGTGACCTACGAGCGCGTGATGAGCCTCGGCTCCCGCGCCACCACCGCCGGCGCGCATTTCAAACTCCTCAGCGCGCAGGACACGATGATCAAGAGCAAAAAGCCGGTCGTGTCGGTGACCGCCGTGCGCACGGGCAGCGGCAAGAGCCAGACGACGCGCAAGGTGGCGAACATCCTGCAGGCGATGGGCTTCAAGGTCGCCGCGATCCGCCACCCGATGCCCTACGGTGATCTCGCCAAACAGAAGGTGCAGCGCTTCGCGTCCATCGCCGACCTGAAGAAGCACAAATGCACGATCGAGGAAATGGAAGAGTACGAGCCGCATATCGTCAACGGTACGATCATCTACTCCGGTGTCGATTACGCCGCGATCCTCGAGCAGGCGGAGAAGGAAGCGGACATCATCCTGTGGGACGGCGGCAACAACGACATGCCGTTCTACAAGCCCGACCTGAGCATCGTCGTGGCCGATCCCCTGCGCACGGGCGACGAACTCGGCTACTATCCTTCCGAGGCCAACCTGCGCATGGCCGACGTGGTGGTCATCAACAAGATCGACAGCGCCGAACCGATGGACGTGCTCGAGCTGCGCCACAACATCCGCAGCGTCAACACGAGGGCGCAGATCATCGACGCCGCGAGTCCGCTGATCGTCGACCGTCACGAGCGGATCATGGGCAAGCGCGTTCTCGTCATCGAGGATGGTCCCACGCTCACGCACGGCGAAATGGAATTCGGCGCCGGCACGGTGGCCGCCGAGAAATATGGCGCCGCCGAACTGATCGATCCGCGCCAGTGGGCCGTCGGCACGATCAAGAAGACCTTCGAAATCTATCCCGAGATCGGCGTGCTGCTTCCCGCGATGGGCTACGGCGAGCAGCAGATCAAGGATCTCACGACCACGATCAACAAGGTGCCCTGCGACCTCGTCGTCATCGGCACACCGATCGATCTCAAGCGCGTGGCGAAGTTCAAGAAGCCGTCCGTCCGCGTGCAGTACGAGCTTCAGGAAATCGGCGAGCCGAATCTGAAGACCGTGCTCGACGAGTTCACGCAGAAACTCTGAGATCCTCGAAACAGCATTCTCGACGGCGTGCCTCGGCACGCCGTTTTTTTTCCCAACGCTGGGAGGGCCACACGCCGGAAGGGCCGAACGCCGAGGGGGACACACGCCGAG
>CAZWNO010000167.1:0-7463 GCA_964635845.1 uncultured Chromatiales bacterium
CCCCTCGAATCCGTCGAATACAAGACCGGGAGGTGCGAGGTAATGCAGCCCCAGATTCAGGAGGCGCGACTTGTCGAATCCCCTTCTCGTCGGCAGGATTAGCTCGGGCGGCGGGTCGGGATCGACGATGAACAGTCCCGGATATGGGCGCGGGAAGATCAGACGCACACAGGGGATGCACAGCTCAGCGATGAGCGGATTCGAAGGCTCGATATCCACGGTGAACTCGTACTCGCCGAAGCCGAATTTCTTCGTGACCCTGTCCGCGAGGTCCACCATGCCGCCGATGTTGGTGATGACGGAGTTCACCTGGATGATGTATTCCCCGTCGTTGGAAACGGTCAGCAGCCAATGCCCCTGACTGGCCACATAGTGGCTGTTGATCCAGGTCGTAGTGCCCACCCTCTGGGCACGGAATTGCGGCGTGAAATCGGATCCGTCGAGCACTTTCAGGCGAAGACGGAGCTTGTCGCCGAAGAGCGTGCTCGACAGCCCGATGGCTGTGATGCGATAGTAATCGGGTTTCGGAGCATACCAGTTGAATTCGGTGGTCTGGCCGCCGATGGTCATCGCCCCGCCGACGGTGTAGCCCGCGATCCCCGGTCCCATCGAGGGCAGGACCTTGGGCGAACTCTGCGAGTTGGGTTCGTTGGGATCGTAGCAGAACACCGTGTCCGCCGGCGATGCGGGACGCGTCCGGACGGTGGCGACAACTGACGGATTACCGCGAACGGTATTGTACTCTCCGAGCATGCGGAAGCGGTACTCGCGGTTCGGCTGGATATTCTCGTTCGCACCGCTCGCCAGTGGAACGGAGTGCACGCGAATTCCGACCCAATTGCCGACCGGAACCCAGTTGGGATGGTACAGCACGATATTCTGCGTCGTCAATGGTACCCACGTTCCGCTGCGGTCGTATTCGAAGATGGTCTTGACCGCGTTCATGTCATACCTGTTGCGCCAGCGCAGCGCAATGTTCGCAACCGGTTGCGGATCGTGGCCGAAGTGCGAATTCCATGCCTCCAGCGTCGTGTTGCTCGTCATGAAATCCGGCGGGCTATTCGTGTAATGCGCGATCACTTCGGTGATGGGATTGGTTCGCGAGGAATAGAGCACGGTGGACGGCAGCGTCGGCCCGTAGTACTCGTACATGGTCGATCCCGTCGTCTGATGCTTCACTTCCCATTCCTCGAAATACCATGTCACACCGGAGACGACGCGCGTCGGTTGCGCCTCCACGGTCAGGCAGTAGTCATGCGCCATCGGAACGTACGTCGCTTCGTTCAATTCGAGGGTGCCGCCGTCGCAATTGTGCAGTGTGAGTTTGTAGCCGGCAGGCACCGTCCGGAACAGACGCCGCGGTACAGCCTGTGCGGCGGTGATCATGCCGCTGTGCACTGGTGTGCCACGGCTCGTGCCGCCGGTATAGTTGCCTTTCATGATTCCGTCGAAGCCGCGCATCTTGTAGGCTCCGACCGTCTGGGTTCTCTGGCAGTTTTCGGTCGCCATGCCGCGATAGGTATAATCGCAGGATGCCTGCGTGTTGTAATACTCGTCAGGACATCCCCAAAGGTGCCCGATCTCATGAGCGATGACATTCCGGTAGGAATTGGCCAGCGGATCGGGGACAGCCTGCCAGTACTGGTTATCCAGAGCGAAGTACATGCCCTCGATTTTTCCGTCGCCCCAGATCACCATCGAGGCATGAGGCCAGATGCCTTCGCCCGCCGTGCCCTTGTAGGCGATGAAACCGCAGATGGACTGCTGATGCCCGGTGGACGACCGCATGCCGCGGTTATATTTGAGCACCCATTCATGATGCGGATCCAGGCCGTTGATGGCCTCGGGACTCCCTGATGTCACCCTGTCAATCACAGTCGGAATGAAGTTCGTTTCCCCTATCGTGACGGCCTCTCCGTTCAGCTGCGTAGCCGTGGAAGTGCGTCCGTAGAGGTGCCAGTGCGTGACCATCGTGCGACCGTATTTCGCGGCTTCGGAGGTCCAGTACGCAAGCGCGTTGGTGTACAGGGTTTTGTAGTCGTTGTACACGTCGTTGGGCCAGTTCCACGACCCTGTGCCTGACTGGCTTTCAAGGAAGAAGCTTGTGTGATCGACATGGCCGTATGCGTAGCTCGCGTAGCTGCTCATCATGGTCTCGTCCCCACCACCCCTGATATTACTGGCCGGCGTTACAAGCTCGACGGGATCATCGTTCGGGAGCTGATCCTTGAGCATTTGATACTTCTGCTCGGCCTGCTCCATTGCCTCGAGGCGCTCCGGCGTCATCGGCAGACGCAGCCAGGAGAGGTATTCGAGCAAGGCGTCGTCGGCCTCATTGTTCTCTCTCTTCTCGAATGACTGCGCGTCCTCGGCGGCACGCAATTCCTCAGTCGAATAGGCAACCGCCCGTACACCGATTGAGCCGGCGGCGGTCGACAGCCGCGCCATCTCAACGGCGGCGCGCGCCTCGGGGGGCACCCAGCCGAGCATGCGCTGCGGTGAGGAGACAATGGCGATCAGGGCGCCCTGCCGTAGCAGTTCGTCTGCCAGCATCGTTGCCTCCGCATTGCTGCGGCAGTCGGTTTCTACAATCGCCATGTAGCGGAAATGCGCCTCGAATCCGTCGGCGACAATGTCCGGCGGGACATAGCGTGGAATGATGGGAGCCTGTTGCGCCGTGCTTGTCCCGCAGCACAGCAGAACGAAGAGCGGCAGGAATACAAGCGCCCGGAAATGTTCTCGGTGTTTCATGTTGGCATCCTGATGATTCGTGGGCAGGAAGATCCGGCATACTATGTGGCTGCTGCCGGCGGCTGAATGCATCGCGCACCTCAATGGCGGGCGGCCCGGATGAAGGAACGCGGAAATCCGGAAAGCCGGAAGGAACTGTTGACGCGACCCGGAAGGTTGTCACGATCGATGGGACCTCGAGGAGATCAATCAGACACGTGCGTAACCAACATGCGCCACGCATTCCTCCCAGCAATGGATGCCGCTGTTGGGGATTTTTTCGTCTGATATTAATGGACTACACAGATATACGGAAATTCGCGGAGGATGTCAAGGGGCAGGGGCACAGAGATGACGGGAGGGACGGGAGGGACAGAAGGGACGCGGTTCGCATAATGGTACGACGCATCCCGTTCCGTCGTAGCAAAGGAAACACATCAGCCCAGGGCGTGAGCCCTGGGATCGGGAGGGACGGGAGGCGGGAAAGTCTGCCCGCGGGACGCTACCAGCGGAAGAGGATCAGCGGCAACTGCAGCTGGGCGACGACGACCCCGTCGCCGAATTCCGTGGCACCGTATATCTTCAGCTCCAGCCCGATTCCTATCGATCCGGAGAGCGGCAGATCCCAGGAGAGCGCCGCGATCCATCCCTGACTGAAGCGGCTGACATCCACCGTACGGCCGAAGGACGAGGCGTGCGAGCGCACCAGGTACCCGCCCCCGCCTCCTGAAACCGTCAGCGATCCGACGATTGGCATCGAGAAGACGACCAGCAGAGGCACGGCGGAGAGGGAAAGCGATGCATCGGTATGACCGAAGGATGTCTCTACATCCTTGAGATCGTAGGTGTAGAACCGCGTCCACCCGGTTTCGAATCCCACATGCAATCGATGATCCGGATGCAGGCAGATCCGCATGCTGAATGCCGCGCCGCCGCGCTCGATTTCGACGGGCGAATCGTAGGGCGCGAGATATTCGCTTATCCCTCCGCCGAGTCGTACGACGATCGCGAAACGCCCATTGTTTCCCTCGTTGCGCACGGGTATGGAATCGTCGAGTGCGGCGCCACCGACGATGGCACGCGGGATGGCAGTCCGCGAGGGTCCGGACATGGATGCAAAGGCGGGGTGCATCCGGTCACGGGACCTCGCACACGCGTCACGGCCGTGGAGGGGAAGCGTCACGGCGAGCAGCAGGACGAACAGCGATATCGGTACCGGAAGCCTCATTGCACGTAGTAGTAGTATGCCACGAGAGACGGATAATTTGTGAGAATGCCGTCAAAATGCCCATTGCGGATGAATTCCTGGATGAACTCCGCATGATCGAGCGTCCATGTCAGCGCGAAGCGGCCTTCGGCGTGCATGCTTGCGACGTTCCTGTTCTGCGTGCCCATGGTCCATCGCGGCGCCCAGATTTCCGCATGGGTCCTGCGGACGGTTTCCACGTCGAGTTCACACAGGACCAGCGCATCCTCATAATCCGGCAGACGAAGCAGGTCGTCCACTTTTTCCTGATCCGGCAGACCGATAGCGATCGTCAGGTCGCGGCCGAGGATGCGCGCGCTGTCCTGGTACATCCGCTGCACATCCCGCAGGAGCGCGATGGGGACGGAAGACTTGCTGTCGAGCCAGACGAAGCGCAGCGTCGTCTGCCGGAGAATCGTGGCCAGCATGCGCTTGAGCGTGGGGATGCGTTCCCCGTTCACGAGTCGGACGAAGGTCTCGAGCTGCGCGATCGTGTAGTCGTTCACCGATCCGACGAGCCCGTTTTTCTGGTTGAGCCGGAGATTCATGTCCTCGTCGTGATAGACCACGGGCACGCCATCGCTGCTCAGCTGCACGTCGATCTCCACGCCGTTCGCGCCGAATCCTTCCGCCAGCCGAACGAGTTCCGCCGAATTCTCAGAAGCCGGAAGGTGGTCGGAATTGCGTCCGCCTGCGCGATGGGCGATGATCAGGAAGGGACGTTCCCCGCTGTAGAGCCGCCGGCGGTACACGAGCCGAAGCGAACGCATTCCCTTTCCGAACGCGTTCCCGAAATCACCGGATATGGTCACTTCACCCGCTGCGACGGGTGTTCCACGCGTGAGTAGTTCTCCCCCCTGGTCGGCATCGATCCTTGCGCGGACCACCCCGGTCTCGACACCGGTCTGCTTGCGCCAGTATCCCACAAAAAAGAGTGCGGAATCCGATGTTCCTGCCTCCAGGATGCAGTAGCCGGCGTCCCTGTCGGTGAGGATGGAGACAGTGTTCATGCTGCATTTGATCACCGCCTCGCGGCCGAGCAGGGATTGTCCGTCGAGGACCTCGTACACTCCTTCCAGCGCCGCGAGCGTCTCCGTCGTCAGCGACTGCGTGCCCGCGAGTTCGGCCGCCGCGTCGATTTGAGGCACAGTGACGGAAATCTCTTCCGTGCAGGCCGACAGCAGAAAGAGAAACGGGAAGAATATCAGGAAGTATTTCACAGCAGCACCCCGAACAGCAATTCCGAAAACAGCAGCTTGCGATCGAAGGTGGAAAACGCGAACCAGGTCTGGTAGTGAAAATCCGTCCGCACGAGTCGCACGCCGAGAAGAACGTGTGTGTCTTTCCAGAAAGGCTGCTCGAGCACGAACGCCAGCGCCCATCCGGTGTTGAAATACCGGTTCATGCTCACCTCCTCGTCGCCGGCGAAGGACCGCATCGACATCAGGTACACCGCCTCGGCTTTCGCTGTGAGCCGCACATCGCCGAAATCGTATCCGACGGAGACGTTCGGGTAATTCATCCACCCGTTCGCGCGGTTGTCGAAACCCTCGAAATCGACGAATCCGAACCAGAACGCCGCATCGTCTCCGACGGAGATGGCGAGATTCCGGAAGCGATACGTCCAGCAGAGTCCGGCGCGGAAATGGTTCGTGAAATACTGCAGCGTTGCGGAGGCGGGAGCGCTGAACTGCAGCGGAAGTCCCAGTACCGCTTGCAGCTCGAGCGAAGGAGCCCTGTTGATTTCCTCCTCGGCGATATCGCGCGGCACGGTGAGGACACGCAAGCCCACAGCTGCGTCGAAGCCCCAGGTCCCTTTCGGCGCGGGATAATACACTGACGGAACGGTCGCGCGGTCAAGGGCGTCCTGCGCGATCGCAGACATGGCGCCGAGGAACAGCATTACGCAGATCATCCCTAAGCGGGACATCCCGATGCAGGACATCCGTTTCATTCCGTGAAGCGCGGTTGAACGCATGATTGCGAAGATAGCGAATCGCATTGCGATAATACAGCAGTCCGCCGCGGGTCGATGAAGATCACACGCTGGCGGAACCGGCGGCGTCGGCGGAACAGGCGGCGTCGGCGGAACAGGCGGCGTCGGCAAACGGGGTCGGATGACCGAGCCGTTGGCTCGGTCCTACGTCAATGCTGCCGATGAGGTCCAGGGGTTGAGCGTCCGAGCCGCTGGCTCGGACGCACGGGTGCGATGCGTTCGCAGCGCATGGCATTGTGCGTTTGTGCCGTAGTGCCTATTATTCTGGTATTCAATCACCACGCACGCGCCGCCCATGGAACGTTTTTTCATCATCGACGGGATGGCCATCGCCTACCGCGCCTACTTCGCCTTCATCAATCGTCCCCTCATCAATTCGAAGGGAATGAACACCAGCGCGATTTTCGGCTTCGTCAACACGCTGGAGAAAATCCTCGGCGAGGAGAAGCCCGACCATATCGCGGTTGCCTTCGACACGCCGCATCCGACGTTCCGCCACAAACAGTACGCGGAATACAAGGCCACGCGCGAGAAGATGCCCGAGGACATGATCGCCCAACTCCCCTACCTGAAGACCATCGTTCAGGCCTACAACATTCCCGTGCTGGAACTCCCGGGCTGGGAAGCGGACGACGTCATCGGCACGCTGGCACGGCGGGCGGAGCGTGAGGATCTCGAGTGTTTCCTCGTCACGCCGGACAAGGACTACATGCAGCTCGTGTCGGACCGGATACGGCTGTACAAGCCCGGCAAGTCCGCGGACAGCTGGGAGATCGTGGACATCGAAGGCGTGCGCCAGAAATTCGGCGTGCGGCCTGATGGGCGACCAGAGCGACAACATTCCCGGTGTCAAGGGCATCGGTGAGAAAACCGCGATTCCCCTCGTGCAGGAATTCGGATCCATCCCGGCCATCTACGAGAATCTCGCGCGCATACCCAAGCCGGGCCTGCGCGCGAAACTCGAGGAACAGAAGGCGGAGGCCGAACTGTCGCGCGAACTTGTCACGATCGACATCCACGCACCCGTCGACATCGATCCCCACGACCTCCGCTTCGCGGCAAAGAACGTCCCGGCCCTGCGCGCGCTGTTCACCGAACTCGAACTGACACGCTTCCTCCAAAAACTCGAGAGCGATCAGCAGGGTTCGATGTTCGCGGAAGACACGGCGGGGAACCGCACCGCGGCCAACGTGCCGCACGAGTACGTACTTGTGCGTACACGCGCACAACTGGCCGCGATGGTGAAGGAGATAGGGAAAGCCGCGGAGTTCTGCTTCGACACCGAGACGGGCGGACTCGATCCGCGGCAGTCCGAGCTGGTAGGACTCTCATTCGCCGTGCGTCCCGCCCACGCCTGGTACGTGCCGGCGAACGCGGACCTTCCGGTCGCGGAAATCGTCGAAGCCGTGCGTCCCCTGTTCAAAGGCGGTGCCACGGTCATCGGACAGAATCTGAAATTCGATCTCCTCGTCCTGCGCGCGCTCGGCGTCG
>CAZWNO010000168.1:0-7421 GCA_964635845.1 uncultured Chromatiales bacterium
CGGTGTGGGCGCCCGTACGATGGGCATGGGCGACGCCGGCGTGGCTGGCTCCGACATGGGGAGCGCGATGTACTACAATCCCGCCCTGATCGCCGACGACACCGATGCATCCATCACCATCATGCACAACGAGTGGATCGAGGACATCACCACGGAATTCCTCGGCCTGAGCGTCCCCTTCGGCGGCTGGAGCCTCGGCATACACCTTGGACTGACCAGCGTGGGTGGCCTCGAGGTGCGTGACGTGCCGGGACAGGCGCTCGCGGAAACCGATACGCGGAATTTCGCGGGCGGACTGACCGCGGCCTTCGCTCTCGCCGAGGGTGTCGATTTCGGAGCGACAGCGAAATACGTGTTCGAGAAAATCGACGTGGAGGAAGCGGGCGGCTACGCCTTCGATTTCGGCCTCGCCGTGCGTCCCTTCTCCGAAGGCGGTCTATCTGAACTGCGCACGGGCGTAGCGCTGGCGAACCTCGGACACATGTCCGAGCTGCGCGCGGTGTCGACCACGCTCCCGCTCCTGCTGCGCTACGGCGCGGCCTATCGCATCCCGGTCGAGGCCGTCAAGGGTGCGTTGAACGTCTCCGCCGAAGGACTCTCCCTGCTCGAGGAGAGCACGACGCATCTCAATCTCGGCGCGGAATTCGATTACCTGGGAATGGTATTCCTCCGTCTCGGATATCAGACCGGCTATGAGAACAAGGGCCTGACCTTCGGCGCGGGTGCGACCTACAGTTCCCTCCGTTTCGATTACGCCTTCACCTCTTTCTCGGAAGTCTTCGGCAACGCCCACACCATCGCTCTCTCCGTCACGCTGTAACTCCCATGCCGCGCATCGGCTTCACCTTCGTCGGGGATCTCGCGCGCGATTCGCGTTTGCGGAGGTTTGCCGCCGCCGCATCGGAAGTCGCGGAAGTGACTGTCGTGCAGCTGAGTGCAGTGCGGGGTGAACGCGGCGGAGGTGTGATCGGCGGATGGAATGAGGGGAATGATGGAAAAGATGGAAAAGATGGAAAAGATGGAAATGATGGATATGATGGATATGATGGAGGGACGGGCGACTCAAGGGATGGGGGACAGGGGAATATCGAAGTACTGAAGGTGACAATGCGGGGATCGCTCCGTCAGGAACTGCCGCGGTTCTGGCGCAAGGCGGAAGCGGTGCTGCGCGGGCTGAAATGCGACCTCTGCGCGGCGGCGGACCTGTACTCGCTTCCCGCCTCAGCGCGCGCGGCCCGCGCGCTCGGACGGCCGCTGATCTATGATGCCCGCGAACTCTATTCCTCGGTCGCCGCGCTCCAGGGACGCGCGATCATGCAGCGCTTCTGGACCGGTGTGGAGCGTCGCTATGCACCCCGGGCGAAGACGGTGCTCACCGTGAACGAGTCCATCGCCGCCATACTGCGGGAGAATCACGCCGACGTCCGCGTCGTGCGCAACCTGCCTGATTTTCCCGTTCCCGCTCCATCACGGAAGCTGCGCGAAGCCTGCGGCATCCCCGCCGGCCGCCGCATCCTGCTCTCGCAGGGCGGGGTGCAGCGGGGCAGGGGCGCGATGCCGCTCATCGACGCGATGACGGAGCTGCCGGACTGCCACCTTGTGTTCCTGGGTGACGGCGAGCTGCGCGGCGAGTTCGAAGCCGCGGCCGGATTATCCGGAGTATCGGACCGTGTATCCTTTTTACCGGCGGTCCCCTCGGCCGCGCTGCCGGACTGGACCGCGTCCGCGGACCTCGGCATGTGTCTGATCGAGAATCTGGGACGGAGCTACTATCTCAGTCTGCCGAACAAACTCTTCGAGTACATCGCGGCCGGCGTGCCTGTCGTGGGCAGCGATTTCCCCGAGATCGGCGCCGTGCTCCGCGGGACGGGGGCCGGCATCGCCGTGGATCCCGGGGATCGCGACCTGATCGTCCGCGCCGTGCGTACGCTCCTCGACGACACTGATCGCCGCGCGCGTGCGCAATCCGCCTGCCTCGCAGCGGCGGAAAAATATCACTGGAAGCATGAGCGTCGCGTTTTCGCGGGCGCCATCGCTGACGCTATCGCTGACGCAGTGTCAGGGCGGCGCGGGTGAGGGCGTTGTAGACGTCCCGGAACTCCGCATCCTGCTCCTTCAGCGCATCGAGATGACGGCGGATCGTCTCCAGGTCGCCGCGCGCGGCGGGACCCGTCAGCGCGGCCCCGGGCGTCGTGTCGTCAAGACGCGCGAGCACGGCATGCATCATGGGGAGAAGGTAGGAGAGCTCCGCCGCGGAAGCGTCGGCGGCAGCGGCGCGCAGCAGCGCATCCGCAATGAAGGCCAGCACCGTGGGGAAGTTTCCGGCGAACACGTTCGCCGCGTGGTAGAGCGATTTCCGTTTCGTGTCGATGCGCAGCGGCCGCCAGTCCATGAGCTCCGCGAAGCGCTGTCCTTCGATCCAGAATGCGTCGTCTCCTTCGATGCCGCAGCCGATGCCGCGCAGTGCGGACGCGGGCAGGGAATCATTGTGGAAACTCATCATGGGATGGATACTGCCGATGAGGCAGCCGGAATCGGCGAGCGGGGAAAGCACCGAAGAGTCGAGCGTCCCGGAGCAATGGAAAACGATGAGCCCGGATGGAAGCGCCGTCGACGCGGCGAGACACCTTCCGATGTCGGCGATCGCGGCGTCCGGCACCGCGATGACGCAGCGGCTGACTGCGTCCGGCAGCCGCGCGGGCAATTCCGCCGACAGCGCTGCATCCGGATGCAGACCGCGTGCGCGGTCGAGGCGGGAAGGATCCTTCTCCACCACGGCAGCGACGGCGACGTGCTGCCGTGCACAGTGCCGCAGCAGGTTCATGCCAACGCTGCCGGCGCCGACGACGGCGATTGAAGGGGTGGGGGGAGTCACGTTCTCAGACACTCTTGCTTGAAGTGAACGCCGCGGAGACGTAGCCGACGACGCGATGCATCTCGCCCGTCACATCGCCGGACGTGCACTGATGCAGGATTGTGCCGCGATCGGCGCCGAGCGCCTGCGCCGCGGTCATGACCGCCGCGATGGGACCGCCCCCGCAGGCCTCGCCCTTGCGCGTGTTGAGATCCTCGAGAAGCCGCATGGGTTTCATCGCACGGATGTCCTCGGCGATGATGCGGTCGCGATCGACCGCCGATGCCTGTTCATGGAAATGCGACAGGTCGCTGCTGGCGATGAGCACGCAGTCGGGCGTGAGGATTCCGGCGAGAGCCCGGGCGAGCAGCAGGCAGTACTCGCTGCGCTGGTCTCCCATGACGATAGGCAGGACTTTCGCGTCGGGATTGATGCGCTGGATGAAGGGCAGCTGCACTTCCACGGCATGTTCTTCGCGGTGTCCCAGCTGCGACGAGGTGATGATGCCCCTGGAGGCGAGCAGCTTCTCGCGAAGTTCCACGTCGACGTTGATCAAGCCGAGCGGCGTGCGGTAGGCGTCGCCGTCGTACACCGAGATGCCGTTGAAATACTCGCGATGACTCGGCGAGATGATCACGGCCGTACGGAAGCTCCGCTGCCGCAGCAGGGCATAGGCCGCCGCCGCGGTGGGACCGGAGTAGGCGTACCCCGCATGCGGGCTCACCAGTGCGAGTGGGACGCCCGCGACCGGGACATCCGGCGATGCGGATGCATCGAGCAGCTGGTCGACCATCACGCTGAGTACGGTGGGATCGGCGGGGTAGAACAGGCCGCTCACCGCCGGGGGACGTATCTGCATCGCTTTCATGGACATACCAATCCTTTCGGGTCGTGTGATTCACATTTCCGCGGCCTTGTCCTGCTCGGCGACGACCACACCTTCGAAGCGGGAGAGTCGCGCCTCGGGCATCGTCCAGCTGCCGTCGGGCACAAGGGTTTTCTGGCACAGGGCGGAGAGAAATTCCGATTTACCGAATGCATGTTCAACCGCGACCTGCGGCAGCAGCAGTCCGCGGCGTCCGAGGTACTCCAATATCAGACCATGAACTCCGATGATAAAATCCTCGGGATCCCTCATCAGCTCCGCCTGCCCGAGCAGGGTCACGTCGATGCGGCAGTCCGCCAGTTCGTCTTCCTCCACGGGCGGGAAGCGCGGATCGAAGGCGGCGGCGCGGCGCGCGGCTTCCGCCACGGTGTCGAGCAGTCCCCCCTGCAATTCGAGGAATCCGATGCAGCCGCGCAGGGCGTTGGTGACGTGCACGGTGACGAACACGCCGGCGGCGTCGGGAAGCGCTGCCGGCGGATCGGCGTCCCGCGTGATGCCGGGATCGTGCCTTTCGCCCCGGATCTGGTCGCTGATCGCGTTGCGCGCGGTCCGCAGCAGCATTGTCAGAATGGAGGGATCGACTGAGGCGAGCATGAGCGATCTCCGATTTTCATTGCCTCGAATGGTGGTACGGCCTATCTTTTCATTTGGACCTGATTGGCGATAGACCGACCTGATTGTCCGCACCGAGCTTTTCACGGAATATACGAAAATGCACAAACGGAGTCATGTTTTTCGCAGACTGCCGCATCCCCGGAGGATTCCCATGAAAGAACGACTGATCACCTTTTCGACGCTGCTGCTCACAACAATCGCGGCTGTCGGACTCCTCCAGCGCATCGCGCCGGTCGAGGTCGATTCATATTCCACGCAGCAGGCCTTGAAGCTGCAGCTGCGGGCGGAACGCCGCGCCGACATTCGCGAGGGACGCAGCATCGACAGGCCGAATCTGGACTGGTACATCCTGCCGCGCATCTACAATTCGACGAAGAGGATTTCGGAAGGACTCCGCGAAGCGACGGACGATCGCGCATGGCAGAAATCACGGCTCGCCCTCCGCAAGCAGAATCTCGCGAACACCTGGAGTTTCATCGGGCCCAACACGATCGCCGGACGCGTGCGCGTCGTGAAATTCCATCCGACGAACGGGAACATCGCCTATGCCGGCAGCGCCTCCGGCGGCCTGTTCAAGTCCACCGACGGCGGCCTGACATGGACACCGAAAACCGATTACCTGCCGATGCTGGCCATCGGGCACATGGCCATCGATCCGGTCAATCCCGACATCATATACATCGGAACCGGCGAAGGAAGCAACAACTGGGACGCCGTGCACGGCGATGGAATCTACAAGAGCACCGACGGCGGGGAGAGCTGGACCAATGTCATGGAAGGCGTGATCAACGAGATCGATCTCGCGGTCAACTACATCGCGATACATCCCGACGATCCCAGTCTCATTTTCGCGGCGACGACCTACGGCGACGGCACCGGCGCGCTGATGCGCTCGACGAACGCCGGCGGTGAATGGAAGGCGGTGCTCAACGGTCCGGCGCGCACCGTACTGATCGACAGGGGCAAGCCCGACCGCGTCATGGTGGGCTTCGGCTACTACAACGGACGCAGCAGCAACGGACTGTACATCTCCGACGCGCGCGGCGAACGCTTCAGCTTCAACAAGGTGACGACAAACCTCCCGGCCCCGGATTCCATCGGACGCGTGGTGCTGGCCGCGAGCCCCTCCGCTCCGGGCACGTACATCTGTGCCATGCACCGGGCCCCGCGATTCGCACCGACGGACGACGAGGACTTCCTCGGCATCTTCCGCTCGACGGATTTCGGAGACACCTGGGTGAAGACCGCGGCGTCGGCGCAATCGAACATGCGCGTGGCGCTTCGCGCGCAGGGGGACTACAATCTCTACATCCGCTACCATCCGACGCAGGCCAACATCCTGTTCTTCGGCGGCATCAACACCTGGCGCAGCACCGACGGCGGCAATTCCTTCCGGCAGGTGACGACGCAGACCGGTCAGGCCGGCGCATGGGTCGACATGCACTACGTCGATTTCAGTCCGGCGAATCCCGACATCATGCTGATCGCGAGCGACGGCGGCGTGTTCCGCACGACGGACTGCCGGCGCACGAATCTCGTCATACAGGAGGCCGGTACGGGCCTGGCGACCATGCAGTTCTATTCGATGAACTACGACCGCCGCACACCCACGCGCGTCGCGGGCGGTACGCAGGACCGCCGCAACAACATCGGTGACGCGGCCACGACGAACTGGCAGCAGTTGATCAACTGGGGCGGCGACGGCGGCTGGGTGGCCTTCGATTACGAGGACGCGAACACGTTCTATATCGCGTACCAGTATGGCCGCCTCGGAAAGACGACAAACGGCGGTACATCCTTCATGGCGATCCAGACAGGTCTGCAGCTGCGCGCAGGCGACAAGCAATACCTCTTCAGCTTCGTGACGCCGTTCATCATGCATCCGACCGACCGCAACACGCTGTTCGTCGGCGGCAACAAGATCTATCGCACGACCAACGGAGGTTCCCGCTGGTATGCCGTGTCCGCAAACCTGACCGGCCAGACCAACTCGCTGGCGCAGTTCCAGCATCTCGATTTCTGCAAGACCAGTCCCGACATCATCTACGGCGTCACGGGCTTTTCCTCGATCGCCTATCGCACGACCAACGCGATGGATCCCGACACCGCCAACGTCAAGTGGTCGCGCATCGATGTCGGACTGCCGAATCTTTATCTCGGTGAGGTGGCCGTGCATCCCACGAACGGGGATATCGCGTACGTCGGCACCGCGGGCTTCGGCCCGACGAGCGGCGTGTACAAGACGACCGACGGCGGAGGATCGTGGACCTTCATGAAAGGGGAGACACCCGAGACGCGTCTTCCCGGCATCCCCGTCGGCGCAATCGCCATCTGGGAGAAAAATCCCGAGATCGTATTCGTCGGAACGGATATCGGCGTCTATGTCAGTAAAGACGGGGGACTTAACTGGCGTCCTTTCGGCGAAGGACTGCCCAACGTGGTCATCGACGACCTGAAGATCACCGAAGGCGATGTGATATACGCGGCGACGCACGGCCGCGGAATGTGGATGGCTTCGGCGATTCTCACCACCGAAGCCGAAGCCGACCGCAGGCATCCGGTCATGTTCTCTCTCGGACAGAATTATCCGAATCCCGTCGGCAAGGGCGGCGCAGCGATGCGAACCGTCATGCCTTTCACGCTGGAGAAGCCGGGCAACGTCACGGTGACGATTTATGACGCGCGGGGAATGGTCCTCCGCACCGTGATGGATGAGCACCGTGAGGCGGGATCGCACCGCGTCGAAGTGTCCGCCGACGGTCTCCGCGCCGGCGCCTATTTCTACGAACTCCGTTCAGGATCCCAACGCGAAGTGCGCAAGATGGTGGTCGTGCGGTAGCACGGTCACAACGGATGAAAGCGAAGGGGCATCCCGTTCAAACGAGATGCCCCTCTTGCTTACAGCCTGCAGCCAACGGCCACCTGCCTACAGCCGGCTGCCAACAGCCAGCGGCCAACAGCCAACGGCCAACAGCCAACGGCCAAAAGCCAACGGCCAAAAGCCAACGGCCAAAAGCCAAAAGCCAAAAGCCAACGGCCAAAAGCCAAAAGCCAAAAGCCAACGGC
>CAZWNO010000169.1:0-7201 GCA_964635845.1 uncultured Chromatiales bacterium
CATCGATACGCCGGGACACGCCGATTTCGGCGGCGAGGTCGAGCGCGCGCTGCTGATGGTCGACGGCGCGATCCTTCTGGTGGACGCCTCCGAAGGCCCCCTGCCCCAGACGCGCTTCGTGCTGAAGAAGGCGCTCGAATCGCGCAAGCGGGTGGTCGTCGTCGTCAACAAGATCGACCGCAAGGACGCACGCCCTGATGACGTACTGCAGGAGATCTACGATCTTTTCATCGAACTCGACGCTTCGGACGAGCAGATCGATTTCCCCGTGCTCTACGCCGTCGGCAAGCAGGGCATCGCGCAATACGCGCTCGATACGCCGGGGACGGATCTCAAGCCCCTGTTCGACACGATCATCTCCGAGATCCCGGGTCCGGAATACGAGCCGACCGAACCCTTCCAGATGCTCGTGTCCGATCTCGACTACTCCGACTATCTCGGACGCCTGGCGATCGGTCGCGTGTTCCACGGTGATGTGAAGCAGAACGACGCGCTGATGTGCATCGGCGAAAACGGCGTGCCGCGTCCCCTGCGCGTCTCGAAAATCCAGACCTACAGCGGTGTCGGAATCGCCGAGACCGAGCACGTCGTCTCCGGCGACATCGCGATCCTCGCAGGAATCGAGGACGTGCACATCGGCGACACCATCTGCACCGTGCAGGAACCCAAAGCCCTGCCGCGCGTCACGGTCGATGAGCCCACGATCTCGATGTTCTTCTCGATCAACAACTCCCCCTTCTCCGGCAAGGAGGGGAAATGGGTGCAGTCGGGCAAGCTGCGCGAGCGGCTCATTCGCGAGACACTGAGCAACGTCGCGCTCGAAGTGGAAGATGCAGAAACGACGGATGCGTTCATCGTGAAGGGCCGCGGCGAATTCCAGATGGCCATCCTCATCGAGACGATGCGCCGCGAGGGGTATGAGCTGAGCGTGGGACGTCCCCGCGTGATCTACAAGGAAACGGACGGCAAGCTTCTCGAACCCATCGAACATCTGTTCATCGACTGCGAGGAAAGCTTCACCGGCATCGTGACCGAGAAGCTCTCGCAGCGCAAGGGACGCATGGTGAACCTCGTCAATCACGGCAACAACCGTGTGCGGTTGGAATTCTCGATTCCCTCGCGCGGGCTCATCGGCTACCGGAATGAATTCCTCACCGATACCAAGGGCACGGGCATCATGAACTCGTACCTGCAGGGTTACGAGCCGTATCGCGGCGATTTCCCGACACGCCTGAGCGGATCGTTGGTCGCCGACCGGCAGGGAGAGTCCACCGGCTACGCGCTCTTCAACCTCGAGCCGCGCGGCACGATCTTCATCGAGCCAGGGATACCGGTCTACGAAGGCATGATCGTCGGCGAGCACAACCGCGACAATGACCTTGATGTCAACGCCTGCAAACCCAAGAAAATGACCAACATGCGCTCTTCATCGAAAGATGAGGCCATCGTGCTCACTCCCGTCGTTCCCATGACGCTCGAGAAAGCGATCGAGTTCATCCGCGACGATGAGATGGTAGAAGTCACGCCGAAATCCATCCGTCTCCGCAAGGTGACGCTCTCAACGCTCGAGCGCCATCGCCAGCGCGGCGCCGCACTCGCCGCGGAAAACGCTCAATAAGGCCGAACACGGATTCGACGGATTGAACGGATTTTCACGGATGGCTTTTTTCGCTTTCGCTTCGCGTGCGTTTTCCATTGGACTCCGATAGCAGCGATTCTGAAAAAGTCATCCGTATTCATCCGTGATATCCGTCAAATCCGTGTTCCATTCCTGACCGTCCTACCGTACCACCGTCACCATGCGCGACGACATGCCGGCGGGGGTGAGTGCGCGCAGGAGGTAGCTGCCGGGCGCGAGGCCGAGCGCGGCGGGACGTAATATCAGGATGTCGGTCTCCGATATTATATCATCGCGCAGGAGCGCCCGCTCGCGACCGAGCAGGTCGTGCAGGGTGATGCGCACGGGGGTTTCGGTGACGCTGCGCAGCAGCAGCCGCGCTTCGCCGTCGAGCGGGATCGGATGCGGGTACACCGCGCCGAGCGTCAGCGTCC
Source organism: uncultured Chromatiales bacterium (assembly GCA_964635845.1). Classification (GTDB taxonomy): domain Bacteria; phylum Bacteroidota; class Ignavibacteria; order SZUA-365; family SZUA-365; genus SZUA-365. The sequence continues at coordinate 2,053 of CAZWNO010000169.1, forward strand.
GTGCGGCGGGTTGCTCCGAGATTCCCGTCAAACTCGTGATCATGTAATCGACCGCGATGCGCCGCGGAAGGTTCGGGGCTGCGCCCGCCAGCGTGATCGTGCTCGCGTGCAGTCCCTTGTTCAGCATCGTGGTGTTCGGCTGCACCGAGATGTCCGCCGCGTGATCGCCCGCCACGGGAGCGAGGTCGATGTACCAGGTATCGGACTGCGCCGTCCACGGCATCGCAAGTCCCCCGCCCGTCCACAGCTTCACCGCCTGCGCCGCCGGCAGCGGACCGTCGAGCTCCGCCTCGAAGTACAGCCGCAGCGGCGTGAGCGTGATGCCGGATGAAGGATCGGGGATGACCTGCACGACATGCGTGCAACCAGAGCCACTTCCCTGCTGATCGCTCGTCCATACCCAGGTGATGTCCTTCGCACCGAAGTCCTGAAGTTGATCTGTTGTCGTCACCGTCCACCACCGTGTCGCGCTTTCGTTCGGCGCGAGCGTGCCGGGTACGAGTGTGCCGAACTGCTGCACGCTGTCCGAACCTGCGAGCGCGAATCCCTCGGGCAGCACGATCTCGGCCGCGCAACCGGTGAGCGTGACCGTGCCGCTGTTCGTCGCGGTGTAGGAGACCTGGAAAGGTTCGGGTACGATGATTTCGTAGGCTGCATCGGCGAAGAGCGAATCATGTCCGCCCGTCGCGCAGCGCAGTTCCGCGATCCCCGGCCAGGCTTCGATGTGGATCGTCGTGCGGCATTCCTTCCACGCGCTCATCTGATCACTTCGATAGCGGACCACGATATCCTGTTCTTCCGCCCGGGGCGCGGGGAGCGGGATGAGACTCCAACCGGAATTCGCGATCGCATGACTGTCGATCACCGCGATGGTCCTGTCCGCCCTCTCGTACGGTGCGAGCACGAAGCGCGGCGCCTGCGCGGGATCGATGACGGCCTCGATGTTCGTTTGCGCTTCGTCGAGAACGTTTCGCAATGCCCATGCGACCGGCAGTGGCGAAGGAGTGTATCCCAACGGCGTCCGCTCGAAGCGCACCGTGTCCGCCGCGGTCAGCGTGCAGCGCAGACCGTCGATGCCCGGGACGGTGATGCCGTGCACGCAGGTCGACAGGACAGAATCCTTCGCATCGAGCGCGAGCACCGTCAGATCCACGCGCCGCGCTTCGGCCAGCGCCAGTGCCCGGATGCGCCAGGCATGCGTCGCCCGTTCCGTCGGATTCAATCGCCCTCCCGGCGCCGTCATCGGATCAGTGCTCAGCAGACCCGCATCCGGCGGAATCCGCAGCTCATGGCGGTCGATCTCCAGTGCCGTGTTGCCGATGTTCTCAAGGACGTAAGCCAGATCGAAGCGCATCGGAACCAGCAGGCTGTCGTCCGCCGCCAGCGTATCCGGCGACGTGATCTCGCAGCGCGTCGCACCGATCGTCGGCACCAGCAGCACCTCCGCCGTGCAGGCGCGGCGCGTCGTGTCTTCCTGGTACCGGTACCATACCGTCACCGTCTCCCGGCTGCTGTCCACCGGCTGGGGCCACACACGCAAGGTCCATAACGACGTGCGCGATGCGCCCGCCGCGATCGGACCCAGGTAATGCACCGCCTCCTCGCCCGCGTCAAGCGAAAGATGTGGCGCGCCCGTAAGATCCATCTCCCCCTCCGCGCGTCGCACCAGCGTGTCGGCGATGTTCCCGAGCCGCAGCTCCACCGGTACCGCCGCGAACGCGCCTCCCGCCCCGGCCGTCAGGCGCTCCGGCGCCGTCAGATCGCAGCGCAGCGCCGGTAGCGCCGGGATGCGCACCCTTGCCGAACATGTCACCGGCAGGCGGCCGATCGCATCATACACCTCCGCCTCCAGCAGCACGTCGCGCGCATGACCCCGGCGATCGTAGCAGAGCAGCCAGTCCGCGCTCACCTGCTCACCGGGCTGCAGCCGCGGCAACGCGCACACGCCGTCTTCCGGCTGACCCGCACCCACCGGCAACAGCCGCACGCCCTGCGTACCCGGCAATCCATCGATCGTCACGTGCAGTCGCGCCTCGCCCGGGAGCACCGCGTCCTGCCCGATGTTGCGCAGCGTCAGACGCACCGATACCGTGTCCTGCGTGTAGCCCGTTCCACCCGCATCGATACCGATCTGCGCCGGTGCCGCGAGATCGCAGGTCAGCTCCGGTTCCCGGCTGTCCCGTCGCAGATACACGATCTCCGCGCGGCAGCCCCCGTACGATGACAGGCAGCTCTCCTGCCGGTCCGCCCACCGGTACTGCGTCACCACCGTGATCGGCAGCAGCGTATCGGCAATGTACCCCGGCAGAACGCGCAGCAGCCAGCTCGCCCGTGCCGTGTCGCCGGGAGCGAGCATCGGCGCGACATCCTGCCGCAGCGGTGTCGTTTTCGGCTGCACGACAATGCCCGGAGGCAGGCGCAGTTCCGCCTGCAGGTCGAACACCGCCAACGCGGGAGCGGGATTCGTGATGGTCACCTCCAGCGGTATGAACTCGTGGCTCAGATAGGCGCGGGTGCTGTCATAGCGTATCGTATCCGGGACGCTGAACGAACACGCGATCGCATCCTCACCGCAGAGCGGAAGGTATTGGCGGGCGAGCATGGCGTCCGGCCAGTCTCTCCTGGACGTGGCAGGCTGAAAGGCGTTGTAGGTCGGCATCAACCCCCAGTCCGGGTACCCATTCTCCGATCTAGGGTAGTCCACATAACCTGGCATGCCACTGTGATCGATACCAGAATTCCAAAATCGTCCTGCCAGTCCGATGTGCAGATGTCCGGTCGGGAAGTACCAGAATTCGGACGAGAAATACTCGGGGTACAGCGAGGAAAAATGCAGCGTGCCCTGCCTATCGTACACGGAGAATGTATTCACCGTCCAGCGTTCGGGGAGGAGCGCCCATGGATCACGCCGCAGTGGATTATGCAATGGAAAATCCTTCGTCCAAGTCATGCCATACACGATGCAGTGACCGCAGGGAAGAAGTTCCAGGTTGAGCGCCCATTCTGAATCCTCGTTCGTGGAGTAGCTGTTAAACCACTTCGTATCCACATTCCCGGGCTGCTCGCCTCCGAACGTGCGTATCATCGTCGGCTGGCCGTACCGGTCGAAGCGCGCGAGAAACATGTCCATCGAACCGCGGGTTGCGCGCGCCTGCATGCCCGGCATCTCGATGAATGCGGAAGACAGTGTCGTCCCGGTCAGCCAGATCCCGTCGTCGGCGTCGACAGCAAGACAATGATTCATCCCGGATCCGGTAATCCCTCTACCCATGACTTCATCGCAGAAATGGTCGTAGGTCTGTGACCCGGTGGCGTTTGGATACAGACACTCCCATCTTCCCCATCCACCAAGGTACTCGTCGCCATCTCCTCCAATGAATGTCGACCAGAGAACAGTCTCGAGATCCGCGCCCAGACGCGCGAGAAACACATCACGCATTCCGCCCCGCGCGGACTGCCAGGCGTTGCTCGTCAAGGGATCACCCCGCGTCGTGCCAACGAGCGCGACGCTCCCGTCGCTCAGCTCCGCGATGGACAGCACGCGGACCGTGTCACCGAAAAAAGAGAGGTTGACGCCGAGCAGTACAGAATCACATCGCTCGTTGAGCTTCAGCAATACACCGGGATGCTCTATTGCATACGCCCGCGTGTAATGACGAAAGGGGGGATACGCGTCCGGCCAGTAGCCTCTGACTCCAGCCAGAAGGACACTGCGATCGTGCGCCCGCAACACCTTGAGACCCGCCATCCTCCCGATATACGTACCGACGCTCAAGATGCCGTCACGCGATATGCGACCCAGCCAGGTCTCTCTGGGAACACAACAGCTAGCCCAGTACTCCGCGGTATCAATGAGAGGAGGTCTCTCGGGAAGCAAGCACCCCGGAGTATAGTATTCGTAATGTTTTAGGCTGTAGTACTGATTGTTCAGCAGGAGGTACCCCGTGGTGTCATCGCGCTCGACCTGCATTGATCCGAGCCCCCAGTAATAACCACCACCACCACCTATGTACAAATTCGTACAGAAACGCAGCGCCCGTCCGTCACAGGTGAGTTCCGCGAGGAAATTCAATCTCTCATCGTATTCAAGCTGCGGCGTTTTATACGACCCGCACGTGCCGTCCTGCGGCGGAATGAATTGCGGGTTTGCGGCTTCAGGGGCCTTTCCCTGCCCACCAAACAATATCGCGCCGTCAGGCATCGGATGGACAAATCGAACTTGATCGTAGTTGAAACCGTTGCCTCCGAAAAACGTTCGGAACTCAGTCTCCAGAACGATCGTGTCGTGCAGCACGCCGGGCACATGCGGCAGGGCGATGACTTGTCCCTGCTGCACGAACGGCGATCCCCCTCCCATGGAGGAGGAACCGCGAACGAGGCGTGTGTCCTGAAAGTCAAAACCGGGGCCGTCGACTGCGAAGCGGATATTCTCCGTATGCGCGCCGGGATACAGCGTCACCCTTTGCACGAGGTTCGCACCAGCGGCGCGATATTCCACATCGCAGTGTTTTCATACGTTTTCATACCGTACATTCCGGAATGTCGGCACATGCTCTGTGCCTCCGTCGACCCGGCCGTCGTAATAGAAATGCATCACCGTCTCGGCCGTGTCCGTTCCCGCCACCCGCATCTCCGCTGATGGATTAGCGAAACGAAGACGGATTCGATCCGTATCGCGTCGCGGCACTTCCCCGTCCGGCATCGCGCGCGGGCGCGTCTCCGGCGGTACGATGTCGATCCCATCTCCGCGCAGCGACACCTCGCTCGACTGGTGCAGGACCGCGAAACGGATCGATGCGTCCCATTGCCCGTCGTTACGGGTGAAGAGAACCGGAAAGGTGATCCCGAGGGTGTCCGGTGCCTGCGGTTGGGCGCGGAGGGGGGAGGGAAGGAAGACGATGGGAATAAGGGAAATGAGGGGAATGTATCGGAATCTCATGATGTCACCTGTTTTACGGCAATGAATCGACGTATCAATTTTTCCGTGATATCCGTTCAATACGTGTTCCATAAGGCCGAACACGGATTCAACGGATCGTACGGATTTTCACGGATGGCTATTGTCGATTTCGCTTCGCGTACGTTTTCCATAGGACTCCAGCAGCAGCGATTCCAATAAAAGTCATCCGTATTCATCCGTGATATCCGT
>CAZWNO010000170.1:0-7189 GCA_964635845.1 uncultured Chromatiales bacterium
GCGATCTCATGCATTTCCCGCGTGCGTATCTGCACTTCGACCATCTTGCCGTCGGGTCCGAGCACCGTAGTATGGATTGACTTGTACCCGTTCTGTTTGGGGAGGGCGATGTAATTTTTATATCGCTCCGGGATGGGCGTGTACACCTCGCACACGATCGCATAGGCGAGGTAGCAGTCCTTTTCCTCTTTCGTGTCGAGCACTATCCGGATGGCGAAAAGGTCGTAAATCTCGTCGAAGGTCTTGTTGCGATCCTGCATCTTCTTGAAGATGCTGTACAGGTGCTTCGGACGCCCGAGCATCTCGAACGACAGGTTCGCCTTCGCCAGTTCGCTGCGCAGTGGCTTGCAGAAGCGCTCGATATAATCCTCCCGGTCGCGCCGCTTTACGGATACCTGGCTTTTGAGCTTCCGGTACTCGTCCCCGTACAGATATTTGAAGGCGAGGTCCTCCAGCTCCCACTTTATCCGTCCGAGACCGAAGCGGTGTGCGAGGGGAGCGTAGATCTCGAGCGTCTCCCGCGCGATGCGCTGCTGCTTCTGTTCGCCGACGAACTCCAGTGTGCGCATGTTGTGCAGCCGATCGGCGAACTTCACCAGGATCACCCGGATGTCGTTGATCATGGACACCATCAGCTTGCGATAATTCTCCGCCTTGGTGATTTCCTTGCTCACCAGGAGAGTGGAGATTTTCGTCGCCCCTTCGACGATCCCGGCGATCGTCGCGCCGAACTCATCCTTGATGTCGTTGTAGGAATAATCCTCGCAGTCCTCTATCACGTCATGCAGCAGCGCCGCGGCGACGGATACATCGTCGAGCGGAATTTCCTGAGCGACGATCATGGCAACAGCGTAGGGATGCGTGGAATAGGGCTCGCCTGATTTTCTGCGATGCTCTTTATGCGCCTGCGACATGAAAGTGAATGCGTGCGCGATCAATTCCTCGTCGACGGAGACCAGATTGCTGCGGCACACGGCGAGCAGGGCGTCGAGCTGCTGCTTGAGCGCACCGCCGGTCGTTGTTCGAGTCGATCTTCGCAATCCGCCGAGCATATTCCCGTTTCTATTCTTCTAAAACCACTATTTTCAGATACCTAAGTAGCCAATATGGTTCGAATTCCTCGAAATGTCAAGGACGAATTGTACACCATCTTCTTTGAAATTGAGTGCTTAGTGCGTCCTTCGATCCTTCCGGGCGCCGGATGATCTCGAGCGTCCGGCAGTCCGGCGGCGGAGCCGACGCGTCATGGCCGGCGACACGCATCTTCCTTGCCTTTCCCGACGGATAGAGATATTTTAGAAGTTCGGAAGAAAAGAGGATTCTTCTGACCCTTCACTATATCTACTCTCGAGGAACTCATGAAAACTGTCACTTGGACCCGCGCCGCGATGCTTTCTCTCGCGCTCATCAGCGTCGCGACGATGGGCTTTCAGTGTTCATCTCCGAATATCACGAGCGGAAAGCTCTATCTGCAGCAGTATCAGCAGAGCAAGAATCAGGAGAAGCTGGACAAAGCCCTTGAATCCTTCACGAAAGAAACGCAGGAAAAACCCAACAGCGCCGAGGGCTGGTACTGGCTCGGACATGTGTATGCGGAAAAGAAACAGTACGCGAAATTGCAGGAGTGCTGGGCGAAGGCCGAGAGCCTCGGCGGCAAGACCACCGCGGAGATCGAGCAGTATCGATACGCGTACTGGGGACAGGCCTTCAACCACGGGGCCAATACGATGAAGAAGGCGCAGGTCAAGAAGGATCAGACCCTGTATGCGGAGGCCGCCGAGGCCTTCGAAGCAGCGACCAAGCTGCAGCCCGACAGCTCCGCGAAATACAATGCGTATGTGTACCTCTCGTATGCGCTCATGGGAGTGGGCGGCAACGCGGACGCTCTCGCGCCGCTGCATGAACAGCTCAAACGCATGCCGACCTCCGAGGCCTACAGCGCATTGGGACAACTTCTCACCATCGAAGCCGGTGACCTGAAAAAGGCAGGCAAGGAAGAAGAAGCGAACGCGAAATACACCGAGGCCATCAACCTGTTGAACCGGGCTACCGGCGAATTTCCGGAGAATTCGGAGTTGAACAACGACCTGCTGAATACCTATATCGCGGCGAATCGCGTCACGGAAGCAGTATCGAAGTTCAAGTCCTACGCGGATAACAACAGCAGTGATGTCAGCGCACAGTACGCGGCAGGCACGGCATTGCTGCAGGTCAGCCAGTTCGAGGATGCCATTGCCTATCTGGAGAAAGCGACCACCCTCGCATCGGATAACACCAGCGCATTGTACAACCTTTGCGTGGCGTATCTCCGCTGGGGCATCAGCATTCGCGACAAGAGCGACAATACGGACCCTGATGCCGCGCAGTCCGATTACAAATCGGTCGTCAACAAGGCACTGCCGCTCATCGATAGACTCCTGAAGCTCCAGCCGGACAATGCGACGAACTGGGATCTCGCGGGCAAGGTCTATGCGACGGCAGGGATGACCAAGGAAGCCGGCGACGCCTACAAAAAGGCCGACGAGCTCCGCAAATAATCACCCGAATTCGGAGAATCAATGAGCGACACTCTCCCGGAAATGAAAAACCAGCAGGTCAACATCGAACTCGGCGAGCGCGAGGCGGAGGGCATCTACTCCAACCTCGCGATCATCACGCACTCGAACGCCGAGTTCGTGATCGACTTCACACGCATCCTCCCCGGGGTTCCGAAGGCCAAGGTGCACGCGCGCATCGTGATGACTCCCGTTCACGCCAAGCTGCTTCTCAACGCTCTGCGAGACAACATCGACAAATTCGAAAGGAAGTTCGGCGAGATCAAAATCACGCAGGATCCCGGACAGATGTTCACCGGAACGCCACCCACGGGGGTAATGCACTGAACGACGTTCCCATGAATGCATGTAAGAACTCCGGCTGCGAGGCCGGAGTTCTTATTTCATAAGCAGCAGTTTTCGCATCTGGGTATGACGGGAGGTTTCCAGTCGGCAGAAATAGATGCCGCTCGGCAGATCGCGCGCGTCAAGCAGTACACTGTACGTGCCCTGCGCTTTCCGTCCCTCCTCGATCAGGCGCAGGTATCTTCCGAATGAATCGAGAAGAATGATCCGGAAGGGAGTTTCCTCGGCCAGATAGTAAGGAATCGTAGTGACGGGATTGAACGGATTGGGCTGATTGGGAAGCAGGCGCGTGGATGCACTGAGCGGCAGCAGGCAATTCCCGGCGAGCGTTGCTTCACCGCTGCGAAAGACCGGAGTCAATCTGTGTGCTTCGTCGAACGGCCGGACGAAGGGAACAAGCTGCGTACCGTCTTCCATGACCGAGGGATAGCGCACGAATTCGAGCGATGACTGTACGATATACGCGGGGTCGTTCAGATCGACACCCTGATGCGTGACTTCGAAGAGCAGTGTAACCAGCAAGCTTCGGGCATCGACCTCACGGGGTGTGGAGTACGTCGAGTCAGCGACAACAAGAATGTTCATGCCGGAGACTGGTGCCTCCGCATAGATACGCGTGTTGAGATTGCGCCAGCTGTATGCGGTCAGGCTGCCTTCCGTATGCGCCTTGACGAATCGCAGCAGCGCGGGATCATAGCGGATGAGCAGCTGGTAGGCGCCCGGGGCGCGGCCATGGGTCGGTCCGATGCCGATCGGTACCTCGAGCATCCCCCCCGAGACACCCATGAGGTCGGACGGTATGGTGACCTCGACGATATCGAGCGCCTCCGCGACAGAGAGCGAAAGGCTGCATGTCGAAGGACTCACCTGCTCGGTTGAGACAAGCGCCTCGATCGAATACGTCGTGTCATGCTCCACCCGAAGCGGTTGAAGCAGCCAGGATGCGGTCCCCCGTTCGCCAATGGCGAGCCGAGGGGGGATCACCGTTTTGGTATACGATTCGCCTTCCTCCAGCCGCAGGCCCGGCGGAGGAAGGAGCACGGCCGAAACGAAAGGCGCGGCGGCATCACCCGCGTTCGTGACTTCCACTGTCATCCTGAACACGCTGTAATTTCCCAGACTGCTGGGACTTCCCTCATAGTCCGCACGGGCGGTATCAAAGGCGACGACCATATCCTTGACGCCGTCGGTGACATCTGTTCGCATCGCGCACAGCAGTTGCGCCTGTCCCGCCCGCGGAACGAACACGGGCACTTCGCAGCTGAGCAGCGGCAGATAATACCCGCTCTGGCTGCGTGCGATGGAAAAGACGCGCAACCGGACCGTGCGATCCATCTTGCTTGGCAACACGCGCACAACCCACGAGGCGTTCCTCATCCCATCAGAATCGAGCAGCCCGGTTGAAATCGGCTGTTCCTGCGTCGATCTGTCGATGAGCAGGATTCCTTCGGGGTCGGCCGCGGCGAACAGCGAGACATTGAAGATCGGATCGGGGCTCAGGTTCTGAACGCCTGCGTGGAAATAAAACAGCGATTGCTGATACCCGCCCTGCGCGGGATCGACGATCAGCGAATCGACGTCACTGCTGCATTGGAGCATGACACGTGGTTCCTCCGCGGGAGGGATCCAGACCGACGATTCGCAGCGCGTGCTGTTTCCGAACCGATCGATGAACAGCACACTGATGCGCAGGGAATCACCCTCGCTCTTCCAGACCGGGCGCACTGATTTCTGATAGACGCCGGAGGACTCACCCGGTCCCAGTGAACCGCGGAGCGTGTCAACGAAGGATTGGCCCGGAGTGAGGACAAGCCCTTCGTCGAGGGAGGTGTGCATGATCATTCCGAGCGCAGTACCCTGCCCGACATTCGTGACACGGGCACGGATCATGAATGGATCGGGCGTATAAATCCTTCCCGCGGCGTCATACCGCACCTCATCGACCTCCAGGGTGCACGCATACTCATCCGCCTGCGCGGCAGGAATGTAAACCTCAGTCTCGCATTCCGCACTGATGAAACGATTGCCCATCCCGCCGAATCCCTCGGCGTGGAACGGCAGCGGTTCATTGCCTCCGTTGTCCCGGCGCATCGGCCGCAACTGCCAGACAAACGAGAATTCACCGCCGGGTGCAAGCCTCCCTACAGTGACATTGTATTCACCATCCGCCGGTACCACCCGTGATGCGCCGGTGTAGCTGAGCATGCACGCATTCGCGCTCCCGTCTCCGGTGTTTCGGAGGGTTGTTCGCACTGCGAACGGATCAGGAACGTACTCGTTGAGCTGCGGATCGAAAACCAGCGCCGCAGGCTTCTCGCATTCCAGCACCAGACGCGGCCTGTTGTCCTTCTCCACGAAAATCGGCAGCAGACAGGAAGCGCGCATACCGGCATTCTCCACGTACAGCTTCAACGTATCGAATCCCGATTGATCGCCGCTTCTCACCTGAAGATGGAACCCGGCATCCCCGCGCAATTCGACCAGCGATCCGGCGTGTATCGTGTCGATAAAGCGCAGCGGAGCGGAAAGCAGGGTGAACCGACGGCTCTGCAGAAGGTAGATGGCTACGTCGGCAGCGTCTCCGGTGCCGCTGTTGTGCAGTACGACATCGAGATAGAACTCGTCCGGGACGAACGCGTTTTCCACGAAACGTATGCTGTCCGGACCGAACAGTTCACAGGAGACCGCAGCGTCCTGCGCATGCGCACAATCTGGAATCATGATCGCCGCGCCGGTCAGAACGCTGATGGCGGTCAGCAACGCAACTGGAAAAAATGTCGGACGGTGGTTCCGTTTCAACGGACTATTGTGTCTGATTTATGGATCCGTGTCGTGCATCAGCGAAGCAGGAGCATGCGATTCGACAGCGTGCCGGCCGCCGATCTCAGCTGATACCAATATACACCACCGGGAAGATTTTCCGCATCGAAGCGGATATCGTAACGACCGGCCGGTCGCATACCTTCGTCAATCACGCGCAGTTCGCGTCCGAACAGATCCATCACGACGAGCTGCACGCGCATTTCTTCCTTCAACTCGTACGCGATGCGGGTCGATGGATTGAACGGATTCGGATGGTTGGGTCGAAGCAGCATGGACGGCACGAGAGGCACGGCGCAGTGACTCGTCACGGTGACACGCCCGTCGTTAACGATGAGGCTCGCACCTCCATGCGCATCCTCCTTTTCGGAATTCAGCGCTGAGAGAATCCGCCTGTTGGGAGGGAACGTCCGGTCAAGGATGACCTCGATGCGGGACTGCTTCACGTTCTGATCGCTCCTCGCGGTGAAATCCGGATTGAAAGCGACTTCGAAACGCAGGAACACCAGGGTATCCTCTTCGCCGAACCGTATCTTGTCAGGCCACCCGTTGTCAGGCCACCCGTTGTCAGGCCACCCGATTGCCTGATCGTCGATCATGAGCACATCCGGCAGCGGAGATCCTTCGCTGGTTAAAAGCTGTGTGCGCGGCCCCCTCCATCCCGTGCCTGTCCGCGATCCCACGGCGACGGCATCGTGGAAGCGAAGCAGGTCCGGATCGAAATCGATCAGCAGGCGGTAGCTCTCCACGCCGTCCGATACGGCCGACTGGAAGGAAATCGGTACGGTTATCATTTGTCCCGTGGCACCGACAACATCGTCGGGCAGATCCAGCGCCAGGAAGCATCCCTTCTCCTCCAGCGTCACCGTTATCGCACATCTGACCGTTCCGCCATTCTCGGACGAGACTAACACCTCAAATGATCTGTCGACCCGAACGCAGGGTCCCTTTACCAGGACAACGTTCCAACTCATCGTTCCGGACATTCCAGGATCGAGGTCCGATGGCTCGAGTGCCTTGATGGCCCGCTCCTCCGCATCCAGCACGAAATCTCCCGCGACCAGCAGTGTTGCATGCACCTGCCGTACCTGTTCCGTACCCGTATTCGTCACTACTGCCGTCACAGTGACGACGTTGTAGTCGCCGTGAGCGCTTCTGACTCCTTCATATTCTCCGCGTGTCGCGTCGAATTCGATCGTCATGTCATCCGCACCATTGGTGACATTGGTCGTAATCGCGCAGGTCAGGGACTGTGCGCCCACATCCGGGACCAGTCCCGATACAAGCAGGGCAAGCGCCGCGATGGCGACCGTGATTTTCATTGCGTGCTCTGTCCCTTTCATGGCTCCCATCCTCCATAATTTCATAATAATATCACATTATCTTATATCGGCGGTGCAACGGGAAGTTATATAAGACGGGGGACATTTGCATGTCCCCCGTCGAGTTGGAAAGTTGATCGTCTTACT
>CAZWNO010000171.1:0-7161 GCA_964635845.1 uncultured Chromatiales bacterium
TCGAGCACCGTACGCGCGATCCTGAGCGAATCATCGCCGCCCCAGTAAATCGTTGTGGTATTTCCCGATGCGATATATCGGAGCGGCTTCCCTGTACCTTGATCAGCGACGATCACGAAGGACACATCCTTGTGGGCGTTGATGGTGGTGGAATCTCGTCGACCTGCAATATCTGTCTCGATGTTCGTCATCTCTGGACGATTCGTCGTTCCTGTTGTGTCCCCTCCTCCACCGCCGGTCACCGAAATGAGATAGAGCCCAGGAGAAGTGGAGTCGATCGTCACATCGGGATCGATCGAGGAAATGAAGGTTCTCCAGGTGCGGGAGGAATCACGGAGTTTCGCGTCCGCATCCTCGAACGCCTTGAACGGGATCGCGAGCAACTGAAGCCTGACATCACCTGTGTCGAGCGTCCATACAATTCGGGCCCCGCGCGTGATGTGGATGAAGTCGTCGCCGACGAGCCCACCGCTTCCTTGCGCGAGCGCAAGGGACGAGAAGCATACCGTCAGCAGACAAAGAGCAAGTACAAGTCGCTTGCCGGTGTGGTATCTACGCTTATCCATAACCTTGATTGATTAATGAGAGTATCACCCGGGCTCCCCGGGTCTGCATTGGTCTGGCGATAGAGTTGATGCGTGATGAACAGGCCAGATGTATCGCGGATCGCAACACAAACGGCGAATTCATTTCCGAGATCATGTACTACGTCTGCCTGGTAAAGGGTCTGATTGCCGATGAGCACATCGTCAGGATAGCCGCTCGTTACCGCTGTCCACTGCGTGAATGCGACCGTGACGACCTTGCATACACCGCCGCCACCCGGAGGCACGGCAAAAATCCCGCTGACGAAGAGGAGATACATATCGCGTGTGGGCATTGCATCGGCGCTGATCCAAACGCGAGAGGTGTCGATCAGTTTGTCCCCAGGGTAGCTCGGATTCTCATTCGTCTGTCGATACAGCTGATGAGTCACATAGAGGCCGTCCGCATCGCGGATGGAAATGCACACAGCGAACTCACTCCCAAGATTGTGCGCCACATCCGCCTGGTAGAGCGTCTGGTTCCCGATCAGGACGTCATCGGGATAGCCCGAGGTTACCGCGGTCCAGTCCGCGGGTTTGACCGCGACTACCCGGCGGATCGCAGTCACAGGTGTGCTCGGGGATGTGCCACCGAACAGGACAGCTGCGGTCCCGTTCCGCGGGAGCTGATATTGCGAAACGATTCGGCTGCCGGATCTCGCGTACGAATGCACCGGGTTCGAGAAATTACCCATAGCACTCCCCTTCCAGCACGAAATCCGACGTCCCCTCGCGGTCATTGACTGCCAGATTCATGATGCGCCAGCGGTAACCTGCCGCGTCCTCGGCGAAGTCATCGACGCGAGGACCGAGGATGACGTACGGATCCGTCACGAAGTTGATAACGTCGTCCGCGAGCGAGAGCTGGTTGTCCGAGTCCTTCGCGGTAATCACCGTCTCAGCCCCGCTGTTCTGGTTCCTCACGCGCCGATAGAGATATGTGTCCCCGTCATCGACGAACTTTCCTGCATCGACGAGCTTCCCTGTTGCGACTCCCGTTACTGTGCCTTCGATGTCGTCCCGGATCTCGAATGCACGGCACTCGAGCTGCTGCATCTCCCGGCGATAGTACCCGAGCCTCGAGGCGGTCGTGTTCTGATTGTTGAACCAATACCGCGCGCAAGCCTCGGCGATCATCTTCCCGCCATTGTGGAGTGAGACACTTGCGGGCGATACGGTCGTCGTGTCACGGCCGTCTGATTTCACGGCGATCTTCGTAACATTCGAGACGAAGTTCCCCGTCGCGTCGTACACGTACAGCGAACCGAAGAGGCACGGCAGGTCATCCGTATCGTGATCCGGGACACCGCCCGTTTGATGTGTCCACCGCTCGCCGGCGCGCAGACGCGTCGCGGACATGAAGCACAGATCGATCTGCTCACCGTCGGTCCCGTTCATCGACAGCTCGCCGTCCTCGGCCACATTGATCGTGATGCCTCGGATGCTATTCTCACCTGCTGTGAGTTTCTTCTCCCGGAGAAGCTTCCGCAAAACGATTCCTGCGCGGGACTCCACTTCGCGGATCGCAAGGAAGGATTCTCCAGTCCTGTGCCACACATCGATGGATGCGGTCAAACCGAATGGGACCAGGAACTGCTTGAGCAGTTGCATGAGCGAATTGACCTGGTAGACCGAGAACTTCATCGCTTTTTCATGGTCGAAGTATGACCAGTGCCAGTACCAGTTCGGCGCATATTTCGGGTGTCCCGGAGGGATCTCCGTACCGGAGATAAATACCAGATCGTCGAACGTGTATTCATGCTCCACCCCGCTGCCGTCCTTCCCGTAGAATACCCACGAGCTGAGCACACTGTCGATCTTGTTGATCGTGGTCGCGAGCGCGACATTCGCAGCCATGGTTTCGAGCATGTCGCGGATGCTGAGGAATCGGAGATAACCGGAAATGATCCAGCCAGGATCCGATCCGGGAACCGAGAACAGCACATTGTTCAGTTGCAGCCCGTCGATATAGATCGCCGCCGGCAGGATCGCGAGCGGTGCGGTCTTCCAATCGATCGACCAGTCGGAAATCATGACGCGATCGAAGAGCCCCACGCGATTCTCAGCAGTGAGCTTGTACTTGTTCAGCTCATGCCGCGTGACGGATAGAAGATCCCCGTCGACGGTCGCCCGTTTGATCAATCCCCAGAACTGCGGCCGCAGCGAGTACGTCGCCGCGGCGTTCGGTTTCGTGTAGTATCGGATGTTCCAGAGATACTGATCAGGAGGCTGCTCCATGATGAGGCAGTACAGACATTTCCCGTCGTAGAGCGGACCGCCGTAGAATGAAAAGTCGGCCGCATCCGAGCTCAAGATCCCGAGCTCGGGACTCGCGGCCTGGTCGGCAAGAGGCACACCGCCCTGAAGCCACGGGTTGTGCGTGAGGTCGATACGGCCCGCAGGATCCGTGTACGGTGCCGCGATGCCGGCGGACACGTCCTGGGTGAAAATCTCAATGAGGATGTACCGTCCACTCGCGAGCTTGTATTCTGGGAACCTGTAATAGGCGCTCATAACGTCCTCGCCATGTCGAGCACGAGATCCACCGAGCGCCACTCGTCGCTGTGCTTGTCTGCTTCGAGTTCGGATTCGCACACAACGTAATTGGTGTTCGTCGCGGATGTCCACAGGTCCAATCCGTCAATCTTCGCTGCTCCCGCGAACGAGATCCGGAGCGGCGATTTTGCGGTCCACTTCTGCAGCCAGACGTACGTCGCGTGATCGGAATCGACCGTCGGATAGAAATTCGGGACATCAATCTTGAGCAGTAGGCGCACGCGAGATGCATGGAAGCGTTTGATCTCGTTTCCGTCGTCGAGGATGTGCTCGACGAGCAACTCGTTCGGGATCTTCACGTCCCACTTCCGCACCTCGAATGTGACCGGTGTCGTCTCCAGCCATGTGACGCCGTTGTCCTCCGAGTAGTCGAGCCTGAATGTGAGCCGCGACATCACCACCTCCCTGCTGTCTGGCGAATCTGTGCGGACCGTGATCCCTTCCCGATTGAATCGACACCAATCCGAACATCCATGCGCGGTTTCCGCTCCGAAGTGATTTTTGTCCGCCGCTGCTGCGGCCCGAATACCGCCGCGCGGAACACGGAGACGAGATCCGAGAGCGAACCCACGACCTCAGCCCCGGACTCGCCCGCGACGAACGTCGGCTTGTTGATGATGCCGCCTGCTTCAAGAAACTTCGGCGTCCCGATGATCTGCGCGAGCGTGTAGGTGGTCGTGAGCCCCGCAGCGCCCGCGGCAGCGGCACCGCCGAACGTGGCGGTCGACGCCAGCGCGGCAGGACCAGCCCACATCGCACCGGAGGCCGCGGCGATAGGTGCCTGCGCCGCAGTGAGACCGACGAGCTCCGCAAGTGCGAGCAGCCCCTGCGTGATGAGATTCTCGAGGATCCGACCCGTCACGTCAAGAGCGATGTTCTTCATCGAATTCCAGAACTGCTGCTCGCGTTCGAGCGCAGTCATCTTGTCATCTGTCAGCGAGAGAATCAGATCCGTCGAAGCCTGCGCAACCGGTGCGATGTAATTTTCTTCGAAGTCCTTTCGCGATCGTTCGTATTCGTCGCGTTCATCTTTCGCTTCCTTCTTTCGTGCATCCGAGATACTCTTGCCGAACTTTTTCTCGAGCTGCTCGAGCTTCGTCAGCCTCTCCTCTTCGTTCTCGATTTCGCGATTCGCGATCTCTACCTGGAGCTTATATTCTTCCCACAGCTTCGACGCCTCATTGTCGATCATGTCGATACGCATCTCCCGGATACGCATCGAAGATTCGAACGCTGCCTTCTCCGCTTCGACCAGATCGGCTGTCGCTTTGTCAATCCCGGCTCCGATCATCTCATCCATGTCGGCGATCAGCGCATTCCCTTCTTTGAGAATGTCCGCCTCGAGCTGCTCGGCGAATGTCGGCCCCACTTTCGGCTTTTTCGCGACTTTACCCTGGATGTAGTCGAGCGTCGCTTCGATCTTCTTCCGCTCGGCTTCGAGTTCCGCGAACTCACGCCGTGCCTGTTCAATACCTGCGCGGGAAAAGTTGGTTCGCACGCCGGCGAGGATCTGCCCCTGCTTCTCGCCGATCTCCTTGAGTACATTCTGCGAGCCCCACTCCTGCATATAGGCAGCGGCCGCTTTCTGCGCCCGATCACGTGCAGCCTTCTCCTCCTCTTCTGACTGTCGATCGAGCGATTCCTTCTGATTCTCCTCGTTTTCCTCTCTCCCTTTCTCCATCTCCTCGTTATAGGCTTTCGCGCCCGCGGTGGCCATGTCAGTCATACCCTTGACCACCACATCGCCTGTGCGTGCGATCGCACGCCCTGCGCGTTCGAAGTCAAGTGTGAAGACGCCGACGAGTATATCGATGACCACTTTCCCCATTTCGAAGAGGAAATTGAAGTACGCCTTCATCGTCGCCCAGATCGCATTCACCGCGGCGCGGAAGACGGTGATCTTGTTGTAGGCGAGCACCAGCCCGCCGATGAGCGCGCCGATCGCAACGACGATAAGCCCGATCGGGTTTGCCGTCAGCGCGACGTTGAGCGCCACCTGCGCCACGGTCACCGCACCGGTGATAGCGCCCCATGCCGTTTTCACGCCCGTGAGAACTGCCGTTGCTGCGGAGGAGATCCCCGCGGTGATCGCCTGCAGTTTCATCACTGCGACGAGCGCGCCGATCACGCCAGTCAGATACAGCGCCACATCACCGTTCTCGATCATGAAGCCCGTGATAGCGGCGAGACCCGCTCCGATCGCCGTGATGGTGCCCATGACGACCGGCGATCCGAGAAACTCAATCACGCCACCGAGCCCCGCCTTGAACAGATCGAAGAACGGCTTACCGATCTGCCGGCCGATCTCGCTCATGGTGTCGCTGAGCGTCGACGTGAGCCCCTCGAAGGAGGACGAAAGCGCCGCCATGCCACCGCCGAATTTCTCCTGGGTGAGCTGCGTAATTGCCTGCATTGCAACGGGAAGTGGAGAGAGCAGCTCGCCACTCTTCGAGAACTCAACGCCCATCGCCGTGAGCTGCTCGCGTGTCGCAATACCCATCTCCTGAAACCGCGAGATCGCCTCGCCGGTCGCACCGGAGGAGAGTTTGCCCATGTTGAGCGCGATCTCCTCGAACGATGCTCCGGTGCCCGCGGCGATGTCACCGACAAGCGTGCGGAAATCCGATGCGTTCTTCCCGGTCATGTCAATGACCTTCTGACCGGTCAAACCGAATCCGAGCAGCACCTTCTCGGCTGCCGCGATCTCTGGCAGTTCGAACGGCGTCTCGGCACCGAATTTGGCGAGGTCGGCGAGCCTGTCTTTCGCGGCCTCGGTGGATCCCATGAGCGTCGCGAACTGAATCTCGTACTTTTCCATCTCGGCATTGCCGCCGATCATCGCCGCACCGACGCCGGTGATCGCCCCCGTCAGCATATCGAAGCCCTTCGCCGCGATGTTGCCAGAGAGCGAGCCAAGGAAGGAACCTTCGAAAATTCCGCCTGTCGCCGCCGGCATCTCCTTCGTTTTTCCGATGACCGAGTCGAGCGCTTCCTCG
Source organism: uncultured Chromatiales bacterium (assembly GCA_964635845.1). Classification (GTDB taxonomy): domain Bacteria; phylum Bacteroidota; class Ignavibacteria; order SZUA-365; family SZUA-365; genus SZUA-365. The sequence continues at coordinate 6,137 of CAZWNO010000171.1, forward strand.
TACTGGCGCATCTCCGCCTGCTTCTGGCGGATCGCGTTCACATCCTTCAGCCCCTCGATCTCCTGCCCGAGCAGGGCGATTTTCTGCCGAATCTCTGTGGCGGACATCGCGAGCTTCGCTGAGTCCTGTTGCGCGGATGCTGTCGCCTTGCGATATGCCTCCTCCATCCGGCCGATGGAAGCCAGCATATCGTTGATCTCTGCCGCGTATTTGACCTTTACGGTACGATCCGCCACGGTTGCATTCCTTCGCTATTCGTCTTCGCTCAGCTGCTCCTTGATCCGACCGGCGACGCGGTCCATGCGCTCCTTCTCCTCACGCTCAGCGCGGTGGATGTCGCCCTTTGCACGCGTGAACCAGTCCGCGGCAATCGCGACCATCCGCGGCCACGCAGCATCGATGTACCAGTTGATCTGCTCGTGCGGCCCTGCGAGGATGATGCGCATGACATGCTGTGTGCGCTCCTCATCCGGAAACAGCGCAGCACCGAACTCGCGCGCGAGTGCGATTTGCTGATCACGGTCAGCCTGAGAATCGAAGCGCCAGCTGCGGAGCTTCGACTCCAGCTCGGTGATGAGCGCGAACGCCGCCGGTGACGAACCGTCACGGAAGTGGAACGTGAGAGGCTCGGTTGAGCCGGCAATCGTGAACAGCACTGTCGAATCGATCATGATGGGTTACTCCTTGTCGTCCTTCGATTTTGCTTTTTGATATTCTGCGGACATTCGTTTCAGCGTGTGCCAGAGCGTCGCCTCGTACCAACTCACGGAGTGGAAGGCACGGGAGAATCCGTCGATGTCGTCGGATCCAGCGATGAATGGCCACGCGAAAGCGTCAGGATCGCGCATATTAAATCCGTCATCTTCAGCAGGCGGGTAGTAGCTCTGAAGCTCTTCGACAGCTGTCCTTTCTTCTGCAAGTCGTCGAAAAAAAAACTGGCAAGCTCGTCGAGTACATCGGCGTCTACCCCGCGTGCCCACGTCGGCCAGGGACGCGAAACGGTGTTTCCACGAGCATCGCGAATC
>CAZWNO010000172.1:0-7140 GCA_964635845.1 uncultured Chromatiales bacterium
ATGAATGGACGACCCAGGTGAGCTGGCGGAGGAAATCGATCGCCTCGAGGTTCTCCCGTCCGCCGAACGCGTTCGGTATCCACTCGCCCTCCTTGCGCGAATAATCCAGGTACAGCATCGAGGCCACTGCATCGATGCGCAGTCCGTCGATGTGGAAGCGGTCGATCCAGTAGAGCGCGTTCGCGATGAGGAAATTCCGTACCTCGTTGCGTCCGAAATTGAAAATCAGCGTTCCCCAGTCCATGTGCTCGCCTTTCCGCGGGTCCGCATGCTCGAACAGATGCGTGCCGTCGAACCAGCCCAAGGCATGCGAATCCTTCGGGAAATGCGCGGGCACCCAGTCGAGAATGACGCCGATCCCCTCCGCATGGCAGCGGTCGACGAGGAACATCAGGTCCTCCGGCGAACCGTAGCGGCTCGTCGGCGCATAGTACCCTGAGACCTGATAGCCCCAGGAACCGTCGAACGGATGTTCCGTGAGCGGCAGGAATTCCACGTGCGTGTATCCGTTTTCCTTCACGTAGGGGACCAGCACATCCGCGAGTTCCCTGTAGGTGAGGACGCGCTCTGCGCCCGCTTCGGTCGGGACCTTGCGCCAGGATCCCGCATGGACTTCGTAGATGGAAATCGGCGCGTGCAGTGGTTTGTGATCACGACGCCGGGCGATCCACTCCTGGTCGCTCCATTCGAAGGGCTGCGGGATATGCACGACCGAGGCGGTCCGCGGACGCTCCTCCATGGCGGCACCGAAGGGATCGGCCTTCGGGAGAACGTGACCGTCTTTCGTCTTGATCTCGTATTTGTAGAGTTCGCCGTTCTCCAGGCCGGGAATGAAAATCTCCCAGACGCCTGACGCACCGAGTGCGCGCATGGCGTGCATGCGGCGGTCCCAGCCGTTGAATGTACCGATCACGCTCACGCTGCGCGCGTTCGGCGCCCAGACGGAAAACTCGATCCCGCCGATACCGTGCACGACCCGGTAATGCGCTCCGAGCATCTCGTACGCGCGGTAGTGATTCCCTTCACCGAACAGGTGCAGATCGAAATCGGAGAGCAGTGGAAGAAAGGCGTATGAGTCATGGAAGGTGTGGACCTCGCCCTCGAAAGATTCGCGCCGCAGCTTGTAGGGAAACGGTTCGGGCTCCTGCTCGAAGACGTATTCGAAGAAGCCCTCCTCGTGAACCCGCAGCATGGGGTAATCCTCGACGCGGCCATCCGCGAATTCACGGACGACGTATGCATGCTTCGCCATCGGCATGAACGACCGCACCGCCACGCAGTCCTGGTCCTTGTACCGGACCCTGTGCATCCCGAGCACCGTGTATGGATCGAAGTGCTCCGTGTAGATGATCCGATAGATGTCTTCGACGGAAGCAGTGGAGCGCATCATGTCCTTGTCGCTTTTGAATTCCGTTACGCGTGGTTTCAGATGTTGAACATGTACGAGAGATGGAACAGGACGTTCGGGAGATAGAACTGATCCCTGTAGTTTGGAAGGTTAGCTCTCGAATCCTCCAGGATCTTGTTGAACGTCCATCCCAGGCTGATGCCGAGGTTCAGATCCCCCATCGGGGCCTTGACGATGGCGAATTCGCCGCCCGCCCGCAGTTCGAGGAGCATGCTGATATCTTCCTTCTCGGGCGTGATATCGGGCCTGATCAGGCGGCCGACGCTGTACTGCGGAGAGTGAGCCCAAGCAGGATCGCCGGCGGGATCGATGCCGCTTTCCGGAATAGTGAAATTGTCGCCTTCGTTCTTCATCTCGCTCGACACGGGGAGTCCGATGTTCATGCCGATGAAGAACTGGCTGAACTGGAGCATGGCGGTGACGATGGTGTACTGAAACGAACCGGTGGTCGTCAGCGTGCCGTCGTTCGGAATGTCGGTGCTGTGATTCTGGATGTTGTCATTGAATGAGATGCGCTTGTTCTCGTCCTTGTACGCGAGCGTATGGTAGCCGAGCCCGGCGACAATGCGCGTCTTCCGGCCGAGGGGGATGCTGGCGCGCACGGCGAACTCGGATCCGAGCGCAAGGGAGCGCGATACCCGGCTCACCTGGTAATCAGCGGTGTTCATCGCGAGCGTCAAACCGGCGAGGGCGCCGATTTTCAAATGCAGGTCGTCTTCCTCCGCATTCTCCACGATGACCGTGGTTTGCTGCGCCTGCAGTGCGATGGTCCCTGCGCACAGTAGTACAAGCAGTGTGAAAGCTGCCTTCCTCATATGTTCTCCTCTGGGATATGGTAGTTCAGGTGTTTCGCGTCCGAAAAAATACTGTTTAATACTCTGAGAAGAAAGTGACACAATCATACGACAGGAACCCCCGTAATCCCTCCGCGGCGATCGCTGGCCATCGCGGCGATCGCTGGCCTCCGCTGCGACCGCAATTCATCGCGGCGATCGCAATTCATCGCGGCGATTGCTGGCCTCCGATGCGATCGCAATTCTTCGCGGCCATCGCTTCGCTCCCGCCTCAATCCGGCACGACCTCGCTTCGCACGATAAGGAGAATCGCCGCGTGCGGCACGATCACATAGGTCCTGTCCTCGAATTCGACCTCGATTCCCTGTGACTTCATGAAAATGACGTAATCCCCTTCCTCGACCTGCAGGGGAATGTACTTGATGGTCTCCTTGTTGGTCGACCATGGCTCGTCGTCGTAGTTCGGGTTGGGAATGGCGTACCCCGGTCCGGCTTTCACGACGAATCCGCTCTGGATCTTTTCTTTCTCCTGCACGCTTGGCGGGAGATACAGACCGGATTTCGTCATGGCATTCGGATCGTCCGGGGAGACGAGCAGCCTGTCGCCGACGACCAGGAGTCGTTTGGTGCTTCGCATTCGAGGTTCCTATAGAAGATCGCTCGCAAGTTCCGCGAGTTCCGACCGTTCGCCCTTCTCGAGGGTGACATGCGCATAGAGCTTCTGTCCCTTCATCTTGTCGATGAGGTAGCTGAGGCCGTTCGAGCGGCTGTCGAGATAGGGATGGTCGATCTGGTAGATGTCTCCCGTGAAGACGAATTTCGTTCCTTCACCCGCGCGGGTGATGATCGTCTTGACTTCATGGGGCGTGAGGTTCTGCGCCTCGTCGACGATGAAGTAGATGTTGACCAGGCTGCGTCCGCGAATATAGGAGAGCGGAGAGATGACGAGCTTCTCTTCCTTGAGCATCTCCTGTATGCGGCGATGCTTGACGTCGGACTCGGGGAACTGATTCTGTATCACGCCGAGATTGTCGAACAGCGGCTGCATGTACGGATCCAGCTTCGACTGAATATCCCCCGGGAGAAATCCGAGATCCTTGTTGCTGAGCGGCACGACGGGACGGGCGATATACACCTGCCGGTACAGCTTCCGTTTCTCGAGCGCGGCGGCGAGCGCGAGCAGGGTCTTTCCCGTCCCCGCCTTCCCGCTCAGCGAGACGAGCGGGATGGCCGGATTGGTCAGCGCGTCGAGGGCGAATGTCTGTTCCGAATTCCGCGGCGTGATCCCGTAGGATGGCAGCTTGTCCACGCGCTTCATCAGCCCGGTGGCGGCGTCGCTGGTCGCGAGCGCGGATTTCCTGCCGCAGCGGACGATGAAGAACTCGTTCGGACGGAAGCTGTCGTGACCGGCGAAGGCGTCCGCGGGTATCTCGTACGGCGGCTGATACAGGGCGTCGATCAGCGATTCATCGACATCCTCCAGCACGCGTCTGCCGGTATACAGGGTATCGATATCCTTTACCATGTCATTGACGAAGTCCTGCGCCATCAGGCCGACGCCCTTGGCCTTCATGCGGAGGTTGACATCCTTCGAGACCAGGATGAGCTGGCGCTTCGGAAATTTCCTGTTGAGGATGTAGGCGCAGTGGAGGATGCGGTGATCCGGTGTGCCCGGCGGGAAGCTGAGCGCGAACTCGCGCTCGATCTCCTCGTCGAGACGGATGCTGATGTTGCCCATGCCGCGTCCGATCTTGACCCCGCCGTCGAACAGCTTGTCGCCGCTGAGCGCATCGAGGGCCCGCACGAATTCCCTCGCGTGGAAGTTCAGCGATTCGTTGCCCTTCTTGAACTGGTCGAGTTCCTCGAGAACGGCAATCGGGATGACCACGTCATGTTCCTCGAACTTGTAGATGCAGGAACTGTCGTGGAGGATGACGTTCGTATCGATGACGAATATTTTCCTGGTCTTTACTGCCATGCTCCATACCAATGGTTGTGTGTGCCTCTGCCTCGAGTAAGGTATGTCGGATTTCACTCAATCTCAAGAATTGCGGGATCCGTCTCCTGTGCGGTCCCATGCCCGCCGTGCCACGATCGCGTGTGACGGACGCATCGGGTGTCGCGCACGACGCGTTGCGTTGTCCGTTGCTCCCGCCGTATATTCATGACGCAATCGATCAAGGAGCATTCATGTCGACACGCCTCAGCTGGGATCAGTACTTCATGCGCATAGCATTGCTCGTGGCCGAACGCGCCACCTGCAATCGCGCGAAAATAGGCGCGGTGATCGTCAAGGATAAAAATGTGATCGCGACCGGGTACAACGGTTCGCCCGCGGGACAGCCGCACTGCACGGACGTCGGCTGCCTCGTGTACGTCTCGCGCAATCCCGACGGTGAGGAAGAGGAGAACTGCTTCCGCACGATCCACGCCGAGATCAACGCGATCGCGCAGGCCGCCAAGCATGGAGTGGAGATCAACGACGCGTACATCTACATCACCTCGAGCCCCTGCTATCATTGCCTGAAAACACTGATGAACACCGGCATCACGCGCATCTACTACCTCAAGCCGTACAAGATCGAGCGGATCCGGCCCCTGCTCGAGAATTCGGATATCGAACTCCTCCAGGTCGAACTCGATCGCCAGGATGCGGTGCTGCCTGAGTAGCATTTCGCTTCCACGTGCAAAGCGAAAGGCGCCCTGGGGCGCCTTTCCGCGTTCGTGGGGGATCGTGCGGATTGCCGGTTAAAAAGATGCGTGCCTCAGCGGAGGACGCGGAATTCAACCCGGCGGTTCATGGAGCGTCCTTCATCGTCGTCATTCGTCGCGATGGGCGCTTCCATTCCGTATCCCTGCGCGCGAAGACGGGAGGAGGGGATGCCCTTGCTGACGAGGTAATCGAGTACGGCTTGTGCGCGATCCTGCGACAGTTTCTTGTTGTAATCCCTCGCACCGACATTGTCGGTGTGACCCGCAAGCTCGACCTTGACGGTGGGATTTGCCTTCAGCCATTCCACTGCGCGGCTCAGGTCGACCGTCGACGCTGGCTGCAGGGTCGCCTTGTCGAAATCAAAGTAGACCAGCAGACGGACGATATCCCGCGTCATGGCGATGTCCTTCCGGATCGAGCTGTTCTTCGAATCCGCGGGCACCTCGAAGCGATCGGAATAGAACAGGTACCCTGGTGCTTCGGAGGTGATGACGTAGGTGCGTCCCGGCTGCAGCACGACGATGTAGTCGCCGTTCACATCGTCGCTCTGGAAGCTGCTGAGGATCTGATCGCTCTGAATGTCGCGCACGGTCAGCGTCGCGCCGAGGGGAGTCTTGGTCTGCGAATCGGTCACCGTGCCGACGACGGTCGTCACCGCGCCCGGGGGCAGGGGATTCGGGATTGCGAGATAAATATCCAGATCTCCGCCGCTGCTTCCGCGGTTCGACGAGAAGAGCATATCCTCACTGTTCAGCTTGAGGCTCGTGAAGTAATCGTCGTATTCGCTGTTCACCGGCGTGCCGAGATGCTGCGGCGAAGACCAGCCGCCGCCCGTGTTGTTGGCTCGGTAGACGTCCTGTCCTCCGATGCCGGGAAGCATGTCGCTGGAGAAGTAGAGCGTCTTGTTGTCCGCCGCGACATGGGGTGCCAGCTCGTCGCCCGCCGTGTTGATCGCCCGGCCGAGATTCACGGCGGCACGCCACTCTCCGCCGTAGGAACGGGAACTCATCCAGATGTCGGTTCCTCCTGAGCCTTCCGGCCGTTCGGAAACAAAGTACAGCATGAGGCCGTCGGGGGAGATGCTCGGCTGGGAATCCCAGAAGGGAGAATTGACATTCGGTCCGAGGTTCTTGACGTCGCGCCAGCTACCGCCGACGTATTCGGTGATGTACAGGTCGCAGTCGCCGAGCCCGTCCTCACGGTCGCAGGCCGTGAAGATCATCCAGTGACCGTCCGGAGTGATCGTGGCGCCGCCCTCGTCGCCGGAAGTGTTCAGTTCCGGACCCAGGGCCTGTATCTGCTCCCAGTTGCCGGCGCCCTGCACGGCGGTATAGATATTCTGATCGCCGTCGCGATCGGAGGTGAAGTACATCACACGTCCGTTGCCCAGCAGCAGAGGGGCGAAATCGTTATCGGAAGAATTGATCGTGCTCATCTCGCGGATCGACACGTCGTATTGCTGCGGTGTGATCGTGGGACGAACGGGTTTGTCATCCTGTGCCCATGCCGGCTGGGCGAGGAGCAGTACCGGCAGGACGAGCGTCGCAATGCGTGCAAGCTGTTTCATGGTACGTTCCTCCTCTATGATCCGATGCGCCAGCGAAGGCCGAGGGTGAAGAAAAATGTGGCCATGTTGAAATCCTTATTTGTCGACACGATCGGTTCATCTTCGTCCCGGTGCGGCCAGTCGGACACGGCCGCGGGTTCGGGATCAATCAAGGACGGGCTGAAATCCTTATCAACCATGGCGGTGAGTGGGTAGGCGAACGAAAGTTCCGGCACCAGCTGCAGCTTTTTGTTCAGATCGAATCGCCAGCCGAATCCGGCCTTGAGATCAATGCGCAAGTCTTTGAATCCCGACACCTCCTCGGTGGAGGACGACGTGCGGTAGAAATTGACGATGACGTTCTGTCCGTCGACATCCTCGCTGTAGTAGATGTCGTCGGGCTGGACGATCTCCTGGTCCAGCTTGGCCTTGTTCGACAGGAGGTAGCCGAAGGAAGGACCGACCATGAAGTAGGCGCCCGTCTCGCCGAGATCGAAGCGCAGCATCGCGTCGAATCCGAGGTAGCTGAACGTCCAGTCCGTCTTGTTGTGGATGACTGTTGTCAATCCCGTCGTGGTTTCCGGATGAAGTATCCCCGTATCGATCGTCTCGTCGAACGCGCCCTGTCGCGTGTGGTAGTTCAGCTTCAGCAGGATGCCCATCCAGTCCGACACCGGAA
>CAZWNO010000173.1:0-7096 GCA_964635845.1 uncultured Chromatiales bacterium
TCGATCCGTCGGGGGAGGGATCATGCGCGGCGCAGAGGGGATCGGACGAACAGAGTTTCATGTCTTCCATCGCATAGCGCAGCAAACGACCGAGCTGGTCCGGTTCGCCGAGATGTACCAGCCCGCCAAGGGTCCCTTCGCTGTCCGGAGCGGAAGTATACAACAATACTCCCGCCATCTGCCCGCCTCCAGGCAGTTCCTCGGTGTATATCCGTTCGCGGATACCCGCCGCGGAATATCCGCATTCGATGGCTATGCGCCGCATCAACGCGTGCGCGAAGCTGTGGATCAGAATGAACCGGATGCCGGGGAAATTGGCATTGGGAGGATCGATGCCCCTCGCGGCGCGCCATTGTGTATGCCCCGCAAGAAATGCGCGCTCCCGTTGCTTCACAGGGTCCCTGCCCTGCCACTTCTGCAATGCCGCCTCACTGAATCGAATGAAAATGCCTTCCCCGCGCACCTCCGCCGCGGGAACATACGGCGACGGCTGACGGCTGAGCGGTACGCGCTGGGCCGCGGGGAGATCTTCGGCCTCACCGTAATCACCGGGAGATTCGAGCCGGGTGAAACCGATGAGCGCCCGGACTTCCCGCAGCCGATGCGCCAGCACGACTGCGTCGATATATGGTTCGAAGCCATCGGGAACGGCGACCTCCTCGAGACGGAAATCGCGGGTTTCCATAGCGGCGGATGGATTGCTGAGCAGCCGCCACTCCGGCAGCTTGACCGTTTCCTCCTGTGCCTCATCATCTGGTGCCGCGCGGCGGGATTGTATCGCCTTCCAGATTTCCTCATCCGAATACGCGCTGAATGCGCTGAGTGCGTTCATTGCGTGAAGGAGCTGGAAATTGTCCATCGATGCGACTTTGCCGAGGACATCCCAGCGTTCCTCGACGAGCTGCTCGATCTCATCAGTCGATTTCGGAAGGTTCAGCAGGTTCACCGTGACGGGGAACCAGCTGTTCGTCGCGCCGAGCAGGATGACGTTGGGCTTCTCGTCACAGGGCTGGGCCGTGCGGAGATGCGGATGCTTTCCCCTGCAGGACAGGAATCGTTTCGCGTACGTAGGATCGAAGGCCCGGGCCATGGAACGTTTCTGTCCGCAATTGTCGCAGGCAATCATGATATCGATCGTGCTTCCCGAGACGCCGAACTCCAGCATTCGAAGACTCGGTTTGTCGCAGCTTCCACCATCGTGCACGAAGGCTACCCACGGGAAATCCTGCAGATGCCCTCGTTCGCAGGCGACGAGGAAGCGCGCCGGTACGGCGACGGGTTTGGTGAGCCGGTCGCAATTGGCATGGACGTAGCGGAGCCTGTCCGCGCGGAACGGGTGGGACTCAAATGTGAACAGCCCCGAATGCAGACCGGCGAGCAGTCCGCAGGCCGTGCATCGCATCCACTGCGGGAAGGGCGTGACGGGCACGCCGATTCTCCGTTGTTCCCAATCCTCCGCGCCGGACAACTGCATGCTCTCCGGATCCGGCATCGGCGGCAGCACCAGACGCTGCACCTGGGGACCAAGAATGCGACGGACCTTCGCGAGAAGTCGCTCCTCGTTCAGCGTTGTCAGCCGGTTCGTATCCCAGTCATCGAGCCCCATGACCAATGCCGCAAGATGCGGAAGGTCGATCACCGAGCCGACGCCGAAGGTGTAAATGAACTGATTCAGTCTTACTTCGCCTGCATGCAATGCTCGTTTCCCGCTCATGACTCCCCTCCGTCCTGCAGGTCATCAGGATACAGCACGAGGTTCACCGACTGCTCCACGTCGCGCAGGGAATGCAGACAGGTGAACGCTTCCCATTTACCGGGAGCGGGAGGATGCAGGAGGTTGACGGTCTTGCCGTCCCTGGCCGCCTTGTACCCCAGGTTCGCGCCTGCCTTTTTCTTGTTCTCCGCCGTATCGCTCCACTTGTCCAGGAGCTGCGTCAGCTGTTTTTCGATCACCGCATCGGGAATCCCCATCGCCGTGGCGCGAACACGGATGGAATCGTACGCGCGCCGCACGATTTCGTGATGCTTGTTCATATCCTCGGCGCGTCCGTTCTGATTGTACTCCTCCGCGGCAAGCCGCACGAGGGAGACCAGCACGCCCGCAAGCCCGCGCTGCAGGGCGCGTTCGGCGAAGGGAGTGACGGAGAGTGCCTCCACATGCTTGTAGAATGTCGCATGATAATGTTCGAAACTCTCATAATGCGAGAGGTCCCTCGGCCGCGCCCAGTTGTATACCGTAAGCACGAGGCCGGGCGTACCGCGGCCGACGCGGCTGGTCGCCTGTATGTATTCGGCCGTGGCCTTCGGCTGGCCGTTCACCACCATGAGGCCGAGCCGCCCGACGTCGACGCCGACGGAAATCATGTTCGTGGCGAGCAGTACGTCGATGGGACGCGGGTGCGGAGGATGTTTCCTGGCTTTCCGTGCGGCTTCGTTTTCCCGATCCTTGACCGGATCGAAATCCAGTTCCATCTTGTCGAGAATCACGGGAATCCCGGTCGCGTCAATGCGAGAGGTGAGTTCTTCGACCATGGGCTGTTTCCGTCTGCCGAGACCATGTTCGACCATGCGCCACAGGCGCGCCTGGATATCGTCATCGACGAGGCGGCGCATGCCGCCAAGTTCGCGAAGCGAATTGAAATACCCCACCAGTGTCATCCACGGATCGGCCGTGGCGCCGTGATCGTCGTAGAGTTTCTGTCCCGCCGCAAGCAGCGCGGTATAGACGCGGATCATCAACGCCTTGATGCGGAAGCCAGGCGCGCAGATTCCGAGGTACAGACGGCCGGGATGCTTTTCATCGGCCTCGCGCTGCAGCGAGAAAAAGTTGTCACGCGCGTCGAGGCCGTGCGGCGGAAACACGGCGAGTCTGCGCGCGAACACCTGCTGCACCTGCTCGGAAGCGCGACGGACCGTCGCCGTGGAAGCCACGACTTTAGGGAGTGCCCGCCGGCCTGCCAGCTCCCAGCTGCACAATTCGTCCACGGCCGTTTCGTAAAGACCGGTGAGCGATCCGAGCGGACCGCTGATCAGATGGAGTTCATCCTGGATGATCAGATCCGGCGGCCGCAACGGCGGGTGGGGTTTCAGCTCGGATTGCTGATGCAGCCCTGCCGGACGGTGGTCTGAATCTTCCATCTCCGGGGAAACGAAGCCATGCCGCGGGCAAAACTGTGTCACGCGTCCGAACAGCATCTGCACTTTTCCGTTCCACGGCATCTGGGCAAACTTGTCCACCGTGGCGATGAGCAGCGCCGGCAGACGACGGTAAATTTCCTCGTCCACCACCAGAAGCGGGATGCCTTCTCCGGGGCTGATCCTTTTCGAGAACGGACAGGTTCCAAGCGGATCGCTGCAGTAGATGAGCGTCCGGGCTCGGCCGCGCGCATAGGATTCCACTTCGATGTTTTTTCCCCCGTCGATGACGCTGCCACACCACGGACAATTCGTCACCTGGTGCGGAGATCCGATGCCCCCGTGCTGGGCGTTCCAGTACTGATTGCCCCGGAGCTGGCGCACGGCTTCGTCAGCCTGTGCGTTCGTATTCGGGGTGGTACGCTGGCCGACCCAGAGCCCGATGCGAAACGGTTCCGTTCCCCATTTCGGATTCCCCGCGGTCACGGCCTCACGTCGCAGCACCTCGCAGGCGCAGATGAGGGCTGCGGCTCGCTGGAACTGCTGCAGGGTCAGGACGCGCAGCGTATAGCGCATCAGCACGACGACGCCATGCTCGCCGTCATACCCGTCGACGACCCCCTGCAATCGGCGGATGCCGATGGCAAACGCCGCGAGCCCGAGATAGGCCTCCGTCTTTCCGCCGCCCGTCGGGAACCACAGCAGGTCCGCCGTTGCCGTACCCGTCGCGCGTTCCGCATGGCCGGGATCCGCCAGCGACGGAAGGTTCATGATCACGAAGGCGAGCTGGAACGGATACCAGGACCTGTTTGTCGGTATATCGATATCCGCCAACACAGGGTTGTTCTTCCGGCGCACCTCACGGGTATAGATCGTCCGGACTCGCTGCAGGGACATGACCCGGTTGCAGAAACGGAACGCGTCCATGGCCGTTTCGTCACGGGCAAGCAGGGCAATACCCGCGGAAATCCGCTCCCGTGTCTCCCGGCATCGCTTCAAGGCCGATTCGGCCGCCTCCCGATATTGCTCCAGTTCAGGCTCGACAGTAATTCTCCGCGATTGATCCACGATCCACGCCTCGTATGCATCAGGGAGCGGTGAAAGCATGGAAGGTATTGCTTCCGAGGCAGCATCGGCGAATGATTTCATGTCCAGCACCAGGTCTTCGAGCCGGAGGTCATCCTGCATTGTGCGCGGAGTCTGCTGCGGCACCTCGTATACGGGCACGGCCCGTGTCACTATGGACACAGCCCTGCGAGGATCATCCGCCGACACCTGGGCATGAACGCTCGTGCCATGACCGACGGCGAATTCCACATGGTCCCGGTACAGCATGTCCATCGCAACCCGCTCGACGTGATCGATCCCGTCGGTATTCCCGATTCCCACATTCGGCGTCCGTTTGACGAATACCGCCGACCCGGCTGTTCCCCCAACTTCGAGCTCCGCCTGGAACAGCCATCGATCATCCGCTTTTGCGGGTTCCATGGCCAACTGTGCGTTGACAAGAAAGAGCGTCACAAGCCAGTGGCCGTCGTATTCCGTGATCTTGCCCTGTATGAGCACATCGGGACAGGAAGAATCGGGTATGAGTTCATCAATCACACCAGGTTTCACCTGAACGGCACGCAGTTCCCCACCACAGGGCACACGCTTCCATACTTTCTTCGGTTTTCCCTTGTCCGTCTCCAGCGTTTCCGAATCCGCACGCTCGTATCTTCCCCATCGTGCCGTCACGTAAAGTTCTCGCACATTTCCTGCGACTGAGCATGTCATTCCGATCGAGGTCGGGATAAGTGAAGCGCGCGTGGGAGAAGTTGCATCGCCTCCATCGTCATCACCAGCCTGCTCGGGACCGTCGATGATTTCATCATCTCTCCCGGGCCCGGAAATATCAGCAGCTGGGTCATCCGAATCCTCGGGTTCATGAAAAGGCAGCGGGATTTCGGCGTTGGCATTCTTCCGCGGTGCGATCATGCCGAGGATGTATCGGGAGTTGACGTGGGTCTCGGGAACTTCCTCGTTCGGTCCAATGGATGGACCGAGAAGCTCGTTCAACACCAGTTCGGAGAGATCTGATCTCGGCATCGCATTTCCTTATTCAGTTTATGCGTTCATTCTCATTACGGAATAGAGTCCAGTTGCCAGCCTGGACAGACCCAAGGATATTTTCCGAATATTGTACTACCTACAGGGATTGTCCGGCACCGTCGGAGGATTTTCTCCATAAAACCAGTAATCCGTTGAATCGTTTGTGGATGCGCAATCTATCATGATTAACGAATCTCCATCTCGAATGGCAATACCGAATCCACTCTCCGATCTGACGATAGAGATATTGTATCCAGATAGTTTTCCATACAACGATTTGAAATTCGGCAACAATGCTTGTCGTATCTCTTCACTGGACAGCGAGAGAGGCGGCATACCTTCATATTTGACATCGAGCATTGCGTTCAACTGATTCGCAGCTAGCCCTAAATCACCATAACGTTCGTCTAGCAGTTCCCTGCTACTACAACCTATGGCTAGAAATAAGCATGCAACAAGAGCGGTTCTTTTCATCCTCTTCATTACGACCTCCATATCGTTTGAGAACCGGTATTTCTCTCTATCCCAGTATCCAAGTTCCAATCCGGTAACCTAAACACAATGTTTTTCTTTGTAAACAGGCTGTTATACAGATCCATCCATACCAATACGGTATGCTCTACCGCCTTCATGAAAACATCATCATAAAATGATGCATTCTGCTTACCCGTGGGCAGTGGAACATTTGTGTAGTATTTTGACCTTGTCGAAGTATCTACATCTTCGGGCCTCAGATAGGCTAAATCGATACCGAGGTGACGGCAGGCTTTGGCAATCGTGCCACCATCTGCAAGATCGATCATCGTCAGATATGAATTGGTGTAGCTCGACATATTCGGGCTCGACAACATCGGCGTGCTGACATGAAGATGTTTCGACCAGAACTCCATGACCGCTTTATATTCCGGCCGGTCACCGCAATTTGCCACTAAACCCGCGTAATCACCAACGTAGACCTTGTTGTTTTCCGCCTGCTGAATTACGAGAACATCTTGCGTCATCTCACAGATTCGATGCTCCTTCATTGATGCCTCACGGGCACACGGACCAACTATAAGCTCGACAACAGGATGAACGGTAGCATCAGCCACGAGGTGGCTCATGTAGCCTAAGAGCCACGCTAATTGTGCATACCAGTTGGCGTTCTTGCTGGTAACGGAAAGAGTGTGTACTGCATTCTCTACCATGCCTTTTGAAGAGTAATAATGCATGATATCCGCCCAGCGGACATCCGCGATTTTCCCTTCAGATAGGAGATTCTCCATGATTCTCGTATGTGATAGATACGGTATATCAGGACTCACGCTGCCGAGCATCACAAAGTCCTTTCCCGCGACAAGCGTTTTATTTAGCTCTTTCACTGTTGCGATCTTGCCATGCGCCTTGCGCACGATAGCCATGTGAGTTAACGCCCCAGCCATTGGATACTCCATTACTTATTGATAACAGTTTTGGTCCAGTAATCCGCGTATTCCGTACGAATTTGATCTATTTTATCCCCAGACCATCGTAGATTTGAGCAGCGTAATGATACGGCCCGCCCTCTTTTGCCTTTCGGTGCGCTGCATGCTCGCTAGGCCAATTGTTCAGCGCGTGATCAATGATTGATTGATGATACGATACATGTATCGCGAGGTGGTCTCTGATAATTGGAGGGCACAAATCCGCATCCTTTGAACGCTGTTTATTCAGATTTACAACTATAATTGGGATATCTTTCTCGACGGCGTATTCAATTTCCCATTTGACGAATTTGTACAAATACTTGGTATTCTCACCGACTAGCACAACAAACACCATTGTGCCCGCAAGCCTTTCCCTCAACTTCCGCTTGATTGTCTCCTCGGAACTATCCTTCCTTAGGACATTA